>JAHBVI010000110.1 GCA_019637635.1 Anaerolineae bacterium
CTACCGCCGCTTTTTACGGGAGTACAGCCAACGGGCAGCGCGCCCCGGTCCGATTTTAGATAGGGCGGGACAGGAACTAGGGCAACATGAGGGGCTGGCGTTTTACACCATTGGGCAGCGCAAGGGGCTGGGCATTACTACCGGGCAGCCGGTTTTTGTGCTGCGTAAGGATGTGGCCCACAATGCGCTGATTGTGGGTACATATGAGGAATTAGGGCAGCAAACGCTGGTGGCGCGGCAGGTGAATTGGGTCAACGGCCGTACCCCCACCACTCCCCTTCCCGTACAAATCAAAATCCGGTACAAAGCCAAAGCGGTAGAGGGGATGGCCGAGGATATAGGCGACGGCCGTGTCCGCTGCACCTTCCACGAACCCGTCTTTGGCATCACCGCCGGGCAGGCGGCTGTGTTTTATGATGGTGGCACGGTCTTGGGCGGCGGCATTATTACCGAGATTGAGGGATTGGGAGATTGGGAGATTCAATCTCTCAATCTCCCAATCTCCCAATCTCCAAGAATGGAAAACGCATGATCAACGCTTCCGGGGTGATATTGGGCTTTTTGCTGGCGACGGCTTATGGCGCGGGTTTTCACCTGATCATGGGTGGCCCGGCGCGGCGCATTATCCTGTATGTGCTGGCTGCCTGGGTGGGTTTTGCCGTAGGCCACTTCTTGGGAGATTTTATCAACCTGGAATTGCTAAACCTGGGGGCGCTGCACCTGCTCAGTGCCAGCCTGGGAGCGTGGATTGCCTTGATTGCCAGTTGGTGGCTGGCGGGAGATGAGAGGGGGGAGGGTAATCGGTAATCGGTTATCGGTGGACAAATCGCGTTACAGCAATTTGTCGGCAAAAGCGGGTAGGGCGGCGCCGCCGCCGGTGTGCCAGAAGAGGACAGACTGCCCGCGCGTGAACGCGCCCCAGCGAATGAGGTCAATGAGGCCAGCCATGGCCCGGCCCGTGTACACCGGGTCGAGCAAGATGCCTTCTAGCTGGGCCACCATGCGGATCGCTTCCCGTTCGGCTTCGCCCACAACGGCGTACCCCCCGCCCAGATAATCGTCATTCACGTCTACCAGGTCGGCAACGGCCGTAGTCCCCAATCCCAAATGGGTAGCCGTGGCTGTGGCCAGGGCGGCCACATGCATTTGCAGCTCTTCCGCGGGGTGGTCTATGCTGATGCCAATGATACGGCCGTGAAACCCCACCACTCTGGCCCCCAACACCATACCCGCCTGCGTGCCGCCGCTGCTGCTGCCCACAATGATAAAATCAACGTTCACATTCGCCTGGCTCAACTGAGCAGCCAACTCTTCCATGGCCAGCACATACCCCGTTGCGCCCCAAACATTAGAGCCACCCAATGGAATCACATACGGCTTGCGCCCCATCGTCTCTACTTCCGCCACCACTTCGGGTATTACCTGGCTGCGTTCCCGCTCACCGGTCCAATAGAGGTGCGCACCCAGGAGTTGATTGAGCAGCAGATTGCCGGTGACGGCAGCCGGCGGCTGCCCGCGCAGCACCAGACTACACCCCAGACCATATTTGGCGGCGGCAGCGGCCGTCTGGCGACAGTGGTTACTTTGCGCCGCCCCGGTGGTGATCAGGTGGTCGCAACCATGCGCCAGGGCGTTGGCTACCAGGAATTCCAGTTTGCGCGTTTTGTTGCCGCCGCCAGCCAGCCCGGTCTGGTCATCTCGCTTGATGTAAATGTCCGGCCCGCCTAAATGCCTGGTGAGCCGCTCCAACTTTTCCAACGGCGTAGGCAGATGAGCGATAGGAAGGCGAGGAGGGTAGTTTGGTTTCATGCGGGAATTATATCTCGTAATCGGTAATCCGTAATCCGACTTCGGAATACGGATTACCGATTACGGTTTACGGTTTACGGATAACGGGCAAGTAAAGAGGCCATAATACCTGCACAGCATTCGGTTGGCTGAGACTGTCCATACCGTCCGGCCCGGCAATGGTGAGGGTGACGGTGTAGCTGCCGGGTTGGATATAGGTGTAGCCGGGGCTGAAACTGCTGCTGGTCTGGCCATCGCCAAAGTGCCAGGTGGTGGTGAGAATTTCGCCCAACGAGAGGTTGGTGAACTGGACGGTGAGGGGCGCGGGGCCAACGGTGGGCACGGCCGTGAAATCAGCCGCCACGTGGTTGGTCACCGTCACTACCAGGCTGGTGAAAAAGGCGTCATATTCGCCGCTGTGGGTGATGGCAAAAGCATTGGGTGAAATGGGAAAATCGGTGGAAAGAGTACCACCGGTCAGGTAGACACGGCCGTCTGCCCCCCGATCCACCGCCAGCCCCTTGTCCCAATTGTTGCCGCCCACAAACGTGCCATAGGCAAGCTGGCGGGCGGTGGGGTTTAACACGGCCAAAAAAGCACTTTGCTCCCCTGTGAGCGCCGGCATCCAGGCGTCCGGCGAAACAGGGAAATCGGCCGACCAGGTTTCGCCGGTGGCAAACAAATTGTTATCCGCATCCAATGTGAGGCTATTCACCTGGTCTGCCAGGCTGCCGCCTAAAAATGTGCTGTAACGCAAAGTGGCAGCCTGTGGGTCTACCTTTGCCGCAAAACCATCACTTATGCCGGAAAGATCAACACCCAAAGCGTCAGGCGTAGTGGGAAAATTGGCCGAATACGTGACGCCACCCACATAAGCATTACCGGCGGCATCCACCACCACCCCATAGGCCCGGTCTTCGCCGCTGCCGCCCAGGTAGGTGGCGTAGCGCAAGGTCGGCGTATGGACATTGATGCTCACCAGGAAAGCGTCAAATTCGCCGAGCGACGTTGGCCCGAAGACGCCAACTGTGGTGGTGAAGTCATCGGAATTAGTCCAGCCGGTAACGAAGGCATTACCGGCATCATCCAGGGCAATGGCCCGCCCTTCATCCTGATTGCTGCCGCCCAGACGCGAAGCATGGAGTACGGCCGTGCCCGCCGCATCCAGCACCAGCAAAAACATATCCCGTCCCCCAAATGGGGCGTTGTTCACGCTGTTGGTACTGGTGATAAAATCGGCAGACGTGGTGCTGCCGGCGACGTAAGCATTGCCCTGGTCGTCAATAGCCACTGCCATCGCCCGATCCGGCTCCGCCCCACCCAGGAATGTGCAGTAAACCAGGCCGCTGCCATCGGCCTGCACTTTCAGCAGAAATCCATCACCGCTATCGTTATAGGTGGTGTCATAACCAGGCACGTCGCCAAAGAGAGAGCAAAAGTCATCAGAAGCCGTGTTGCCCACCACATAGGCATAGCCCTGGTCATCCACCACCACACCGGTCGCTTCGTCCAGCGCAAAAAAGACCTGGGTGTAAAACCAAAAAATATAATCTGCCTGGCTGCCATCCGGGTTGAATTTGGCAATGAAAGCATCAATGCCATGATTGGGCGCTAATGTCTGGGTACCGGTGGGGAAGTTGGTAGATTCACTCCGCCCGACCACATAGACGCCGCCGGCCGGATCAACGGCAATGCTGTGGCCGTAGTCGGGCAGGTCGCCGCCGAGGTAGGTACCGTAGATGGGCGATCCGTGATCGGTAATCGGTGATCCGTAATCGGTAATCGGTAATCGGTAATTGGTGGGAGAGGTATGGGCGAAGACGGCCGTGACAATACCTACCAGCACCAGCGGCAGCGCACACACCAGGGACAATGTGAGTATTCGACGAATCATAAAGGGTTCCTTTTTGTCAGGTCATTAAAAAGCGCCATAATTGTAACCGTTAAGATGAATTTCATAATTCATCCCTCATATATTCACAATTCTGCAAAGGAGTTTGTACATGTCCCAACGAACGCATCGAGTTTTGTGGCTGACGGCCGTGCTGCTGTTAGCCCTCACCGCCCTCATCCGGCAGCAGCAGCTCATGGCCCAAAGCGGCGCCAGCGCCGCCACCTGCCAAAACGGCACGGCTGCCGGTTACCCTTGTGACCGGACAGACCTGCTCTCGTTCACCTCCAAAATGGAAGTGGGCGCCACCATCACCAACAGCCTGGTCGCTAACTTGTGGGGCTGGACGGACCCGGAAACAAACAAAGAGTACGTGCTGTTAGGCCTACAGGAAGGCACCGCTTTTATAGACGTAAGCAACCCCTACACCCCCACCTATCTGGGGCTGCTGCCCACACATCTCCTCACCGCCACCCTCTCTCCCTTCCGGGACATGAAAGTGTATCAAAACTACGCCTACATCATTGCCGATGCCCCCAGCCAGAATGGGATGCAGATTTTTGACCTGACCACACTGCGGGGCATTACCACCCCCACCACGTTCAGCGAAACGGCCCATTATAATGGCATCGTAGACGGGCACAACATCTTCATCCACGAGGATACCGGCTACGCCTACGTGGTGCGGCGCGGCGCGGGCACGTGCAACACAGGCACGGTGATGATTGACCTGCAAGACCCGCTGAACCCGGTGGATGCCGGTTGTTATGGCGCTGGCGGCATTGCCTCTGACCTGCAATGTGTGTTGTACCATGGGCCAGACCCCGATTACCAGGGGCGGGAAATCTGCGCCATCGCCAGTGATGATAATGTGGTCGTGGGTGATGTCACTTCCAAGACAAATCCGGTCACGCTGGCTATTCGCCCCTACCACAACGCTGCCCGCAGCCATAGCGCCTGGTTCACCGAAGATCACCGCTATTTCCTCTCGGTGGACATGGATGATGAACACCACTACGGTTCGAACACGCGCGTTTTCATCTGGGATACGTCTGACCTGGACAACATTCCCGCAGACCCGGTCATTTACACCGGCCCCACCACCGGCAGCGACCACAATATCTGGATTCGCGGCGATTATGCCTATATTGGCAATTTACGCGCCGGGCTTCGTATTTTAGATTTGCGCCACATTGCCGAGGGGACGTTGACGCAGGCGGCGTACTTTGACAATTTTGCGCCGAACAATGAGGCCGGGCATGAACAGGGCGCGTGGGCTGTCTATCCTTACTTCGAGAGTGGGGTCATTGCCATTAGCGACCGCACCGAGGGGCTGTTTTTGGTACGGCCATTGCTGCAACAGACCTTCCTGCCGATGGTGAGTAAATAGGTAATTGGGTAATTGGGTAATTGAGGCAATTACCTCAATTACCCAATTACCAGTTCTCCCAGGGGTCCATCTCAAACAACTTGAAGTAAATATATTTGACGATGATGCCCACCGAAACGATGACGGGCACAATGACCAGGGCCGTCAGCACCCCGGCCAGGGCCAGGGAGGCGATGATGGCAATAAAAACAACGGCCGGGTGAATGTTCAGGCTGTTGCTCATAATGCGCGGCCGCAGCCAGATGTTTTCTAACATCTGGATCAGCGACAGAACGGCCAGCACCAGCAGGGCAAACAACAAGTTGGAAGCAATGGGCAAGGTGGTAGAGCCGGTGAAGAGAGCCACGGCCGTGGCAATGGCAATGACAATCGCCGGCCCCACCGACAGCAGCACGTCGAACACCGCCGCCAGAATACCAAACACCACCGCGCCGGGCAGGCCAATGATCAGCGCGCCCACGGCCGTTAAAAAACCCACAATGATTGACAGCCGCAACTGCCCCTGAAAATAACGCCGCCACACATGCCGCACTTCTTCGTAGAGACGACGGCCGTCGGCCTCATACCCCGCCGGCAGCCAACCAAACAACCATTCCCGTAATTTGCCCCAATCCAGCAGCAAATAATAGGTGGTCACAATCACCACCAAAATCCAACCAAAATTCGTCGTGGTTGCCTGAAAAATCTGGAAGATCACATCCGCTTGCAGCAGGTCGGGCGCTATCTCCGCGGAGGATTGGGGGAACAGCCAGGTCGGCTGGATGGGGATATTCATAATCATCCAGGGGTGATCCAGGTACGTTGTCTGAATTTGTTGCAGCATCGCCTGAAATTCGGCCACCAGACTGGTGGTCTGCTGCGAAATCACCTGCACCACCACCACCCCTATCAACACAATACCCGCCAATGACGCCAGATAAACCAACAGCACCACCAGCGCCCGCCGCAACTTCATCCGCTCATGGGCAAAAGTAACCACCGGGTTCAAAATGAAGGCCAGCAACGCCGAAACCGCCATCGGCCCCAACAGTGCCCGCGCCCGGTAGAGCAAAAACGCAGAAAGAATCAGCAGCAGAATTAAAACCAGATATCGGGTAGAACGACTCCAGGGTTTACTCATATCTCACACAAGGACAATTCCAAACTGTTTGGGCTATTTTATCCTCTTCCTTACTAACCTGGTAGTGTCACCTGCCCAGAAGGACAGGCGCCAGACCTGTCCTTATTACGTGCCCACCTGCTGTCCCGTTGCCCGATGTGGGCAAACGGCCACCTGCGTTATTATCAGGTAACAAAGGGCTTCATCATTCATAATTCATAATTTTCAAAGGATATATCTATACAGGTATCTCTGGACTGTCATACCCGCGTAGGCGGGTATCCAGATGCGTGGATTCCTGCCTGCGCAGGAATGACCTGTACAGTTACCAAAGGATGGTTTTATGCAACTTGTACTGATTGACACATTTGTCGTGCCAGAGGCATCTAGATCGGCCTTTATTGAAAAAGTAAAGGAAAGCGCCAGCTTTCTGCGAACCCTTCCCGGTTTTATCGAGGGGTACATCTACGAGAAGAGTGACGGCGACAGCTCTCATAATATCGTGACGACCGCAGTCTGGCAGGATCAGGCGGCGTTTGAACATGCCAGGAAGGCAGCAGCGGCGGAATTTCAGAGCCGGGGATTCAATCCCCAAGAGATTATGAGCAGCCTGAATGTCACTGTTCAACGAGCCATCTATCAGCGATCACCGTATTAGTGCAACGTGTGCATAAAGGAGGCTATTATGCCAGATCAGTTATATCCAACCGTTTTAATTACCGGCGTCACGCGCGGGCTAGGGCTGGCGTTGGCGCGGGTTTTGGCAGAGCGCGGCTGGCATTTGATTATCAACGGCCGTACCCAATCCACCCTGCAAACCATCCACCGGGAATTGAGCGCGCTGACACAGGTCACGGCCGTGCCCGGCGACGTGACCGACAAAGCGCACCGGCAGGCATTGGCCGTGGCCGCGCAAGCCGCCGGTGGCCTGGACGCCGTCATCAATAACGCCAGCTATCTAGGCCCCAGCCCCCAACCCAACCTGCTCGATTACCCGTTGGACGTGCTGGCGCAGGTGTACCAGGTAAACGTCATGGCGCCGCTGGCCGTGTTGCAGGCCGTCCGCGCCCAACTGAAACCAGGCGCGCGTATTATCAACGTCACCAGCGACGCCGCCGTGGAAGCGTACCCCGGCTGGGGCGGCTACGGCAGCAGCAAGGCGGCGCTGGAACACCTCTCCGCCATCCTGGCCGAAGAGAATCCCACGCTGCGCGTCTTCTGGGTAGACCCCGGCGACATGCAAACCCAGATGCACCAGGAAGCATTCCCCGGCGAAGATATTTCCGACCGCCCCCTGCCGGAAACGGCCGTGCCCGCCTTTGTCACCCTGCTGGAAGGGGATTGGCCGAACGGCCGTTACCAGGCGCGGGAGTTGCTGACGGAAGAACGTGATGCGTGACGAGTGACGAGTAAAATTACTCGTCACTCGTCACGCTTCACAACAAATCCCATGTTCACCACCCTCCAATCCCCCACCCTACAATTTGACCTGCCGCCGGAACTAGAAGCCGGGCAGCCGCCAGAAGCGCGCGGGCTGGCGCGAGATCAGGTCAAGCTGATGGTCTCCCATTACCGGGATGACCGGGTGTACCACACCCGCTTTGACCAGATTGCCCATTACCTGCAAGCCGGAGACGTGGTGGTCATCAACACCAGCGGCACGATGAACGCCGCCCTGCCGGCGCTGCGGGCCGACGGTACCCGGCTAGAACTGCACCTCTCCACCCGCCTGCCTGCCGATATCTGGAGTGTGGAACTGCGACGGCCGTGCGGCCACAGCACCACCCCATTTTTTGACGGCCGTGCCGGGGAGCAACTGGCCTTGCCCGGCGGTGGGCTGGTCACGCTGCTCACGCCCCACAACCCGGCGCAGCGCCTCACCTCCTCCTGGCAGAGCGTTTTCCTCACCAACCACCGCGTCCGGTTGTGGCTGGCAGTTCTGCAACTACCCCTGCCGCTCGGCGATTATTTACAGCAATACGGCTTCCCCATCCGCTACAGTTATGTGACCGATGCCTGGCCGATTAGCTATTACCAGACTGTCTATGCGAATGAGATTGGCAGCGCGGAAATGCCCTCCGCCGGGCGCGCTTTTACGCCGGAACTGATTACCCAACTGGTGGCCAAAGGGGTGCAGGTGCTGCCGCTCATTTTGCATACCGGCGTGGCCAGCGTGGAGGAACACGAACGGCCGTATGAGGAGTATTATCGCGTGCCGACGGTGACGGCGACGGCCGTGAATCAGGCGCGGCAGCAAAGCAAACGCATCATTGCCGTCGGCACCACCGTCATCCGCGCCCTGGAAAGCGTCACCGACAGCGAAGGCATGACCCATGCGGGCAGCGGTTGGACGGATGTGATCATCACCCCGCAACGCGGCATCCGCGCCGTGAATGGGCTGCTCACCGGCCTGCACGAACCGGAAGCCACCCATTTAGCGATGCTGGAAACGTTGTGCGGCCGTAATCACCTGTGCCACACCTACCAGCAAGCCCTGGCCCACCACTACCTCTGGCATGAATTTGGCGATCTGCACCTGATCCTGCCTTAATCCTGCTTTGTGGCAAGTTGCAAGTTGCAAGTTGCAGGCGATCACTTGCCACCTGCAACTTGCCACCTGCGACCCCGACCACTCTTTGCCCAAACCCCCATTCTGTGCTACAAAACAGCATCTTTGTTATTGGGTAATTGGCTGTCTCAATTACCCAGTTACGCAATTACCCAATTACCCACAAAACCATGCACGAGATACAAAAATCCGGCCAATTGCTTACCAGGTATGAAACACCGGTAACGGTGGCTGAAGCCCTGACGCTGTTGGCGCAATACGGCCGTGCCGCCCGCCTCATTGCCGGTGGCACTGACCTGCTGCTGGAACTGGCCCGCCGCCAACGCCCCGGCGTGGAAATCCTCATTGACGTCAGCCGCATCCCCGGCCTGAACGACATCAAACTGGACGACGATGGCCTGATTCATCTGGGGCCGCTGGTGACACATAATCAGGTCGTGGCCTCGCCGCTGCTGGTGGCGCGGGCGCTGCCGCTGGCGCAGGCTTGCCTGGAAGTGGCTTCGCCGCAGTTGCGCAACCGGGCCACCGTCGCCGGGAATCTGGTCACCGCCAGCCCGGCCAATGACACCATTTCCGCGCTCATGGCGTTGGGGGCGCAGGTAACGCTGGCCTCCACCAAAGGGCAGCGCACCGTGCCTCTCCAGGCGTTTTACACCGGTGTGCGCCGCACGATCATGCAGCCGGAGGAGATGCTGATTGACATTGCCTTCCCGGCGCTGGCAGCCGACCAGCGGGGTATTTTTGTGAAGTTGGGGTTGCGCCGGGCGCAGGCTATTTCGGTGGTACACCTGGCGATAGTGCAGCGGCTGGCGGGGGATGTGGTCACGGCCGTAACCATCGCCCAGGGCAGTGTGGCCCCCACCGTCATCACCAGCCCCGCCGCCGAAACGTATCTGGTAGGCAAATCGTTGACCGATGAGGTCATTGCCGAAACCGCCCGCTTAACGGCGGCCATTCCCACACCGATTGATGATATTCGCGGCACGGCCGTGTACCGCAGCGAGATGATTGCCGTGATGGTGCGGCGGGCGCTGGTGGCGCTGCGTGATGGGCAAGAGCGCAGCCAATGGCCGACCCATCCGGTGATGTTGGCCGCTGATGTGTTACCCGGTGGTCTGGCAACGGCCGTGAGCCATGATGAACAAACGCTGATTGAGGCCACGGTGAACGGCCGTGTCCTGCGTGCACCGGGACTCAACAAAACCCTCCTCCACTGGCTGCGCGACGAGGCGGGACTGACTGGCTCCAAAGAAGGATGCGCCGAAGGGGAATGTGGCGCGTGTACGGTGTATCTGGACGGTACGGCCGTGATGTCTTGTCTGGTTCCGGCCGCCCGTGCGCATGGGGCACACATCATCACCATCGAAGGGCTGGCCGAAAATGGGCAACTTCACCCTTTACAGCAAGCGTTTATCGAAACGGGCGCGGTGCAATGTGGCTACTGCATCCCCGGCTTCATCATGTCCGGCGCGAAGCTGCTAGACGAACTCTCCAATCCCTCCCATGCCCAAATTCAGCAAGCCTTCAGCGGCAACCTCTGCCGCTGCACCGGCTACTACAAAATCATTGAAGCGGTGGAAAAGGCAGCAAACACATGAGTATTGGAACATCACCTTATCGTGTGGATGCACCGGGAAAAGTGACCGGGGCGGCACTGTTTCCGGGGGATTTGACACGGCCGTCCCTGTTACATGCCAAAGTGTTGTTTAGCAACCAGCCCCATGCCCGTATGCTGCGCATGGATACGCACGCAGCTGAGGCCGTGCCCGGCGTCATTGCTATTTTTACGGCCGCCGATGTGCCGGTGAACGAGTATGGGCTGACGATGTTTGACCAGCCGGTGCTGGTAGGGGTGAATGCCAGCGGTCGCAGCCTCGTTCCTTCTGACGTCAGTCGGTGGGAGGGGGATCAGGTGGCGATTATTGTGGCGGAGACAGAAGCGGCGGCGACCCGGGCGCGGGAACGGATCGAAATTGAGTGGGAACCGTTGCCCATTGTGCCGCATGTGGACACGGCCGTGCGTGATGAAATCCTTCTCCACCCCGAACACCCGTCCCAGAGCAATGTCTACCACCATTACAAAATCCGCAAAGGGGATATGGCCGCCGGTTGGGCTGCCGCGGACGTGATCATTGAGGGGGAGTATACCCTGCCCAACCAGGAACACGCCTATTTGCAGCCAGAAGCGGCCCTTAGCTATGTGGACGAGCAGGGGCGGGTAACGGTGGAGATTGCCGGGCAGTGGACGCATGAAGACCAGGCGCAAATTGCCCATGCACTGGATTTGCCGCCGGAGCAAATTCGCATTATTTATCCGGCCATTGGCGGCGCATTTGGTGGGCGTGAAGATATGTCGTTGCAAATTGTGATGGCGCTGGCCAGTTGGAAACTGCACCAGCGCGGCGAAACCCGCCCCATTCGCTGCGTCTGGAGCCGCGAAGAAAGCATCATCGGCCACCACAAACGGCACCGGGCGCGAGCTAAAACACGGTGGGGAGCGACAAAAGAGGGGAAGATCACGGCCGTAGAAGCCGAAGTATTTATGGATGCCGGCGCTTACAATTACACCACCAACAAAGTGATGGGAAACTTTCACCTGACGGTTGGTGGGCCGTATGAAATTCCCAACGCGCACATTGACAGCTACGCCGTCTACACCAACAGCGTACCCGGCGGCGCGTTTCGCGGCTTTGGCGCGCCGCAAGGCTGTTTTGTGGCCGAATCACAGATGAACAAACTGGCCGAGGCATTAGGCATGGACCCGGTAGAACTACGCCTGAAAAATTGCTATCACGAAGACAGCATCGGCATCACCCAAACCCCCCTGCCCGCCGGCGTCAGCCTGCCGCAAGTGATTGAGGCGTGTGCGGTGAAGGCAGGATGGCACGTGTCAGGTGATCAGGTGTCAGGTGTCAAGTCAGAAAATAAACAATCTCCCAATCTCGCAGTGCCCTCACCGCCAATCTCCCAATCTCCAATCTCCAATCTCCAATCTCCCTTCCAATCCCTACCCCCCAACCCAACCACCCTCCGCACCGGCCGTGGCTTCGCCTGCGCCTACAAAAACATCGGCTACTCCTTTGGTTTCCCGGAGCGGTGCGAGGCGACAATTGAGCTGTATGGCGCGGGCAGTATTGAGCGCGTGGTGCTGAAACATGCAGCAGCGGAGGTGGGGCAGGGCACACACACGGCGCTGCGGCAGATGGCGGCTACGGCCGTTGGCGTGCCGCTGGAAATGGTGGAGTTGGTAATGTCAGACACGGCCGTGACCGGCGATTCCGGCTCTGTTTCCGCCTCGCGCATGACGTGGATGGCCGGGAACGCCATTCAACTGGCGGCGGAGGCCGCCAAAGAACATTGGACGGATGAAGACCGCCCGGCCGTTGGGCAGGCCCGTTTCACACCGCCCGCCACCCAACCCCTACACCCAGAAACGGGACAGGCCACGCCGAATTTTGCCTACGGCTATGTGGCCGAATGTGTGGATTTGGCCGTAGACATCGAAACGGGACACATTCACCTGCTGCGGGTGGTGTGCGCCGACGATGTGGGCAAGGCGATCAATCCGCGGCTGATTGAAGGGCAGGTGGAAGGGGGTGTGGTGCAGGCGTTGGGATATGCGGTGACGGAGGAGTTGGTGGTGAAGGACGGCCGTGTTCTCAACCCCCGCTTCAGCACCTACCTCATCCCCGGCGTGCGCGACATCCCCGACCAGGTAGAGTCCGTCATCCTGGAAATCCCTGACCCACGCGGCCCGTGGGGTGTGCGCGGCATGGCCGAAATGCCCTTTATCCCATTAGCTGCGGCCGTTGCCGCCGCCTTGCACGACGCCACCGGAATCTGGTTTGACGAAATCCCGCTCACCCCGGTCAAAGTGGCAACTCGATTACGCCAATCAAACAATAAAGAAGAGGAATAGGACGCGGATTTTCACGATTTTCGCTGATTTTTTATCCCCAAAATCTGCGTTCATCCGCGTTCATCTGCGTCCCGTTAGAGGTATTGCTCATGGAACATATCATTCAACAACTGAATCAAAAAGTGGTCGCTGCGGAGGCGGACATCCTGCGCTTTTTCCGCGAAATTGTGGCCATTCCCAGTATGAACAGTGATATTGAAGCGGTCGGTCGGCACATTGGCGAAGAGATGCAGAAGTTGGGCTACGACCAGGTTTACGTAGACAAATATGGTTCGATTGTGGGGCGGATTGGCAGTGGCCCCAAAATCCTGCTCTATGACACCCACATAGACACGGTGGGCATTGGCGACCCGGCACAATGGGAATGGGACCCGTTCCTCGGCAAAGTGGAAGATGGCCTGCTCTATGCACGAGGCGCGTTGGACGAAAAAAATAGTACACCCGGCATGGTTTATGGTTTGGCCTTTGCCCGTGACCTGGGGCTGCTGGACGGCTTCACCTGCTACGTCCTGGGCAACATTGAAGAGTGGTGCGATGGCGTGGGCTGCGCCGCTTTCCACGATTGGGAAAGGGTGCATCCCGACTTTGTGGTTATTGGCGAGCCAACCAACATGAAGGTGTATCGCGGCCACAAGGGGCGTTACGAACTGGAAGTAACCTCCAAAGGCAAAAGCGCCCACGCGGCCAGCAACTACATGGGCGACAACGCCGTCTACAAAATGATGCCGGTTGTAGAAGCCATTTCCAAATTGGAAGAAACATTTACGCCAGATGAATTTTTAGGGATCGGCCGTATCACCGTCACCAACATTCGCAGCGTCAGCCCCAGCAACAACGCCGTACCCGACGAATGCACCATTTTCATTGACCGGCGCATCACCTTTGGCGAAACAAAAGAGTTGGTGCGCCAGCAGATCGAAGCGGTCATCCCGGAGGCTACCCGCAAAGATTTTGAGATTCGCGGCCTCACCTACACGGAACCGAGCCACACCGGGGCGGTGTATGAATATGAACAATACTTCCCGTCCTGGGCATTTCCTGAGGATCATCCACTGGTTGCGGCTGGCCGGGAAACGATGCGTGCCCTTTGGCCGGACACGGCCGATTTTCACGGCCAGGGCAAATGGGACTTTTCCACCAATGGCAACTATTGGGCCGGCAAATTGGGCATCCCCTGCATCGGCTTTGGCCCTGGCAATGAAATTTACGCCCATGCGGTCAACGAACATGTGCGTCTGGCCGATGTGGTGGAGGCGACGAAGTTTTACGGCTTGCTGCCGTTTATGCTGAAATAACCGCCAAATGGAATTCGGCGTCTGAGATACACAAACGCGCTGAAACGCGTAATGACTGGTGTGCTTCAGCACACTTTCCATATCAGCCTGGGAATTCATTCCCAGGAAAAGCATTACATTCAGGAATTGGTCAGGGCAGGAGATTACGCACGGACAAAGCGCCAATTTGTTCACCACCTAAAACTACCGGCACATCATCCATCTCCCGATAGGTAACCATGTGATGGTAGGTAGGCTGAGCCGTCGGGCCAGAGGGCTGTGTAAATACCTCAATCTGCCGTTCTGTCAGGTTAACAATCCAATAAACAGCAATCCCGGCACGGCCGTAAATCCGCTTTTTCCACGTCTGGTCTTGGGCTAATGTAGAATCTGCTACTTCAACTACCAGGGCAACATTCTCTGGCGAGGGATGACGCCGCACGAAATCGCGTTTATTGCCCTTGACCACAAACACATCCGGCTCTGGTTCGCTTTCCTCGGTTGTGATGGGCTGTTGCGACTTAACAAAATAATCTGGCCCAACAATAGCCATTAGCTCGTCGCGGATTTGATCGGTTGTAAAACTGTAAGGGGGATGAACTGTTATTTTTTCTACCAGGAACCCTTCCAGGAGCTCAAGCCGGTCATCTTCAGTGAGTAGCCCAGCATCAATCATGTCGTGGTATCGTTCAACACTGATTTGCCACAACTGCGGTTGGGTGATTTCATTAATTGCAGGATTTATACTGGCAACGGTCATAATCTGACATTTTTGTCACCTTGTCACCTTGTCAGGTATAGAAGTAATGTCATTTCATTATTCCATGGAGATTAACTCTTCATCTTGGCGACGATTATACCATGATTGATTATGTTGAATGCCGGTCTATTTATGGCAGCAGCAATTCGAAATTTGGCTGGCAGCGGCAGATAAATCTGCACCAACAAAAGGCAAAGTCGGCCTGCGCCGACTGGAAATAAATAGTCGGCGCAGGCCGACTTTGCTTTCTGTTGCCGCGATTTTAATCGCCGGGTTTCGTCATATTTCGAATTGCTGATATTGCAGGGCTTTAATAGACTTATTGTTGATTATCTCAAGAAAATTGAAGTGGAGGAAAGATAGATGCAAACGCATTTACGTGGTCGGGATATGATCACAACGCAGGAATGGACGAAGGATGAAATTGATACGGTTTTGGACGTGGCCTTTGAATTGAAGCGGCAGCGGGCGTTGGGCATTTCCCACGCCTCGCTGCGGGACAAGGTGCTGGCGATGCTGTTTTTTTTCACCAGTACGCGCACGCGGGCCAGCTTTGAGGCGGGCATTGTGCAGTTGGGCGGGCACGGCGCATTTATTGACAGCACCACCACGCAAATCAGCCATGGGGACACGGCGAAGGAGATTGGGGAGATTTACGGCCGTTACTTCGACGGGATCGCCATTCGCCAGTGTGATTGGGGGGTGGGCAACCAGTACATTCGGGACGTGGCCGCTGCCAGCCGCGTGCCGGTGCTGAATATGCAATGCGACCATTTTCACCCGTTCCAGATTTTGGCCGACCTGATGACCATTATTGAGAAAAAAGGCGACCCGCGTGGACTGACGATTAACGTCAGCTACGCCTACGCCGCCAGCTACCAAAAACCGATGAGTGTGCCCATCAGCCTGATTTTGTTGATGACCCGCTTTGGCATGAATGTGCGCCTGACCCATCCGCCGGAATTTAACCTGATGCCGCAATATGTGGAACAGGCGAAGGAGAATGCCCGCAAGGCGCGGGGGTCGTTTGAGATTTTGGATGATTTTGACGCCGGGTTTAAGGATGCGGATATTGTGTACCCCAAAGCGTGGGGCTGCATGTTGACCACCAGCGATTTGCAGGAATCGGCCGAGATCAGCAAGAAGTACACAAGCTGGATCACCGACGAGCGGCGCATGGCGCTGGCAAAGCCAGACGCCATTTACATGCACTGCCTGCCCGCCGACCGCAACATTGAAGTGACCGACGGCGTCATTGATGGCCCGCAAAGTGTGGTTTATGACGAAGCGGAAAACCGGCTGCATGTGCAGAAAGCGGTGATGGCTTTGACGATGTAGTTAGCAGTAAGCGGTAAGCAGTGAGCAGTGGCGTTCTCTTCACTGCTCACTGTTTACTGCTAACTTCTCAATTATGGAACACATCCTCCACCTGAAGTGCCTGATTTGTGGCCGGGAATACCAGCCGGACGAGGTGGCGTATGTCTGCCCGGAACATGGGAACGAGGGGATATTGGATGTGGTGTATGATTACGGCCGTATCGCTCCCCATATCTCGCCTGCTTCTCTGGCTGCCAACCGGGAGACCTCCATCTGGCGGTACAAACCGCTACTGCCCGTTGCCCCAGACACGGCCGTGCCCCCTCTGGCCGTCGGCTGGACACCGCTTTACAAAGTTGACCGTTTAGCCATTGAGTTAGGGTTGGCATATGTGTGGGTGAAGGACGACGGCCGTAACCCCACCGCCTCCTTCAAAGACCGCGCCAGCGCCATGGCCGTCGTAAAAGCAAGAGAAGTGTCAGGTAATCAGGTATCAGGTGATCAGGTGTCAAGTGTCGAGTCACCCCATCACCTTGTCACCTTGTCACCCCATCACCCCATCATTACCACCGCCAGCACCGGCAACGCCGCCGCCGCCCTGGCCGGGTTGTGCGCCAGCGTGGGCCAGCCAAATGTGATTTTTGTACCCGCCTCTGCACCGCAAGCAAAAGTGGCTCAACTGCTGGCGTTCGGTTCGACTGTCATGTTAGTTGATGGCACGTATGACGACGCCTTTGACCTGTGTCTGCAAGCGGCGGCCGAATTTGGCTGGTATAACCGTAATACCGGCTACAACCCGTACATGACCGAGGGTAAAAAGACGGTCAGCTATGAAATCGCCGAGCAGTTAGGCTGGCAAGCCCCGGATGTGGTCTTTGTCAGCGTGGGCGATGGCTGCATCATTGGCGGTGTACACAAGGGGTTTAAGGATTTGCTGGCATTGGGCTGGATTGACCGGATGCCGCGATTGATCGGGGTGCAGGCGGCGGGCAGCAACTATCTGGCCGAAGCGTGGGCGAAGGGTGAAGATGTACTGACCAAACCGCCTATCAAAGCCGAAACGGTAGCCGACAGCATCAGCGCCGGTTTGCCACGAGACCGGTTGAAAGCGATGACGGCCGTGACCCAAACCAATGGCGCATTCATCACCGTCACCGACGAGGAAATTTTGGCCGCCATCCCCGCCCTGGCGCAAGGCAGCGGCGTTTTTGCCGAACCGGCGGGGGCCGCCGCTTATGCCGGGCTGGTGAAAGCGGCGCACGAAGGGCTGGTGCAGCCCACCGACCAGATTGTGGTCATCAACACCGGCAGCGGGCTAAAAGACGTGGCCGCGGCGATGAAGGCAGTGCAAGGGGTGGGGGTACGGCCGTATCTTATTCAGCCTAAACTGACCAACGTAAAAGAAATCCTGAAGACGCTGATTTTGTGATAATATGTGTGACATTGTTATTACAATTATCATACAAAGGAGCGAATGATGGCAAAAACGGCCGTTATCACCACCAGAATTGAACCGGAACTAAAGCAAGAAGTAGAAACCGTGTTAGCTGAACTGGGATTAACAACCTCTCAGGCAATGCTGCTTTATTTCAAGCAAATTGCCTTACAACGAGGAATACCTTTTGCTGTCAAGATTCCCAACCAGGAAACAATGAATGCCATTGCCGAGGCCAGGGAACCCTATAACTTACCGGCTTTCAATACGGCAGATGATTTGTTCGATGCATTGGAATCCGAATGAGAACCATCCGCTACACCAATCAATTCAAGAAAGATTACAAGCGGGCAAAAAAGCGCGGCCACAATGAACTGCGATTGAAAGTAGTGATTGACCAATTAGCTAACGATCAGTCTCTGCCCCCTCAATACCGCGATCACGAGTTGGTTGGCAATTACATCGGTATACGGGAATGTCACATCGAACCGGACTGGCTGCTTCTTTATCGCCTGGAAGGGGAAACAGAGCTTATTTTAGTACGAACCGGCAGCCACTCAGACCTATTTTAGGAAAAAGAAAAAATAATGATTGACTTAACCACTCGAAACGAAGAAGCATTAACGCGGGCCGTGCAGCGTGCCCGCGAACGCAACATTATCATTCCCACGTTCAAACAGATGCGTAATCCGGCGCTCATTCCCGATAGCATCAAAGCGGAGTTGGCCGATGTGGGTTTGTGGGATTTGAACCCGCGCAACCTGTTCCGCATCACCTGGCACAACGAGGCCAAAGTGCATGGCGGCGGTTTTGGCGGCGTCAACTACCTGGAATTTCCGCCGGAACTCACCGGCATCCCGGCACGCATCCTTATTCTGGTGGGCAAATGGTTCCCCACCGGGGCGCACAAAGTGGGCGCGGCCTTTGGCTGCCTGGCGCCGGCGCTGGTGACGGGCCAGTTTGACCCCACCAGCCAAAAAGCGGTCTGGCCCAGCACCGGGAACTACTGCCGGGGCGGGGCGTATGACAGCCACCTGCTGGCCTGCGATTCCATCGCCATCCTGCCCGAAGGCATGAGCCAGGAGCGGTTTGACTGGCTGGCAAGCGTGGCCGGGGAGACAATCAAAACGCCGGGATCTGAGAGCAATGTGAAGGAGATTTTTGATAAATGTTGGGAGTTGATGGCCTCCGGGCAGGATGTGGTCATCTTTAACCAGTTTGACCAGTTTGGCAATTACCTGTGGCATCACGAAGTGACCGGCCCGGCCATGGCCGAGGCGCTGGCGCAGGTGATGGGGCCGCATGACCGGTATCGCGGCGTGGTGCTGACCACCGGCTCGGCCGGCACCATTGCTTGCGGCGATTACCTGAAAACGCTGTACCCCACCAGCAAAATTGTCGCCAGCGAAGCGCTGCAATGCCCCACCCTGCTGAACAACGGCTTTGGCGCGCACCGCATTGAGGGCATCGGCGACAAACACGTGCCCTGGATTCACAACGTCAAAAATACGGACATGGTGGTAGCCATTGACGACGCAGCCACGATGGGGCTGATTCGCCTGTTTAACGAACCGGCGGGGAAGGACTATCTGGTGGGGCAAGGGGTGGATGTGGGGTTGGTGGAGGATCTCGATTTGTTGGGCATCTCCGGCTGCGCCAATTTGCTGTCGGCGATTAAGTTTGCGAAGTATTATGAATTGGGGGAGAACGACCTTGTGCTGACGGTGGCCACGGATTCGATGGAGATGTATGGCAGCCGGTTGCGAGAGTTAAACGAAGAGGAAGGGGAATTTACGCCGTTGGATGCGGCGGGGGTTTACCACCGTTACCTGCTGGGGCAGAGCGTTGATTATGTGGAAGAGTTGAGCTATTACGGCCGTCAACGCATCCACAACCTTAAATACTACACCTGGGTGGAGCAGCAGGGTAAAAGCTACGACGAAATTCAGGCGCAGTGGTATGATGACGACTATTGGACGGCCGTGCCCGCCACCGTCGAGACCATTGATAAATTGATCGAGGAGTTTAACGGCCGTGTTGGCCTGCTATGAAATAGTGGTTGGTGGCTGGTAATAGCCACCAACCACCAGCCACATTAACTATGATTCGTATTCTCTACAGCCCCACCGAAGATGAATACCGCACCGACCTGAAACTGGCCGACGTCGTCCAGGTGTTAGCCCAACCCCAACCGCAGGGACTGCTCTGGTTAGACTTCAGCCAGGAGCCACTGGACGTGGGGGAAACCATCTTACGAGACATTTTCAAGTTTCACCCCCTGGCGGTGGACGATGCCCTGACGGAAGCCCACGTGCCCAGAATTGATGACTGGCAGGAATACCTGTATGTAGTCTTACGCGCTTTTGCCTACATCAAGGAAAATGAAGAAGGCGAAGCCGAAACCCTGGTGCCAGAGATCGATGTTTTCATCAGCCGCCACTACATCGTCACCTACCACGAAACGCCGATCACGGCCGTAGACCGGGTCTGGGCCGCCTGCCAACGCGATAAACGCCTGCTCAACAACGGGCCGGACCACCTGCTCTATCGCCTGACGGACGAAATCATCAACGATGCCATCACCGTCGTGGAACAGATTCAAGAAACCCTGGATGAAATTGAAGACATCATTTTTGCCACCCCCTCTCCGCAAATGGCCGAACGCATTTTTTATCTGAAACGCAACATTTTACGGCTACGCCGGGTCATTGCCCCGCAGCGGGAAGTGCTCAACAAACTCGCCCGCGATGATTACGCCGTCATAGACCCCCGCGACCGCATTTTCTTCCGTGATGGCTATGACCACCTGATGCGGCTGTATGAACTGATAGACAACCTGCGCGACATGACCGGCAGCGTTTTAGACACTTACCTTTCTGTTGTAAACAACAACATGAACAGTGTGATGAAAACCCTGGCCGTCTTTACCGCTCTTTTCCTCCCCCTCACCTTTATCACCGGCTTCTTTGGCATGAACTTCTTTGCCACCACCATTGACACCCACGTCTGGAGCGGCTGGACATCGTTTGCCCTGGCCATGAGCATCATGTTAACCGTCCCCATCATCATGCTCATCTGGATTCGACATCGCGGCTGGTTGTAAACAAAAGGTGGTGTGGCATAGGGAGCGCAATATCCCACCACTTTTCACCCCCCCTTCACGCTGAATCCCCCCAAAATACCATTGAGAAAAACAACCGCATCCCCTACCTTTACCCTGGGGACAAGCAGCATAAGCTGGAAGAAAGCTGGAACTGAAATCTAAACAATTATGTGTTTCGACCTGACAGGTTTTCAAAAACCTGTCAGGTCTGAACGTGGGTGAAATGAGTAGACTTTTTTCTGGCATTGGCTCAAAGATTATATTTCCTTACCTGCTGCTGACGCTGATTGTAGCCGGTATTGGCGCATTCATCGTCGTCAATCTGGTGACGGGCACGCTGCAAGAGCGGTTCAATAATCAGCTTTTGGATGCGGGGCGGGTCGTCGCCGAAAGCATGGTTGGTTATGAAGCGGACCGTCTGGCGGTACTGCGGCAAATAGCCTTTACCGAAGGCGTAGCCGAAAGCGTCGCCGCGGACGACCGGCAAATGCTGACCGAGATTGTGCCCCCGATCATGGCCAACAGCCCGGCCGATGCCACCGTTTTGCTGGACAATAACGGCCGTGAACTCTTCTCCTGGCAGCGATTCAACTCCACCCCAGACCCCTCACTACAGGCCGACTTCTCCCAAATCCCCGATGTGCAGTTGGCGTTAGCCGGGTATGCCGACGAGTTTGGCGACAAACGCGCCTTTTTGGCGGAAACGAACAGCGGGCCAATGTTGTTTACGGTTGGCCCGGTTTTTCTGGATGAAGAACAGGTTGGCGCCGTTCTCGTTGGCGCCGACGTGCGCAAACTGGTCATTGCCCTAACCCAGATTGCCGTAGCCCGTGTCACTCTTTATGACCAGAATGGGCAGGTAATCGCCACCACGCTGGGCGACGGCCGTGACAACATCGCCGACCTACTGCAAGAGCCACCCGCCCAATATGCCACCGTGCGGCAACTGCTTCAGGAAACTCCCGGTCAATACCAGGTTGTGTCCGAAAATGCCGCCCTACAAGTGCCCTTGCGCCAGCTAGAAATCCTCAACCAGCATTACCAGTTGGCCTTTGGCGATTGGCGGCTGCGCAATGCTTCCTATGGCCTGTTCAGCGTAGCCCTGCCGCGCAACTTCATCGTCAATGCCGCCGCCACCAGCCGTGACCTGCTCAACATCGTTTTTACCGCTGCCACCATTGGCGTTATTTTGATCGGCTTTTTGGTGGCGCGGCGTATTGTCCGGCCGTTGAACCGGCTGGTAGATGTAACCACGGCCGTCACCGAAGGCGACCTGAACCAACGCACCGGCATCCAGCGCAAAGATGAGATCGGCACACTGGCCACCACCTTTGACGCCATGACCGAACGGCTGGACGAACGCACCCGGCAGTTGGTCGCCCAAAAGAGCGAACTCACCGCCATCCTGCAATCTATCGCCGACGGCGTTATTGTGCTGGATAACGAAGACAACATCGTCACCTCCAACCCCGCCGCTCAACAATTGCTCTCTGATCTTTCCGAAGGTTTTTCCACGGGCGTACTCAATGAAATGCGCGGTGGGCGGCTGCCGGACTTCCCCTCTGCAGAAAACGAACAGATGCGGCGGTATGAAATGAACGGCCGTGTCCTCAGCGCCTCTTCTGCCCCGGTCCTCACTCCCGAAGGGGGCCGCATGGGCACTGTCATGGTGCTGCGGGACATTACCCGTGAAGCGGAAGCCGACAGCCTGAAAGACGACTTTATCACCACCATGTCCCACGAATTACGCACCCCCCTCACCGTCGTCAAGGTATACGCCGACCTCCTCAATCGCTCCGCCAACGGCCATTTACCGGAACAGCAGCATCTCTACCTGGAAAAAATTCTCAAGGCCGGCAGCGAACTGGAACAGCATATCCAAAAGATGATCAGCATCTCCGAAATTCAAGCCGGCACACTCAATCTGAAACGAGAAAATTTCTCCTTTACGGCACTGGTAAACCAGATCACACACCGCTGGCAGCCGCCCATGGCCCAAAAAGGCATTCATTTCAGCGTGGAACAGCCCGCCCACGAACTGACCATTCATGGCGATAGTGACCGGCTGCAATGGGCCATTGACAATCTGGTCGAAAACGCCCTGAACTATACACCCGCCGGCAACAGCGTGCGGCTGGAGGTATATGAACGGGGCAATGCCGTTTGCCTGGATGTGATTGACAGCGGCGTCGGCATTGCCAGCGCCGACCAGCGGTATATTTTTGAACGTTTCTTCCGCGCCAAAAACGAACAAAACTTCTCCGAACGTGGCATTGGCCTGGGTCTTTTCATCACCAAAGAACTGCTCACGCTGCATGGCGGGCAGATCAGCGTCAGCAGCAAACCGGGCGCCGGCAGCACGTTTCATTGTGAACTTCCTCTGACGGTGGCCGCGCCCCTGGTCTTGGAAGCGAACTAAGGCCATGAACATGCCAGCGGAAAAAGCCGACAACAAACGCCGCCGTTATGGGCTCTGGCTGCTCTTGCTGCTGCCACTGCTGCTCAGTTGCTTTTGTGTTTATTCTTCAACCCATCTGGCGCTGAGTTTGGGGAATGAGGGGATTGAGGGTGCGCACATGCTGGCGCAAAACCAGGCGAACTACGGCCGTGACCCCTTCCCCACCCGTTTTGCCCCCCTCAACCCGGCCATCATCATCCAGGCCACCATAGATGGCGCCGGCCTGCAAGTGACGCCGGTTATTGACAGCGGCGGCCCCCTGCCGGTGAACACGCCGGTGATCATCGCTTACGTCACCAACACACCCACCGGCCTGCCTACGGCCGTTGTCGCCACCGCCACCAGCAGCAATCCGGCAACGGCCGTACCCGCTTCGCCTACACCCCCACCCACATCATCATCTACCCCGGCCCAACCAACCGGCCAACCCACGACCACGGCTGCCGCTACCAACACGGCGACGGTTCCCCGGCCAACCGTCACCCACACGGCTACGCCGGGCGCCTCCAGCACACCCGCCAACACAGCCAGCGCCACGCCCACGGCCGTGCCCACCAACGAACCACCACCCGCCACACCGACCATCAGACCTACCAGCACTCCAGAGAACCCACCTACGGGCACGGCCGTACCCCCAACACATACACCAACCCTCGCCCCCAGCGCCACCCCCACCGGCACATTCATGCCACCCACACAGACGCCCACTGTTACGCCGTCATCTACCACAACGCCAACTGCTACCCCCACCCCAACGTCAACTTCCACACCAACATTGTCGCCTACGCCATCACCAACTGTCACCGCCACGCCAACCTTTACCCCCACGCCCACGTTTACCCCTACGCCCACGTTTACACCCACGCCAACGCCAACGTTTACACCGACACCGACCACGCCCCACATTCTCATGGTGGTAGGCGAGGCAGGCAGCCCACACCCGGCAGACACGGCCGTGCAAGCCCGCCTCCTCTCGCAAGGCTACCTGGTGACGCTGATCAGCGATGACAACGTGACGCCGGGCGACGCCAACGGCATGGCGCTGGTCTACATCTCCGCCACCGCCGACTCCAACATTGTGGGCACAACCATGCGCGACGTACCCACGCCGGTGATGGTGAGCGAGAGCAATTTGTATGACAACATGGGTATGACCGGCCCCACCGCAGGTGTAGATTATGGGTATACGGATTCATTGCAAACGGCCGTGAACATCATCGTCCCCGGCCATCCTCTGGCGGGTGGCTTCAGCGGCCCCATCACCGTCTATACCGCCCAAAACCAGATGCGCTGGGGCAACCCCAACGGCAACGCCGCCCTGGTGGGAGAGAGCCTGGATGGGTTTAATCGTGGTCTCTTATTTGGCTACGAAACCGGCGCCCCCATGTTTGGCCTCAACGCCCCCGCCCGCCGCATCGGTTTCTTCTTCTCCGCCACCACCGGCGCCAACCTGAGTGCGGAAGGCTGGACGCTGTTTGATACGGCCGTGATCTGGGGAACTCAGTAACCTGCCACCTGCCACCTGCCACTTGCCACCTGCCCCCACCCGAAACATATCTGCCCCAACGACGACTACAGTACCAGGGTACTATTTTTTTTGGGGGGGGGAAAGAAGGTATACAATCGCGCCTGCTTTGATGCTCAGTATTGGTATTGATTGTCACTAGAAAATCAACAGTTCAACAACATCGCCATAAACGGGGACTCTTCCGAACTTCGCTGCCCATCAGGACCACACCGCACCACCGCCTCTGAATTTCCC
>JAHBVI010000111.1 GCA_019637635.1 Anaerolineae bacterium
AATGAGAGTTGGCAACGGCCGTACTCCCACCCATCTCCCCAATTTCATTGGGATTGGCAACGGTTGTGACCCCCACTTCCTTTCTCCGGGCAATGGCGGGTTGGCACGGTCTTGGAAGCCAGCCACAGTAGGAGATGCTGGTTACTTTAAGAGAGCGCGGCCAGCGCCTGAACGGCCGTCAGGTTAAGAATATGATGAAGCGCGATACCATCATCTAACTCGTGCCACCAGACACCGTAGCCGTCCGATTCAATGCTGAAATCCTGTTGTTGTTCAGGGGAAGCCTGCATGAGCCACTTCATTTCGGCGCAGGGGAAGATGATGATACGGCCGTCATTCAAAGCAACTGTCAGCAAATTATTCGTAAAAAAGGCGCTGACTATTTTGATACTAGGTGAAGAATCCATGATACCACTCCGTCAATTCTTGCTGATGCTCACGCAGAATAGCCAAAACCTGGTTTAACTCTCGGTTACTAAAATTTCTGCTCCAGGCAACAGAAAGATCACGTAACCATACCTTTGCTCGCTTTTCTGCCTTAACCACGTGAATATGCGGTGGTTCATGCTGATCGGCAGAATAGAACTGCAATTTATAACCGTTGACGATCCGAGAAGGCATGATGAAAAGTATAACATCAATCGCGATATTGTGGCACGGCCGTACCCCCCACCCATCTCGTCCACTTCATCAGCATTGGCAACGGCCGTGACCCCTCATCTCTCTCATGTGACAAAACGGATAGGGCACGGCCGTACCCCCCACCCATCTCGTCAAGTTCATCAGCGTTGGCAACGGCCGTACCCCCTCCTCTCTCTCACGTGACAAAACGAATACGGTACGGCCGTACTCCCCACCCATCTCGTCCACTTCATCAGGATTGGCAACGGCCGTACCCCCTCATCTCTCTCATGTGCCATAACGGATAGGGCACGGCCGTACCCCCACCCACCTCGTCAAGGTAACCAGGATTGGCTACGGCCGTGCCCCCACTTCTTCTCTCCAGGCAAAGGCGTGGTGGCCCGATCTTGAAAACCGGTCACAGCAAAGATGCAAACCCGAAAAGTTTTTTAGGCTTCTGCTAAAGCATGTTCATGGCGATAAGCGGGCGAATATGCTTCAATTTTTTGCATTGCCACCTTATCATAGACTTTTTCGCCACAATTGGGACATTCGTAAAACTCCATCGCTGGCACGGTGTAAGTTTGACCTTTGTATTTGCGCGTGACATCTTTTACCACCAACTGAATTTTGTCACTGCCGCAAGTCGGGCAAGTTTTGATAGAAAGTTTATCGTTCATACTCTTACATCGCCTTTTTAGACGAAATCAAAAAATAATAGGTTTCTACTCCGGCTTCTTGAATCAGTTTTCCTTTGCTGTAAATCATCAAACCTTCGAGGTTTGTGCTTTGGATAATGTGCAAATACTCTCTGGTATGTTCACGAAAAGGGCTGGTGGAACGAATCGTTTTGTAAATCGCCACTGCGTTAACGATGGATTCGACAATATCCAACTCCGTCAAGCCATCCGCTTCCAATTCCAAACTGGCTTTTTCACTGAAAGCGTAATGACCGGACAAAATAGCGCGTTTTATACGAACAAGAGTATTGCTCATGAATTAAGTATAACACAGAGGAGGGTTATACATTTGCCTCATTTCAATCACCTTTCGTCAATTTCCTCAGGAATAGCAACGGCCGTGTCTCTTCATCTCTCTCATGTGGCAAAACAGATAGGCTACGGCCGTACCCCCCACCCATCTCGTCCATTTCATCAGGATTGGCAACGGCCGTACCCCCTCATCTCTCTCATGTGACAAAACGGATAGGGTACGGCCGTACTCCCCACCCATCTCGTCCACTTCATCAGGATTGGCAACGGCCGTGACCCCTTATCTCTCTCATGTGCCAAAACGGATAGGACACGGCTGTACCCCCACCCATCTCGTCAATTTCATCAGCATTGGCAACGGCCGTGACCCCTCCTTTCTCCCATGTGGCAAAACAGATAGGGTACGGCCGTACTCCCCACCCATCTCGTCAATTTCATAAGGATTGGCTACGGCCGTGTCCCCTCCTCTCTCTCATTTGGCAAAGTGGATAGGGTACGGCCGTGACCTCCACTTCTCTTCTTTGGGGCAAAGGTGGGATGGCACGATCTTGAAGACCGGTCACAGCAGGATGGAGACTCGTTGTTGAAACGAATAACAACACAAAGCCGCGAAAACACTCGAAGAACGCATGGCTCATCCACTATCAGCTACGCACATTGGTGGCTTGCTTTTTGCATAATACTATTTTCCTATTAAAGAAAGAACTGTTTCGATTGCTTTCCATAACTCCGGCGCACGCCATAGAATAAACGAAGCAACAAAAATGCCCAGCCATTTAAAAGGAACATTCACGTTCAAGGTAAGCTGACCTTCAACGATGCTCACACTCATTTCAATAATAGGGTTTTGTTCAACACGGTTCATTTTCGCCTCATAATAATTAGAACACATTTTCTGGTTTTTATAATAATAGAACATAGGTTCTAAGTCTATGAGGTTTTACCAAAGTGTGAATATTTGTGAATCTGGCAATGTCTTCAGTTTTTGGCCATGACTACAGCGGATAAAGGACTGAACGGATTCGGAAATTTTTCTGCTTATTTCTCCATCCATTGTAGTCTCAAAGGGGTGGCGAAAACTTTGTGACACTATCTGAATCTAGAAAGTAGACTTGTAAAGTCGCAGATTTCGATACACACCAATAACTTTTCCCTTTGGTATTAACCTGCTCGCTATAATGACATATGGATTGCTGCGGTTATCTCGTCTCCAACCAAGCCTGTATACCTTTTTTCCATTCTGCATTTGCTCACTATATACTTTTAGAGTCAAGTCCATAAAATCCGCTTCAGGAATTTCTGTGATTTCTTCTTTTTCATCTTCGAGTAGAAAGTATTTTGCAACAACAAGATCGCCTTGACTGGGCCATTCAATTCCATTGATAAATTCTTCTACAATAACAAAATCTCCTTCAAAAATTCCCTCGTGCTCCATGCTTTTGCCTATAACCTCTAGGGCGTAACAATTCCTTTCAATTTTGGTGTTCGGCAGAAGAACAAGATCACCAGAACCATGTATCTCAACCTCTAATTCGTCAGGAGTTGTCCTTCCTGCTCTAACAGTTCCGAGGACTTGAATTTGAGTAGGGGCAACGCTGTTTGGACGGATGGGTTTAAGAGCACCAGAGAAGTATTGCTCTGCCTTTTTAGTTGTTCCAATCAAATTACCTTGTTTTTCAACAAACCCTTTTCTTTCGAGTCTTTTGGCGACCGTTAGCAAATAGCCCAATTTTTCACCGAAATCATCCATCAACTGACCAGGAATTGGCAATTCACCATGTTCACTAATGTAGCGGTGAATTATGTTTAGCAGTCTTCGTTCTGTTGGTGACGGAGAATCTTTGGGCATTTTACTAAAGGTTCATGCATGGACTTCATTCTAAATGGACAAGCCTGCGGCTTTCATTGCCTACTGGCGGCCGGGTGTGGACTCTTGAAAATTGGAGATTATCCGACAAAAGTTCAAAATAAACTTCTCAATGTTGATGGTAATCATCTCTAACATTTCACAGTATAGAAGGCAATGCGCTCTTTCACAAGAGCGCAATACAAGTTACAACACCAGACTATTTGTCAGACCAACGCCTGTTACTTGGTGCCGAGCACAACGGCCGTCTCAAATCCCCATCAGCGCATCATTCACCTGTTTGAGGAACTGGTTGCTGACCGAGTACGCTTCCATATCTTCCTTCACCTGGGCATACAGCAGGGCATTGTTGATGGCAAAACCCATCTGGTTGGCCACTGTGTTCAGCAGCCGAATCTGGCGCGGCTGCCAGGTGTGGCTCTGGCGCATGGCTACCACCAGCACCCCCACTACCCGGCGATGGGCACGGCCGTCAATCATCACCTCCGGGCACGACAAGGGCACGGCCGCCACCGCCTGCACCTGCTCCATCTCGTGCATCGTCTGGCACAGCGCCATCGCCTGGGACACATCGTTCAAATGGCGCGCCTTATTCTCGTGGGCCACCTCCCCTTCCAACGTATCCAGAATGGGCAAATGGCGCACGGCCGTGACAAACTCCTCCGACAACGCTTCATATGCCGCCAGCCGTAACCCGGCCCGTTCCTGATCCGGCTCCTCCATCAGATACAGCCAGGCCGCTTCCGTCTGCAACATCTCTTTAATCCGCCTCAATACCTCTTCCAGCACCGGCCCCAACTCCAACGTCTGCACCAACATCTCGGAAATATCATTCAGCGTAGCAAAGTCCGCATTGTGGCGCTGCACCTCCTCTTCCGCTTCCATCATTGCCGCCAGCAGCAGTTCCAGGTCGCCCTCTTTCGCTTCCAGCGTCATCGAGGGCACATGCACACTGCGCGTGGGCAGGGTGGGCACAGAAGGCGGTTCATCCAACAGCGGCAGCAAGGATTGGCTCATAGTGATAAGGGGGTCAAACTGCACGGCCGTGAACGCCCCCACCTTATTACACGCCACCAAAATCACCCGCATCTTGCCCTCATCTGGGTCCGAAAAATAAGCTGCCACCAGCGACCGCGCCCCCTCCTCCTGCAAACTTTTCAGTAGCGGCAAGGGCTGGCGGGCATTCACCTGCGCCAGATTCTTCACCAGCAAATTGTGCGTCAGCAATTGGTGGAACGGGAAATAGGCATACGAATTGCGGAATTGGGCGTACTCACTGGTAAAAATGGGCGACAGCCCATAATCGGCCGCCAGCGTAATCTGCAAATCTTCCTTCAACGTCTCCAGAAAAAAGATCGCCCCTATCGTGCCGCCCAAACTGGCCACCAGATCGGCCAGCTTGGCCTGCAACGGAGGTAACAGCGGCGGCGGCGTATCCAGGGTATCGGCCGTACCCTCTCCCGTCATCGCCTGGCTCAAGAACATCTCCGCCATATGCCACAGCCGCTCCCGCAACCGCAGTGATTCCAATGCAATGGCAATCCCCTGCGCAATGGCAATCAAAAAGTGGGTGGATGCGGGTGAAAAACGAGACTCACCCACCGTGCCCGCCACCAGCGTGCCCAACAACTGCTCCCCGGCAAACAACGGCAGGCTCATCAAACTGCTCACCTGCGCCGTGGATAACAACATGCGTTCGCCTTCATCGGCCGTGTCCGACTCTTCCACCAGCGCCCCCGTGCCCGCCACCAGATGGGGCATCAACGTAGCCGCGCCCGCGTCAAACTGCTTGCCCGTCAGTATGCGCACCAAATCCGGCGTCAGCCCCTCATGCGCCCCCAACGACAATTCCTTCGTCGCCGGGTCAATAATCACTATCGCGCCCACCTTCGCCTCGGTCATCTCCAACGCCTGCGACAGGCCCAACTTCAGCAGCGCCGCCGGTTCCGTCATGCGGCTGGCCTGGTAGGGAAACGACGTCAAGGCGCGAATCACCCGATTGCGCCGTTCAATGTTCACCCCGGCCAACCGCAGTGTCGCCCGATACCGCTCCATCTTCAGGCGGGCATCTTCTAACTCAACTTGTGTTCTCTGTAACTCTTTACGGATGTTCGACGAACTACCCCATCCTCCTTTCATTGTTGTCACCATTTTGTTAACCATCATCTTGATAGTGGTGGTTCGATACCTCGAACCACCACTATCAAGCTAACCACTTCATCAACGTCACCCGTATATTCTTCGCGCCGACCTGTTCTACCAGCCCTTCATCCACCAGCGCCATGGCATTGGTCAGGGCGGAATCTGCCAACGGTTCCTGGGTGGCCTGCCCGTCGGCATCCAGCAGCTTTTCATCGCTGCCGTCAATGCTCGTCACTTGAATGCCCACATGCTCCGGCGTGTTCACCCCGGCAATGAGTATTTCACCGGGCGTATTGATTTTCAGCGACAAAATGCGGGCCAGTTCACTCGCCGCCAACGAGATGCGCGCCTGGTCAATGGTGCCAAAGCCCATCTCGCGGGCCACTTCCCGCGCCCGCAGCCGGGCGGTCACAATGTCCAGGTCACTCTTAATGACAATGCGTTCACTCACCGTCTTATTTACTCTGTTCATAGCGTATCCGTTTAGACCTGACAGGTTTTTAGAAACCTGTCAGGTCTCCAAGCTTCATAGCAGCCCCATCTGTTTAATTGTTTCCAGCAAGACAAGATTGGCAAAGTTGTCTTTGGGAATGTAATCCACCGCGCCGGTATTCAGGCCGATCAGCGCGTCTTCGGCGCGGTCGCGGGTGGTGAGCATGATCACCGGAATTTCGGCCACCGCCGGGTCTTCCTTGAGACGGCGGCACACTTCAAAGCCGTTGATGTCCGGCAGTTCAATGTCCAGGATGATCAGGTCGTAAAAGGATTCCCGCGCCGCTTGCAGTCCATCACGGCCGTTCTCCACCCAGCGCACCTCACATCCATTTTCTTCTAAATTAGCCTTAAAGCGTAAGGCTTGCACGGCCGTGTCCTCCACCAACAATATCGCCGCACCGCCGTTGTGTTCAGGGTTGGTTGTTGTCATCATTCGCTCCGCTCAACTTAGGTAATCACCACATCATTAACAAAATAATCGCAACTTCGCGTGTTATTCCGACAAGTCTTCGGGGAGGAATCCCCTCACTTGTACATGAGAAGGATTCCTCGCTCCGAAGACTCCGCTCGGAATGACAGGCGAGCATAAAAGTTAAAAGAGTTTTTTTAACCGGATAATTACTCAATTACCCAATCACATATCCTCTCCGCAATTTTATCCACCGGCAGCACCATTTCCACCGCGTTTTGGTGGATGGCGCTGGCGGGCATACCAAAAATCAGGCTGGTGGCCTCGTCCTGGGCGATGGTGTGCGCGCCCGTTTGCCGCAACGCGGCCAGCCCTTGCGCCCCATCGTCGCCCATACCGGTGAGGACCACACCCACGGCCGTGTCCCCATACACCCGCGCCACCGCAACCAACAGCCGGTCGGCCGACGGGCAGTAGCGGTCGCCTTTCTCCGGCGGCAGCAGCGCCACCACGCCCCCGCCTTGCACCAGCAAATGGTGGTCATCGGGAGCTACCAGCACGTAGCCCGGACAGAGGGCGTCACCCGCCTGCGCCAGCCGCACCGTTAGCGCGGTCTGCCGATTCAGCCAGACCGCCAGGTCGGCGGCAAAACCGCGCGCCACATGCTGCACGACGACTACCGGCGCGGGAAAATCGGCCGGTAACCGGCCCAACACCGCCGCCAACGCCCCCGGCCCCCCGGTGGAGGCGACCAGGGCTAAGAGGTGGATACGGCCGTTTGGTTTTACCATTTTTGCCGGTGGGGATGTGAGTGGGGTTGTGTACGGCCGTCTTACCACCCGCACACCCGCCATCAACTTCACCTGTTTCACCAGTTCGGCCGTCACCTCCGGGCCATCATCCAACGCCGGTTTGGGCACAATCGTCACCGCCCCCGCCTGCAACGCCTGGAAGGTCATCTCCTGCCGGCCCTGCGGCAGTTGGCCGCTGACCATCACAATCGGGCAGGGGGCTTCGGCCATAATCTGACGCACCGCTTCGTAGCCATTCAATTGGGGCATAAAGACATCCATCGCCACCACATCCGGGTGCAGCCGTTTGGCCAACCGCACCGCCTCCGCCCCATCCCGCGCCGCACCCACCACCTGCACACCGGGCGTATTCTGGAAAATCGTCACCAGCAACTCCCGGCACACCGGCGAATCTTCGGCCACGAGGAGGCGGATGGGGGTTTTGGGGAGGTCTGCCATATTTGTGAGACGTGATGCGTGATACGTGATGCGTGACCAAAATCTCACGCATCACGCATCACGCATCACAAAGTCAACTGCTCAATCATCTCCAGCAAATTCCCCTGGTCAAAGCGGTTTTTCACGATGTAGGCATCCGCGCCGACTTCGATGCCCCGTTTTTTGTCAGCCGGGGAATCGCGGGACGTGACCAGGATGATGGGAATGTCTTTATATCGGTTATCTTGCTTCACCCGCTGCGTCAGGTCAAACCCATCCAGGCGGGGCATATTCACGTCGGTGACAATCACATCGGGCAAACGGCCGTCCGGCGAACTGCCGTCCGTCACCAACAAACTCAACGCCTCCTCCCCATTCGTCGCCAGCCGCACCTGATACCCCTGCGCTTCCAATATGTTCTTCTCCAACGTGCGCGTGGTGATGGAGTCGTCTACGACGAGGACGGTCTTCGTGCGTGATCCGTTATCCGTGACCCGTAATCCGTGATGCGTGATGCGTGATGCGTGACCCGTCGGTTGACGGTTTACGGATAACGGCTTACGGCTTACGGGATTGGCTGACGGATTGGCTGCCAGTTTCAGCAAATCGGCCGCGTGCAGCACCAACACAATCTGGCCGGAGCCGAGCATCGTGGCCCCCATCAGGCCACCGACGCGGGCCAATTGCCCGCCCAGGGGCTTGATGACCAGTTCTTGTTCACCCACCAGGCTATCCACCACCAACGCCAGCCGCTTTTCGGCCACGCCAATGATGACCACCGTCAGCCGGTCGGTCGGGGGTGGCGTGGGCGGTAGCTCTAACAAATCAGCCAGATAAGCCAGGGCAACGGGCTGGCCCTGTTCCACAATCACCTCGCGCCCTTCCAGATGGGTGATCTCTGCCGGTTTGACGAACAACATCCGCTCCACCGTCGTCAGCGGCAGGGCGAAGGTTTGCCCACCGGCCGTCAGCAGCAGCCCACGTGAACTGGCGAGGGTAAGCGGTAAAATCATAGTGAACGTTGTGCCCTGCCCCGCTGCAAAGGCCACCGTCAGGCTGCCATGCAGCGCCTCCACATTCTGGCGGGCCACATCCAACCCCACGCCGCGCCCAGAAATATCGGTGACGCGGGCGCTGGTGGAGAAACCGGCGCGGAAAATAAGGGCGGCGGCTTCGGCGTCGGTCAGGGTGGCAGCTTCGGCAGCGGTGTAGAGATTGCGGCGCACGGCCGTCTCCCGCAACCGCGCCACATCCAATCCCGCCCCATCATCCTGCACAGTGATGATCACATTATTCCCCTGCTGCCCGGCGCTGATGGTGATGGTGGCCTGGGCGGGTTTGCCTTGCTGTTTGCGCACGGCCGTTGGCTCAAGGCCATGATCCACCCCATTCCGCAGCAGGTGCATGAGGGGGTCTTTGATTTGCTCCAGCAGCCGTTTGTCCAATTCTGTCTCGCCGCCGTTGATGACCAGCGAAACCCGTTTGTCCTGCTGCCGGGCCAGGTCACGCACCATGCGGTCAAAAGTGGTGGTAATGGTCGTCAGCGGCAACATCCGCACCCGTTTAATTTCGGCCTCCAGGTCATCAATAGTCAGGGAAAGGCGCAGCAGATCATGGCCAAATTGGCGCTGCAACCCATTCGTTTGCGTGGCAAACTGGCGCAAATGCTCCTGGTTACGGTCGAGAAATTCCAGTAGCAGGGGCAACTCTTTGGGCAGAGCGGCACGGCCGTCACTCTCATTCGGCATCGTCCGCAGCAGCCGGTGATACTGTGCCCGCTGCGCCCGCCAATCCTTTTGCCAGGCGGCGGCCAACTGCTGCAACTGTTCCACCTCTGCCAATCGCTGCCCGGCGCGGATTTTCACGGCCACCAGTTCGCTCAACTGCACCATCAGCGCGTCCAGCTTGCTGACGGCCACGCGGATGGTCTCATCGGCAGCGGATGGGAGCGGATAAGCGGATGGTGTGGGCGTGGCGACGGGTGGTTCTGGTGCGGTTTCTGGTTGTGGGACAATCGGTTGCTGCACGGCCGTTTCCAACCGGGCGAGCAGGGATAATACGCTGGCGGGTGGTGCGCCGCTGCCACTTTCCACCTGCGCTACGACCATTTCTACCGCGTCCAACGATTGGTAGAGCAGGTCAAACAGGTCAGGGGTGAAGGGTAGACGGCCGTCTTTCGTCAGCGACAGCAGTTCTTCCAGAGCGTGACCCAGGCTTTCGACGGCCGTCATGCCTACCGCCCGCGCCGACCCTTTCAGGCTGTGCGCCTCGCGGAAAATTTCGTCCAGGGTCGCCTGCCGCTGCGGGCTGTCCGGCTCCCGTTCCAACGCCAACAAACCTTGCATCATCGTTTGCAGGTGTTCACGCTGTTCCGTCTGGAACGTGGCGATCAGTTTGCGGCGGATTTCTTCGCTTAAACTCATACGGTTTTGTAGGACGATTTGGAAAATCGTCCTACTTTAACTTATACCTGTCCACAATCGCTTCCATCTGCTGCGCCAGGGTGGTGAGTTCCTGGGCGGAAAGTTCCACCTGGCGGGTGGAAGCCATATTTTGAATGGTGGCCTGGTTGATGCTGTGCATCGCCTGGGCGAGCTGCTCCATGCCGGTCATTTGCTGCTGGGCGCTGGCGACAATCTGCTGGGCGGCGTTGGCACTTTCGGCGATGCTGGCGGCCAACTGCTGGATAGATTCGCCCGTCTGCCCCGTAAGCTGCACGCCTACTTCCACACCCTTGTTGCCCTCTTCCGTCGCCATCACGGCCATGTTGGTGGCGCGTTGAATCTCGTTCAAAATCGCCTTCACCTGGGCGGTGGCCTGCCGGGACTGCTCCGCCAGGTTGCGCACTTCGACGGCGACAACGGCGAACCCTTTGCCATGTTCGCCCGCCCGCGCCGCTTCCACCGAGGCGTTGAGCGCCAGTAAATTACTCTGGGCGGCGATGTCGTTGACGGTGGCCGTAATTTCGCCAATTTGCTGTGTTTGTTCGCTGAGCAGCAAGATGTTTTCGGCGATGCCGTCCACCAGTTGTTTAATTTGGGCCATGCTGTCAATGGTGTTGCTCACCGTTTGCTGGCCGATCTGGGAAACGTCGCGGGTGTAGAGGGATTGTTCGGCCACCTGCTGCGCCTTTTGGAAGGCTTGCTCGGCAATGGCCCGCACTTCGTCTATGGTGGTGGAGGTCTGGGAGATGGCGGTGGAGTTTTCGGTGGCGGAGGCGGCCTGCTGCGAGGTGGCGGCCAAAATTTCGGCGGCGCCGACGGAGATGTTGGCGCTGGCGTCCCGAATCTGGTTGGTGATGCGCGTCAGGCTTTCCACCATGCCGTTCAGGTTGTGGCCCAGGGTATTCAGGTCGTCGTCGGCGCCGTTGACGGAAAGGCGGGCAGTGAGGTCGCCTTTGGCGACGCGCTCGATGAAGCGGTTGTAGTCGTTGACAGTGCTTTCGATGGCTTCTTTGGATTGGGTGATGGTGCGGGCGATGTAGAGGCCAAAAACGGTGGTAAGGATGAGAAGCAGGGCAACGGCCGTACCCGTCACTACTACCGCCCCCCCCATTTCACCGCCAACTGCGTTGATCTGCCACAGGGCTACGGCCGTGAGCAGCAGCAGCGCCACACCATACACCCCCATGAGCAAAAATAGTCGGGTACGGGTTGTTGTGTTTTTCAACATACGCTTTTTGTGGTGTCATGTGTTGAAGTGTCAAGTGTCATGTAACATGACACCTGACACTTGGCACTTGACACTTAACATCTGACTCGGTTATTCCTCATAAACAATTAGCCGTTTGTGGTGAAAGAGCGCGTTCAGGTCCAGAATAGCGCGTAGGCCTGGGGCGACGCCGCGAATGAACGGGGCCATGTCTTCACTGACGGCCGTCAGCGGAGGCTCAATTTCCACGTCAAACATCATCAATACATCTTCCACCACGTCGGCCAAAAAGCCGACCTCTATGCCCGCCACCTGTACCACCACAATCTGGCCGGCGGCCGGCTGGCTGCGTTGTGGTAATCCTAAAACAGTGGGTAAATCCATCACCGACAGGAAACGGCCGCGCGCGTTAAAAATGCCCACCACAAAATCCGGGGTGCGGGGCACGGCCGTGAAGGGCTGCGGCGGGTAGATTTCCAGCACGTGAGCCACGTCAATGGCGTACCGTTCCTGGCCCAACTGGAAAGCGAGCAAATGGAGCAGACGGCCGTGCGCCGTTTCTTCCAGCGGCTTTGCCAGTTCCGCCGCCCGCCGCGCCAATATCGCCGCCACTTGCACGGGGGTGTAGTCGGGGTCAACAATGGCGTAGGGCGCCTGATTTTCCATAATCGTGTCGAAAAAAAGGAGCAGGTGAGGGGGTGAAGGGGCGAACAGGCGTCACCCTTTCACCCTTTCACCCCCTCACCCCATTTCTTCTAACAAACGTTGCGCCACGGCCGTCAATCGTCCGGCGCTGGTGTGGTCGGCGTCGGGCAGCGGAGCGTCGGCAGGGATGGATTCCATGCGGTGCAGCACATTTTTCAGCGCCCGCTGCGCCATGACAACCTGTGACTGCTTTTTGTAGAGCAGCGCCAGATGAAAATGGGCCAACGGCCGTGCCGGGTCCAGATACAACACTTTTTTCAAGTTGTGAATGGCCGCTTCCGGGCGGCCTTCATGCGTTTCAATCATGGCTAATAAATCATAAACTTCCGGGCACAAAGGATCAACCACTTTGGCCTGTTCGCACCAGTGCCGCGCCTGCGGCCAGTGGCCCAGGTTGGCATGGGCGCGGGCCAGCAAACAGAGGGTGGGGGCCTGTGGCGGCACGGTGACGGTTTTTTCCAGCAGGGTGATGGCGGCTTCGTTACGGCCGCGACCGATTAACTGCCGTGCTTCTTCGTAGATGTTAGTAGGGGATACGGCCGTCGGCGGCGCCGGTTGGTTGGGTGGTGTGGGTTGGGGGCGGGCGGCAACGGCCGTCTGCCCCTTTTGGTAAAGCAGCGTTCCGGCCACAATGTGCCCGGTGAAGGCGCTGTAGGTGGACAATGAAGGCTCGGCGTGGCCCACCACCAGCCAGCCGCCCATCACCAATGACTGTTGAAAGCGTTCCACCACCCGGCGCGTTGTCTCCGGCGCAAAATAGATGGAGACGTTGCGGCACAAGATCAAATCCATAGAAACGGTGTTACTGGCAGTGGCGGGGAATTCGTCGGCGGCCAGATTGTGGGGGGCGAATGTGACCAGGCGGCGCGTTTCCGGGTGCAGTTGGTAAGTTTCACGGCCGTTGTGCTGGCCAGGTGTGAAGTAGCGGGGGCGGTAATGCCGCGCCCGCCCTTCGCGGAATGACCAGTCCGAATAGATGGCCTGCCGCGCCTGCGCCAGGTAATTTTCGTTGATGTCCGTCGCCAAAATAGATAGGCGCCACTGGCTGATGTCCGGGATCAATTCGTGCAGCAGGATGGCCAGGGAGTAGGCTTCTTCGCCGGTGGCGCAGCCCGCGCTCCACAGCCGCAGTTGCGGCGGCGTATCCTGGCCCAACGCTGCCGCCGCTTCCCGCTTGCGGCGGATAAGGGTGGGCAGGATGTGGTTTGCCAGGGCGTCAAATTGGGCGCTGTCACGGAAGAAGTGGGTTTCGCCGACGGTGAGCAGGTTCAGCAGGCGGGTCATTTCGGGCCGGGCCTGGGGGCCAAAACACAGGCGCCGGTAATAGGCCGCCGGGTCGTTGTCGGCGTTGGCAGTGGACTGCATGGCTTTGTGTACGGCCGTTTCCAATTCCACCCGCTTTTTGTCAGGGAAATAGAGGCCGCTGGTCGCCTGCACCAGATCGCGGAACTGCCCGAACAGGTCATCGGCCAGCCGGTACACGCTCATTACACCGCCACTCCTGTGGTTGCTTGGGCGGCGCCGTTTTTGCCATTACTGGCCGGGCGGCGGGCGCAGGCCGATAATCGCTGCGCCAACTGCTGCTGTTCCTGTGGGTTGAGCAGGTGAGCCACATCTATGAGGGGGATCAATTCCTGGCCGACCTGCACCACAGCGGCCGCGTTCTGAGCGGGCAGAGCCACCTCCACCACTTCGTGAACGGCGTCTACCACCAGCGCCAACAGCTGATCGCTCGCCTCCACCAGGATGAGCGGCGTGTGCAGATGATAGGGCAGGCAGGGCAGGCCAAAACGGAGGCGCAGATCAATGACGGGCACGACACGGCCGTGAACGTTAATCGCCCCCTGAATCCCCGGTGGCATTTGCGGCAGGTGGGTGATGGCCACGATCTCGATAATCTGGTACACGGCCGTGACCGGCAGCCCATAACGCTGCGCCCCCAGTTGAAACGTCAGCACATGGCCGCTGCCAATTTCATCCAGGTCTAGAGAGGGAGATAACGATGAGTCACTTTGTTTCTTCATTTTTCAGCACCCATATTGATACGAAACGATGGCTACGATACAGGTCGGGATGTGGGATACAATTTTTGCTTTAAGATACGCACAGAGGAAAGGCGCGCACTTCTACCTGGCACTCTGTTTTGCCGTCAACCGGCGCAATCTTCCCCTGGCTGCGTAATCCGTTGCCCGTAATCCGAAGTCCGATTACCGATTACGGTTTACGGGTTACGGGTTACGGGTTACCGATCACCAGCTACCAGTTTACGGCGGCGGGTTGATTGCGGCAATAACCGCACTTTCTTTGGGGATTATAGAGGAGAACGGCCGTGTTGTTGACCTGATTGTTGTACCATGACTATGGGGCTATTGGTGACGGGGCGCCAGGCACAGAGCGCAAAATGTTGGAAAGACAGAGGCTTTATGCCCTGTGTTTGGCACTACCAGTTCATCGTTTGTACCTGGGGTCAATCAGGGGGATAATTGCGACTTATGGCGCTATCGGAGCAGGAACAGGTGAAAGCACATACCAACGGCCGTGTGCAACCCCATGCAAACGGCCGTATCCCCCTGCCAACTGACAACTTCGTATCAACAGATCGGGGCGCGCCGTTTCAGGTGTACGGCCGTTACCGGCGTATCCTGCTCTTTTTTGGCGGCATCATCCTGCAAATAATCCTGTGGGATTTGTTGCTGGCGCGGCTGCCAGGCATAGACGATTGGGTACGCGACCGGCGACCACAGCGGATGCGGCGCTCGGCGCGGCGTTTCCGCGCCCTGGCGCTGGAAATGGGCGGCGTGATGATCAAGCTAGGCCAGTTCCTCAGTTCGCGCGTGGACGTGCTGCCGGTGGAAGTGACCGAAGAGCTGCGTGGCCTGCAAGATGAAGTCCCGGCCGAACCGACCGCGCGGATGATGGCGGTGTTATACGCCGAACTACCGGATGCGGACCGCCGTTTTGCCCGCATTGAAGAAATGCCGCTGGCAGCCGCTTCACTGGGGCAGGCGCACCGCGCCTGGCTGCACGACCCTGTTGATCCCGTCCCGGTGGTCATTAAAATTCAGCGCCCGGACATTGAAGAGATTGTGCGCACCGACCTGGGCGCACTCAAGGTGGTGGCGCGCTGGGTAATGCGCTACAAGCCGATTCGCCGCCGCGCTAATGTACCGGCGCTGCTAGACGAGTTTGCCCGCACCCTGTGGGAAGAACTAGACTATGTACTGGAAGCGGACAATGTGGAGCGGTTTGCCGAACTGTATGCGGACAGCGACCGGGTTTATATCCCCGCCGTTTACCGCCAACATTCCACGCGCCGGGTGATTGTGTTGGAAAATGTAGAGGGGATCAAAATCACCGACGTGGCCGGCATGGAGGCGGTGGGAGTTAATCCCAAAGAGGTGGCAGAGACACTGCTGGACACCTATTTCCACCAGATTTTCCAGGAAGGTTTTTTCCACGCCGACCCGCATCCGGGCAATTTGTTTGTGCGCCCGCGCACCGACCTGCCCTGGGCCGTGTCAGCCAATGGAGATGCGCCGCCGCAGTTGGCACGGCCGTTTTGGTTGACCTTTGTGGACTTTGGCATGGTGGGGCGCGTGCCCGACCTGATGGGCGAAAATTTGCGGCAGGTGTTGATCAGCGTCTTGCAAAAGGATGGCCGGGCGCTGACGCAGGCGTATGCCCGGCTGGGTTTTTTCCTACCCGGCGCGGATTTAGACCGGATTGCCGAAGCGCAAACGGCCGTATTGGAACGCATTTGGGGGCGCAGCCTGCTGGAACTGACCCGGCCTGATCCCAAAGAGATTCAGGAGATCGGCGAGGAATTCCGCGATTTGCTCTTTGAATTTCCCATCCAGATACCGCAGGACTTCATTTACCTGGGGCGGGCTATTGGCATGGTTTCCGGGCTGGTATCGCAGCTAGACGAGGAGATTAACCCCTGGCACTACTTTGAAAAATACGGCGAGGCGCTGATCCGGGAGCAGCAGACGGGGCAGTGGACATGGGAAACGGCATGGGGGTTGATACGGCCGTATCTCTCCACCCCCGGCCGGGTACAACGCCTGCTGACGATGGCCGAGCAGGGGCAAATCCGGGTGCAGTCTGACCGGGAAATGCTGAAACGGTATGACAAAATCGAAAAGCGCCTGGGCCAATTGGGTTGGAGCATTATCGGCGCAGCCAGCATCCTCTCGGCGACGCTGTTGTGGCTGAATCGGAAGAATGACCGCCAGGATTGAGTACACTGTTAACAATATTCTGAACTTTTCCATGTCATTCCGAGGAGTCTTCGACGAGGAATCCTTCACATTGGCACAGAAGAGGGATTCCTCGCTCCGAAGACTCCGCTCGGAATGACAGGTGTTGACTAACGGTAAGAAGACTTGTTCAACAGTGTTTTGAAGGATATATGACCTCTATGAATCACTACATTGAACTACTGGAAGCATATCAGGCTGCCTGTAACCGGCACGATATTGAAGCGTGTGTGGCCTTGTTTACGGAGACGGGCGAAATTGCGTCTGGTGGAGAGAGTTTTGTGGGCACGGCCGTTATTCGCGCCGCACATGAATATGATCTGGCGTCACACACTTTGGTGGAATTTCGAGATTTTGAAATTGAAGGCAACGTCGTTCGCTGTACTTTCTGGAACGAGCATGAATTGAGCCGGGCGATTGGGACGGGCGGTATGACAGGTAAGGCGGAATTTACATTTACGGGCAATCGGATTCAAAAATTTGATATTCTGCCGCCAGACGACGCCGAACGGCAGCGGGTAATAGCCCAGGTAGGGCCAGTATTCAAATGGCTGCGTGAAAATCATCCAGAGGCGGTGGCCCGGTGGCAGGGTTTTGATCGGGCGGCAGGGGAAGCGGTAATGGCGCTGGCCGATTTATGGCGGGCGCATCAACAAGAGGGAGCATGATCCAAAAGAGTGACTTCCCTTTCTTTTTCCCCTTTCGGGTGCGATATTCGGAGATAGACGCGCAGGGGGTGGTGTTTAATGCCCACTACCTGACTTATTTTGACACGGCCGTGACTGAATACCTGCGCTGGCGGGATTTTAATGTCTGGCAGCAGGCGGCGACCGGTTTTGACTTTCACACCGTCAAGACAGTGGTGGAATATCGGGCGCCGATCAAGTTTGATGATGAGATTGAGGTGGGGGTGCGGTTGGGGGGGCACGGCCGTAGTTCCCTCACCTGGGAATTAGCCATTTTCCACAAAGGGGATAACAAGCCGCTGACGACCGGCGAAGTGGTGTGGGTATATGTGGACATGGCCGCCCACAAAGCCACCCCCATCCCTGAAGAACTACTGGCTCATTTGCGCCCGGCCCAGCCGGATGATTGATTCAGGATCGTGGGTGGGCAGATAGGTCACGGCCCGAAGCCGCTTCGGGTTTGCCGTGTCCTGCACCAACTGGCTACGCTTAATTTTCACCCTCCCGGTTTGAATGGGATAAATTTTGATGCTCATGTTTGCTCCTCAATATCGTTCGAGCCGGCGATAAATCGCCTACTGCGAACCCTTGCTGCTTCGGGCATGGTTTCTAAACCAGGCGATAGTTTCCTGAATTGCTTCTTCGTAAGGCGTATGCTGCTCGCCAAAGGCGGTTGCAAACTGGCTGTGGTCTACCACATACGGTTCGGCAAATTCATAGTACATCTCCTTCATCTCCCGGACTTCGGGCACAAACAGGCCCGCTACGGCCGTCATCCATTTGCCGGCAGCGCGTAGTTTGACAGGCCGGCCGATCTCCTGCGCCACCAGATTGGCAAACTGGCGGGTGGAGATGGCAGGTGGATTGGGGATGTGCCAGGCACGGCCGTAAGCCCTTTCCTGTTCGCTTAATGTCACCAATCCCCGGCCAAAGTCGCGGATATAGGTATAGCTGTGGGGCAAATCGGGATTGCCCAACACGTTCACCGGTTTACCTTGCAGCGCCGGGCTAAAAAAGATGTCACCGACAGCCGAACCCAGCACACGCGGCCCATAAAAATCAGAGCCGCGCCCAATCGTCACCCGCACTTTACCCGCCTGATGTGCGTCCAAGACAGTGCGGGCCATGGCTGCGCGTGTTTTCCCCTTATGCCCGGTAGCGGCGTAGGGCAAATCCTCATGGATGGGCTGCCCATTGGTCGGGCCATACATATACAGATTGTCCCCCATCACCAACCGGGCATTGGTGCGGGATACCCCTTCTAAAATGCCATAGGTGATGGGCGGGAATTTTTCCGGCCATTCGGTGTATGCCGGTTGGGCACAGTGAAACACCACATCCGCCTCGGCGCAAAGTTGGGCTACATTGTCAGGGTTGGTGGCATCCCCGGCGACCACCTGCACACCGGCAGGCAGCGGTTCATCGGCCTTGCCGCGCCGATTGATAATGGTGATGCAGCGTCTTTCGCGCTCGATCAGGGCATCCATCACCGATAGTCCCAGCGGGCCGCTGCCAAAAATGATCGTTCGCGTCTCTTTATTGTTCATTGTTATTGTCTCCTTAATGGTTGCGCGTGATTGGTGGCTGTTTGTTTGTACCGGCCACCAGCCGCCAACAGGCAGATTAAAACAAGCGCCATGGCGCTGACATTTGCCAAAGCTGTTTTGCTAACAGGCTGTGAATGGCCGCCCGCCCAACCAATTGCTGTTTATTGGTTACGAAAATCCCAGTTCGGCACAAATAGCCGCTACTTCCATCTGGTACAGCACTCCCGATTCTGCCAGACCGGGGATAAAGTGTTCGTATAATTCGCCCCAGACCACACCATAGAGCCGCGCCCAGATTGTCATGGTTAACACGATACCGGCTGCGGGAACGGCCGTAGGCAGGGATTGGATGATTTCGGTCACGGCCGTGTGCATGGTCGGTGAGATTTCCTGATACGCCTGCGGCAGGTTTAGCCGCCCCGCCTGCCATGCTTCTATCAGCACAGAGCCGATGGCCTGCAAGACCTGAGAGGCGGGAGCTACCGTTTGCTCGCGTGGCGCTTCATAACCAGGGATGGGTGTGCCATAGATAAGGGCAAAATCCTGGGGATGCTGCACGGCCCATTCACGGAAGGCCAGGGCGAGGGCTTGGAAACGGCCGTGAAAATCATCCCGTGCCTGAGCCGCATCCGCCGCCTGCATCGCCGCCGCCAACGCCTGGTATGCCTCCACAATCAATTCTGTCACCAGGGCATCCCGGTTGGGAAAGTAACGATACAACGCCGGCGCCGTCAGCCCCATTTCGCGGGCAATGGAGCGCAAGGAAAGGGCAGCAGCGCCCACTTCCGCCATCTGTTGCCGGGCGACTGTTTTGATTTCGGCCTCGGTCTCTTTGCGTCTTAACTCTCGTCTGGTTTGCGTCATAAACTCAAATATATTTACACCGTTAATTTAGTTTACAGTGTAAACATATCTGTTTGTTTTGTCAAGAAGGAATCTGGTCAGGAGGTAGGCAGGAGGATGTGGAAGGAAGCGCCCTGGTGGGGTTCATTTTCGGCCCAGACACGGCCGTGCTGCGCTTCTACTAATGATTTGACAATGGCTAAACCCAAACCAGAACCACTATCAGACTGCCGTTGACGGGCCGCATCGCCGCGATAGAAACGATCAAAGGCGTGGGCCAGGGCATCCGGGGAAAGGCCAGGGCCGCTGTCTTGCACCGAAAACAAGACCGCCTGGTCTTGGGCGCGGGCAGAGAGGGTGACACGGCCGTTGGCTGGGGTAAACCGCAGGGCATTGTTGACCAGATTGTCCAACACCTGGGCCATACGGTCCGGGTCTGCCAACACCAACGGCAAATAGGGGTTAGCCGCCAACGACAGGACAATCTGCCGTTCATGGGCCTGGGGCAGATGGGCGGTATAGGCGCGCTCTAACAAGGCATGGGGCAAAACCGGGCGCAGCACCAGTTTCAATTCCCCGGCTTCGGCCAGAGAGAGGGTGCGCAAGTCGTCAATCAGCCGGTTGAGCCGCCGCGCTTCGTCATAAACAATTTCTAAAGTGGCCTGGTTGACAGGCAGTACGCCATCACGCAGGGCCTCGGCGTGGCCGAGGATGATGCTGAGGGGGGTGCGTAAATCGTGGGCGATGTCGGCCGTCATCTGGCGGCGCAAGGCTTGAGACCGGGCCAATTGGGCGCTCATCTGATTGAAAGAGGCCGCAAGCTGACCTAATTCGTCTTCACTGCGGACGGGCACTTGCTGGGCCAGGTCCCCCTGGGCCATCTGGTGGGTGGCGTGGGTAAGTTCCTGCAACGGCCGTGTCAGACTGCGCGATAACACCCCGGCCAACAGCAACGAAACGCCCACCGCCCCCACCGCTGCCAATAAAATTGCCAGATTCACCCGCTGCGCAAAAAAGGCGCGTAACTGCTGTTGCTCCGCTTCGCCGGGTTCCACCACATATCCCACCACTGTGCCATTCACCAGCACAGGAGCGCCCGTCTGAGCCAGGGTGAGAGAAATCCGCTCGCCAATGCGCAGGCCGCCACCGGGCAGCACCGCCACCCCCTGGGCATCGGTGATGGCATAAGGATTCCGCTCGGCGGCGCCAGCGCCCATACCCATCATGTGCCGGCCTAACATACGCGGCATCAACTGCTGCACACCACTCCAACCGCCGTTGGCAGCGTAATAATCGGCAAGTTGCTCGGCCAGAAGAGTCTGGTTTTGTTCGGTGATGTAGTTGCCAAATTCGACGGCCGTGATGCGGCTGGCTAGAAACGCGACCAGGGCTATCCCGGTCAGGCTGACAAATAAAAAAGCCAGGGTGAGTTTGAAAGCCAGGGAACGGTTAAGGGTAGACATCTTATTCGGGTGCAAACCGGTAGCCTACGCCATACACGGTTTCAATATAACGCGGCTGGCGAGGGTCTGGTTCTATTTTGGCGCGCAGGTTTTTGATATGCACATCAATGGTGCGTTCATACCCTTCCACATTATCGCCTTGCAGCCGTTCCAGCAAATCAAAACGGGAAAATGTACGGCCCGGCACGGCCATCATCGCCGCCAACAAATCAAACTCAGAGCGGGTCAGGTCTACGCGCATATCGTTAACTTTTACCAGGAAGCTATCTTTGTCCAGGGTAATATCGCCGACGCGCAGCATCCCGGCGTCGGGCAAACTTTGGCCGGTGCGCCGCAGCAGGGCGCGCACACGCGCTAACAGTTCACGTGGGCTAAAGGGTTTGGTCACATAATCGTCGGCGCCCAATTCCAAACCAAGCACACGGTCATCTTCTTCGACTTTAGCGGTGAGCAGAATAACGGGCGTGTTGCGTTCCTGGCGATGCTGGCGCAAAAATTGGTAGCCGTCCAATTCCGGCATCATCACGTCTAACAGGATGAGGTCTGGTTTCTCCTGGCGGGCGAGGAAGAGGGCGCCACGGCCGTTGCGCGCCGCCACTACCCGAAAACCACCCTGCTCCAGGTAAGCTTTAACCAGCGAGACCAGCCGCTCTTCATCATCTACAACAAGGATGGTTTTTGACATGCTTACTGTCCTCTGTCATTACTCCTTTGCCCCTGACAGGGTAACGGGAAGTTGTTAAGAGATTATGAAGGGAACATGCAGGGGTTGTAAAGGGGTGGTGGAGGTGGGACAAAAAAACGGCCGTCAGTGTGGCTGACGGCCGTTTTTTATCGCCAACAAAGCTAACATCTCACCTGTTTGGTTGGTACCGCTTCCGGGCAACGATCAACAGCACAATGGTAACAAAGATGCTCGACAGCATGATGACCGTTACCAGGAAGAAGAATGTGGGCGCCTGCCGCGAATCGAGCGATTCTAAAGAAACCGCCAACGGTGACTGAACCATAGTGGCATAAATCGAATACTTGATGGTTTGGCTCACCGGGGAAGCTGGAAAGGAACTGGGCAAAGCGGCAAAGGTATGAGAGCCACGCCAGTTTACGCCGGTACCTGTCACCTGGGCAAACCGCAAAGAATTATTTTCCGGCACAAAAGCCAACCAGTATGTCCCCGGCACCAGGTTGGGTTGCGCCAGGAGATCCTCGGTATTCCAGCCGTTGACAGGTGTAAAAGGCGCTGTTTCGGCTAAGAGTGTGCCCGGTTGTCCCCCATTATCATCATAAATGCCCAGGCGTAACTGCCCGTTAGGGTTTTGATTTTCGACATAGATGCTGATACTTTGTACAGTGCCATTCCCCCCTAATGAAGCCTGTTGGGCATGTAGCAGGTTTCCATGATTGCCGGGGCTGGCACCTTGCATAACATCGGTCTCGCCAAACGAACGGTTGGGAAGAAGTGGTGTACAGTTAGAAAGCGATACCCAAAACTCATCCAGTACCTCATCAAGCCCTTCAATCAGGACGCCATTTTGTGGTGATGCGAGAGAAACCGTATACGTGTCACCCGGTTGCAGAGTCGTCGCGGCCCATATTTCCGAACCGCGCTGCCACTCAATAATAACAACGGTTCCGGAAACGGCCGTGATTTCGCACCCATCTGCCCAATCTTTCATGTAAGCATAAAGAGGTGTATCAGGGTTCCCGGCATGGGGATAAATGGTACGCGAATTGAGATTCACACGGTTATTTGACTCGAACGCGGTATACCAGGGCCAGGCGATAACCGCCCCCGTCCAATCCGAGGTGTTGGGTGGGCAATCGAGCGTATTGCACCGCCAACGAGCACTGATAGACGAGACTGGGTTGCAGGTCAAAGGATCAGTACAGGGAGGGGGTGGCGGTGTAGGCGTGGGGGCATTATCCGTTGTACCACCGCTAAAATTATCCAGACTGGTGGTACCAACATCAATGTTGAACAAACCAATATAACCATCAAAGGGATAAAAGGGCCAATCAGTCACATCACGCCAGCCGATTAAAACACCATTTTTATACACTTCTACCTGGCCATTAGCCCTGGCATGAGCGCCAAATTGATCCCCGTTGCTGAAGGAAACCGTTATTTCAGACCCGCGCTGTAGCCAGCCTTGAGACTGGGTGTAAGTCCACACCTGAACATAACCACCAAAAGGAGAATATAAGACATTAATCATTGGCGGCTGTTCATCAACGATATTCTGCGACTTTAGAATAAGGCCGATTTCGCTCGCGGTATTGTCAATTGTGGATAGAGTAATGGTGACCACCTGACCAACGCCAAAAGGGGATACATTCCAATAAATGTCCTGCTCGCCTGCACTGATAACTCTTAATTCATCAGATGTAATGGCATAACCGGCTGTGTTACCTGACCAGTTACTACCCAATACAGAGCGGTTGAAATCGTCCAGAACACCGGGCGGCATCCATAAGGAAGGCGCCTCGGAACGCACCGTGGCGGGAATGGGGGTACCTGTAGATGCAGGCGTCGCTGTGGGTGGAGCGGAGGGAATATCGTCCCCGACCGCCTGATTGGATCCAATGGCGGCGGCATCAACTACCGATAGGGAAATGATAACGGCTAATAAAAGAAGAAGAATGATGATAGCCGGATAGCGTTTAGACATAATTGTTGTTGTCTCCTTATTCTTGTTCTTTATGACCTGCCTTCGCAATTTAACACCTCGTCGCACGGAGCATCCAATTGCAATAAAGATAAATCAGATAAACAATGTCTGTAGTTATAGCTTGCATTACTTGAGTTGTTTCTTACTGTACTTTCTCTTGGCGCTGACAACATTAGTATGAACGCAAATTCTTGTCAATCCTTGCTCCTCATTGGGCTGTCCACAATTTTTATTGATTTTGCGCATGGGTCTAGCGTACTAATGCAATGGGGGGCAACTATTTATACAATGTTGTCAACCTTTTTTTAGGCAAGTATGATAGTGGGGCAGTTGAGAGTGAAGAGGAAGGCACATTAAGATGATCTGGTTAGCAGCAATTGGAATCTATTTTTTGGTAACGGCCGTGATTGTTATCTCTGTCTGTGCGCTCTCAGCACGAATGAGCCGGCACGAAGAGTGGAGCGAGAGGCCACTTGTCGAAAGCCGCAGCGAAGCTACCAGTACCCGCGATTATCAAGCGGATACAGCCCCCTCCACCTGAACTTGATCTGAAAATTCATCATATTAAAAGCCCGGCACAAATGTGCCGGGCTTTTTTGGTTGAATGGGTTGGGACCGAGACGGGTTATGGGATTACGGCCGTTTCCACCGCAGTTAAAGCTCGTTGGCGTAATATAAACACAATTAAATGCTCCAACATCAAATGAATGTCTTCAACATGCTCAATGCAATGACTGTCCA
>JAHBVI010000112.1 GCA_019637635.1 Anaerolineae bacterium
GGGTGCGCATCCTCAGATGCGCATCTGAGGATGCGTGCTCCGCTCACCCCTATTTATTGAGATGATACACCATTTTGCTCCGTTGATACTGCCTATGAATGGCTATCTGCCGGCGGGAACACCATATCCGTATTGATGCCGCTCCCCGCGGCCGTTCCCGAAGCCGCCGCCGCTATTAGTTGATGAAAGGGCGTAACCATATCACCCGCCGCATAGAGGTTGGGCACACTGGTGCGCCCCAGCACATCTACCTGCACATAGCCGCGCTCATCAAACTGGCAGCCCGTCTCCTGCGCTAATGAGCTGTGCGGCTGCGGCTTTGTCCCCACAAAAATGGCCTGGCAGGCAAGCAAACGGCCGTCACCCAAACGAACCCCCTGTACATGACCGGAATCTCCCTCAATGGATTCAATCGCGGCGTCATACAACGTCACGCCCATCTGCCGGAGTTGGCTCTTTTGCCTGGAAGTGGGTGATGGTTCGCCGTATAAACAGGCCGAAATGTCCGGGCTGAGGGTGGACAATAAGGCGGCCAAATGGTAAACGACCTCGCCATTGCCAATGATCACAATTTTCTGGTCGCGCACCTCCCAACCATGACAATAGGGGCAGTGATGGATGCCCCCTATGCCCCAATACGCTGCTAATCCCGGTATAGCAGGCAATTCATCACGCACCCCCGTGGCCAGCAACACCCGGCGGCTTTGAAAAACAGCGCCATCGGCCGTTTGCACGTCAAACCCGTCGGCAATGGGTTTGAGGCCGGTAACTTCGGCGGCGCGGTACTGAACTGTGGCATACGGCCGTAACTGCTCCCGGCCAATCTGCAATAATTCCGCCGGTGGTGTACCGTCACGGGTGAAAAAGTTATGGGCTGCCTCCGCCGGGGCGTTGCGCGGTTTTTGATGGTCGCAAATCAAAACCTGCCGCCGAAAGCGGCCCAATACCAGCGCCGCGCTCAGACCCGCCACGCTGCCACCAACAATAATCACATCGTACATATTCAAATCCTTATTGATATTTTGTATCAATTATAGCTAAATTCATTGACGTGTCAAACCACCTATCGGCATAAACCTGCATGATTTCAGGGCCGAATAATCGGCCACCCGTAGCACGGCCGTGTAGTTCCCCTTCCCACACCAACCTACAATCCCCTTCATCCTGGTGAACACGTATAACGGGCAGTGTTATAAAACAACGAGGTGAATTTTTATGAGCAGAAGGGTGATTGTACTGGTGTGTATACTGTTTGTTTGGTGCCTGGCGGCCTGCCGTCCCCAACCAGCAGCGGAATCGGGTACCGGCTTTGGGTACGGCCGTACCGTCTTCATCGCACATGAGAACCAGGTGCAGATGTATGATGTGGCTACGCCGGAAAACCCCCAACTCATCACCACCTGGGAAACACCGGGGCGGGTGCGCCGGATTGTGACCGATGGGCAGCGAGCCTACGTCATCCATTGGCCCTCGGAGGAAAGTTGGGACAGCGCCACCGGCCCGCGGGATGGTGGGGTGCAGTTGGTGAACATTCGCCAACCGCAACGACCACAAATTGAAGGGTACTTCACCACCCGTCATCTGGCCGAAGACCTGACGGTGCAGGGCGACCTGGTGTATGTGAGTGATTGGGAAAATGTATATGCGGTAGAGTGGCCCACGCCCAACGCCCCGCGTGAAGTGACCAGTCTACCCCAGGGGTTGGGCGCTGTTGCCGTAGAGGATAATCTGCTGCTGGGGGTTTGGGGCAGTTGCAGTTTTCGCAGTGGGGCGTGTGCGGGTGGGCTGTGGCTGGCAGACATCGGCGAACCGCAAGCGCCGCTGTTTTTGGGGCAGTTCACCCCCGAACTGCGCCCTGGGTATGATGTGGCCCTGCTGAAAACGGACACGCACCGCTACGCGCTGGTGGCCGGGCATGGTTTGTGGGTGGTGGACATTACCGATCCGGCAGCCCCTCAAGAGGTGGCTTATCAAGAGACAACAGACGGCTTTCATCATGCGCGGCTGGTGGTCAAAGGGCACACGGCCGTTATGGTCAGCGATGCCCACATCCGGGTGTACGATGTCAGCCAGCCGGGCAACCCGCTTTTGGTGGGGCAAATGGATTGGCACTCGCCGCCGCTGGATATGATGTGGGCAAGTGATGGCGATTATCTGTATGTGTCCACCTGGGATGGGTTGGCGATTGTAGATGTAAGCGATCGGCAACGGCCGTTTCTGGTGACGACCACCGCCCATACCCCCATCCCTCCGCCACAACCGACGGTGACGCCTGCGGTGACGCCTACGGTGACACCTTAACATGCCGCGCGGTTGGCGGTGGCTTTTATTATGCGCCTTGCTGCTGGCTTTGTCCGGCAGCGAAGGGAGGACACGGCCGTTGCCCCTGCCCACCCCTACCCTCTCCGCCTGTGACCGTTTTGGTCGCCCGCCCAGCACCCTGGCCGACGCCACCCACCAACCGGCCACCTTCTCCACCCCCATCACGGCGAAACGGCCCATGTATTACGCCGTCCACACCCTGTTTCTCGACGACCTGACGGCCGGTCATGCCACTGCCATCGGATTTGATACGGCCGTGCAGGTATTCCCCTGGCGAGATTTGAACCCCACTCCCGGCCTCTATACCTGGGAAGCCAGTGATTACATGGTGCGGGTGGCGCAAGAGGCCGGGCTGCATCTGGTGGTACGGCTGGACATGCCGCCGGAATGGGCGCGGCAGGCGGGGGCGGTGCCTTTTGACCTGGCGGCGTATGCGGATTTTGTCACGGCCGTAGCGCAGCGGTATCGGGGCGGCATTGCCGCTTACGTCATCTGGAACGAACCCAATCTGGCCGCCGAATGGAGCCGTTCCGGCGGCGACCTGGAGGATCATTGGCGGCGCTTTGACGGGCAGGTGGCTGACCCGGCCGATTATGTGGGGGTGTTAGGGGTGGCTTATCAGCGCATTAAGGCCCAAGACCCGGACGTTTTGGTGGTAACGGCCGGCCTGGCCCCCACCAATGAAAACTCCCCCCGCGCCCGTGATGACCGCGACTTTTTGCGAGGGATGCTGGCAGCTGGGGCCGCTGACTGTTTTGATGTGCTGGGCATCCATGCCTACGGTTTTGGGCAGCACCCAGAAGCAGCCGAGGCGGTGCAAACCGGCCTGAGCCTGGCCCGCATCGGCGAATGGCAGGCGATCCTGGCGGCATACGGCGTGGATAGGCCACTGTGGGTGACGGAGTTGGGTTACACCATTGGGCAGGGCAGCCAGCCCTGGGTCACGCCAGAACAGCAGGCGGCCTATCTTTCGGCCGCCCTCACCCGCATCGAGCGTGATTGGCCGTCTGTGGAGTTGGTGACGGTGTGGAATCTGGTATACGGCCGTGTACCCGAAGACGAAATGAGCGGTTACAGCCTGCTCAACCCGGACGGCTCCCCCCGCCCCGCCTACGAACGGCTGCGCCAGCAATTGTCCACAACGAATAAGTAGTGGAATTATTCCTGGCTGACTCGTTTGGCCATGAGGATGTCCGGTTTCCCCGGCCCGTTGGCGTCGGGAATGACGCCCACGATGACAAATCCCACTTTCTGGTAAAACTCAAACGGGTGCCGGTTCCGGTTTTGGATGCGGGCCAGGTGCTCAAGGGGATTGGGATACAGGTCATTGTTGCTGAGGTTGGTCTGGTTGTCTTCGTCATCGGTGCCCAGGAAGATGGTGACGCCACCCCGCGCCCGCACCTGCGCCTCCAAATCGGTAATCAATGCCCGGCCCACGCCCTGCCCCTGGTAAGCGGGATGGATGGCGAGGGGGTGTAGTTCCCAGGCACGGCCGTTGTACTCACGGCTCGCCCCCACCCAACCCAACACCGTGCCATCGTCGGCCACCGCCACCCGGCAAATCCGTTCCGGGTCAAAAAACTCCTCCACCTCCGCCCGCGCCGACTCCAAATCCGGCCAGGAATCGGGGTAATGGGCGCGGAAGGCAGTGTGGAGCACGGCCGTCATCTGTTCAATCATCTGCTGGTTGTCAGAGAAGAGATCAACAATTTGCATAGCTTTTCTGCACAGATAGGTTTCAAAACGTTGTAGATATCAGTGTAGGCAATTTGGCTCCTTTATCTTGGTGGTTTTCCTCCCATTGGTGTATAGATTATTTGAATTCCATCAGGATCGCCTTGATAATCATAGATTTCTTTACGGATTTCTACCTCTAATTGATCTATGCTCAAAAGGCCTTTTCGGGCCGCCCTTTTTACAGCTGACACAATTTGTTCATTTTGGAGCCGTTTTATATCAGGACGGATACGTTCAAGATCAATAAGAAGTTGTTTGGCAGCTTTTTCATTTCCTTTATCTTTGTCGGGTATCAAGTTTGCAATCACCTTTATCAATTCTGTTTGGGTCAGTTTCGAGGGGAGTTGTGGCTGATCATGCGATTTCTGGAGTGCCATGAGCCTAGCTTTGGTACCAAAGATGAGGTCTGGGCTAATCATGTAAGCAATTTCTTTTGGATCTGTTGTAGGATTTTCCTCAACGGCTTTTGCAATGATCTTAAATGATGGTTTACCTGAGTCAGGCTTGAATTGCTTCTGTACGTCTAAGCAAAACTTTTGGGCATCGGATACTGTTACTTTTAATATGGCTGCGATTCTTTCAGTTAGGGACATTACTCATCGTCTTTTGTTTATGATGTGCCTCCACGGTGTCTAGTTCACTAATCAGTTAAGGGTGTACCCCCGCAAATTGGAGCATTTTTGCCTGGGGACCCAAAACCCAATCCCGAATAAAGGCACTACCGGTCAATATCTCAATACCAATCAATTCACCTTTATCGTTTAGTTCGGCCGTAAGGTTAGGGCCAATTTCAACGCTGCTGCCCTCTGGTTCATCTGAAATGATAAGCTGTAATACATCGTCCTGCTTGAAGTACATAAGATTAGGCTTATTCATATGAGAGCATTAGAATGTTTGGTTGCTAGGCTGAGGCTCGATAATTTGCATGGGCATTACGGGGCCGGAGCAAAAATCTTTACTTCTTGTTCCAGACGGCCACGCAAACGGTCTTTTTCCATTTCCAGGTCATACCGCGATTGCAGGTTCAGCCAGAACCGTTCAGAAAGGCCAAAGTAGCGCGACAAACGCAAAGCGGTATCGGCCGAGATAGCCCGTTTGCCCTGCACAATTTCGTTAATGCGGCGTGGCGGCACGCCTATATCCTTCGCCAGCCGGTATTGGCTGATATTCATGGGTTCCAAGAATTCTTCCTGCAGAATTTCACCTGGATGAATAGGTGGTAATAGTTCTTGCTCGCTCATGTCTTCACCTCAATGGTAGTCAACAATCTCCACATCAAAGGCATCCCCATCATGCCATCGAAAACAGATGCGCCATTGTTTATTGATACGAATACTATGTTGTCCTGTGCGATCACCCGACAGTTTTTCCAGGTGGTTGGATGGTGGTATTCGTAAATCCTCTAAACTCCCCGCGGCATCCAAGATTTCTAGCTTCATTCTGGCTCGCCTTTGGATATCGTGGGGCAATCTGGGAGAATGATGTCGCTGAAAAAGCCGTTCTGTTTCTCTTGATGCAAAACCCCGAATCATAAACAAGATAATAACGCCAGACGTTATTAGAGTCAATTTGCTATGGCAACCAGCTTTTGGAATTACAGGTATAATCCCGCCAGGATACATAAAAGGGGATGGCAACATGACATCAAGCATTGGTTACATTGTGGGCGGGGGGTTGAAGGAAGGGTTTCGCATCCGGCTGACGGTGCCGGCCGACCGGGTGCAGGAAGGTAGTTTTGTGGTGTGTGACGACGGCCGTTACCGCTATTTCGGCCTGGTTACTGACCTGCAACTGGGGGCCACCGATCCCCGCTTCGCCGACGAAAAAACCGACCGGCTGCAACCACCCATCCAACAAGCGTTGCTCGGTAAAACACTCTACACCACCCTGATGATGTACCCCACCCTGCTCATGGACAGGGGGCCGGACTTTGGCGACCCGGAACGGGCCGCCTGGTTGGCGCGGGTGGAAAAGGGGCAGGAAACACCCGGCCCCAAGCCGGTGAAAACCGTGCCCGCCCACCATGCCGAAGTGCGCCCGGCCGATGCCGCCGACGTGGCCCAGATTTTTGGCGAAGAAGGCAAAGGCATGTTCGTCGTCGGCCACACCATTGAGCAGGGCTACCCGGTACGGCTGGATTTGAACCGCTTCGTCAAACGTTCCAGCGGCATTTTTGGGGCCACCGGCACCGGCAAGAGCTTCCTGACGCGCATGATGCTGGCCGGGCTGATGCGCGAGGATGTGGCCGGGGCGCTGGTGTTTGATATGCACAATGAATACGCCTTTGACGATACCGACACCGACCGCATGGTGACGGTGCGCGGCCTGCGTACCCTCTTTGGCAGCAAAGTGCAGGTAGCGGCCTTGGGCAAAGGGGCCATGGTGCGCGGCAAACAGCCGGATTTTACGCTGGAAATTGCCCTTTCGGACTTCCAGACAGGCGATATTGAACTGTTGGGCGAGGCGCTCAACCTGACGGACACGGCCGGGGTGACGCTGAATGCCCTCAGCCGCGCCTTTGACAAAAACTGGTTTGCCGAATTTATGAAGCTGGAACCGGGCGCAGTAGACGTTGACCCGGAGAGCGGTAAAACCTTCCCGGCAGCCAATTCGGTGGCGGCCTGGGCGCGGCAAAACAATGTGCATGAAAAGGCGGCCGAAGCGCTGCACCGCAAATTGAGCCTGATTTATGACCGGCCGTATGTGGTGGAGCGGCCGGCCGTAGACGCGGTGACGGATATTGTGGATAAACTGGAAAACGGCCGTCACGTCATCCTCAGTTTTGGCGCCTACGACAATGACCTGGATTACCTGCTGGTCTCCAACATCCTCACCCGGCGCATCCGCCAGCATTGGGTGAAACAGACGGAGCAGCACAAAACGCACGGCCACGCCGCCCCCCGCCCGCTGCTGATCGCCATTGAGGAGGCGCACAAACTCCTCAATCCACAGCTTGCCAACCAGACCGCCTTCGGCATCATCGCCCGTGAACTGCGCAAGTATTTTGTGACGCTGCTGGTGGTGGATCAACGGCCGTCTGGCATTGACGATGAAGTGATGTCCCAACTCGGCACCCGCATCACCGGCTGGTTGGGGGACGAGGACGACATCCGCGCCGTGCTCACCGGGCTGGCCGGGCGCGACCAGCTACGCGGCATGTTGGCCCGCCTGCAAGAAAAAGAGGAAGTGCTGCTGCTCGGTTGGGGCGTGAAAATGCCCATCCCCATCAAATCCCGCCGCTACGACGACGCCTTCTACGCCGACATGAAAGCGGTCAGCGCCGCCCCCTCCGGCCTGGACGGCCTCAGCGACGATCAGCTCAACGACGCCTTGTTTGGATAAAAACGTTTAGGCCGGGGTGTGCAGCGCCAAAATTGGGCAATTTTGTTGTACAATCGGATTATGAAATCACCATTTCCGGGCATGGACCCGTACCTGGAACACCCCTCACTCTGGCCGGACATTCATAACAGCCTGATCGCCGCCATTCGGGACAGGTTGTCACCCCAGGTGGCGCCGGATTATTACGTGCGCCTGGAACGGCGAGCCTTTCTGGTAGCCCCGGATGACCTGGCTTTTATTGGGCGACCCGATGTGTCTGTTATTTCCCCCACCTGGCCCCAGGCCAAACAGTCGTTGCCACTCGCCGAGGCAGGCGTGGTCAGCATCATTGTACCTATGGCCGATGAGGTGGAAGAGACTTTTCTGGAAGTCCACGATGTGCGCAGCGGCCTATTGGTCACGGTGCTGGAACTGCTCTCCCCGGCCAATAAATTGCACAATGACGGCCGTGAAGCCTACGAACGCAAACGGCGCTACATTTTTAGCACCCGCACGAATCTGGTGGAAATAGATTTATTGCGCGATGGCGAACCGATGCCGATGGAGGGCAAAAAGGTAAAAAGCGATTACCGCATCATGGTCAGCCGGGGATCCACCCGGCCACGCGCCCAACTGTATCCATTTAACCTGCGCCAGCCCATCCCCTCATTTCACCTGCCACTGCTGCCCGGCGACAAGGAGCCGCTGGTGGAATTGAACGAGACCTTGCATGATCTATACGGCCGTGCCCGCTACGACCTCAGCCTCAATTACCACCAGCCGCCTCATCCCCCGCTGTCCGAAGATGACCAGGCCTGGGCGGGGGAGTTGATTGAATCCGTAATCGGTAATCGGTAATCGGTAATCGGACTTCGGATTACGGGTCACGGATTACGGATTACAAGCATTAAACTGTCTTCAAGTATTGATGCACAAAGTGGACGACGATGGCCCCCTGGCCTACGGCCGAAGCCACCCGTCGTACCGCCCCCTGGCGTACATCCCCCACGGCAAAGATGCCGGGCACGCTGGTTTCTAGCAGGAAGGGGTCGCGTTTGAGCTTCCAGTTCGCCGGACGACGGCCGTTACGCACTAACTCCTCCCCCGTCAAAATAAACCCGGCGCTGTTTCGTTCCACCACCCCCGCCACCATCTCCGTGTGCGGCGTGGCCCCAATGAAGACAAACAGGGCCGGCGTCTCAATCGTTTCCGTGACCCCGGTGTCGGTGTGTTCGATGGTGATCGCTTCCAGGCGGTCTGTGCCGTGTACGGCCGTGACCACCGTCCGCGTCAGCACTTCGATGTTGGGCGTGGCCGCAATCTGGTCTACCAGGTATTGGCTCATGCCCATGGCCAATGACGAGGCGCGCACCAGCATCGTCACCTGGCTGGCGTAGCGCGAGAAGAACATGGCCCCCTGCCCGGCCGAATTGGCCCCGCCAATGACACACATCCGCCGCCCCTGGTAATTGGCCGCCTCCGTCAGCGCCGCGCCGTAATAAATGCCCGCTCCTTCCAGCTTTTCCACGCCGGGCAGTTCCAGCCGCCGCGTGGTCACACCGGTAGCAATGACCAGGGCATGACAGGTCAATTCCGACCCGTCGCTCAGGGTGACAACACGGTAAGGGCCGTCTATGCGCACGGCCGTGACCGCCTGCGCCGTCAAAATCTCCGCCCCCAACCGCCGCGCCTGTGTCGTCGCCCGCTGCGCCAGGTCAGAGCCGCTGATGCCGCTGGGAAAACCCAGGTAATTTTCAATCCGTGAACTGGTGCCTGCCTGCCCACCGGTCGCCTCTTTGTCAATCAGCAGGGTGCGCAGCCCTTCCGACGCGCCATACACGGCGGCGCCCAACCCCGATGGCCCCGCCCCCACAATGATCAGGTCATAAAAATTCGCTTTGGCCGTTGTCTGCAAGCCGCAGCTTTGCGCCAGGGTACGGAAATCAGGCTGTACCAGTGTGGTGCCATCGGGCAAAAAAACCACCGGCAGACCATGTGGTTGTTCGGCATGGACGACTGTTACCAGCGCCCGCGCCTCTTCATTTTGCTCAATATCCAGCCATTGATAGGGGATGCGGTTGCGCGCCAAAAAATCTTTTACCATGTGTGAACTGGGCGACCACTGCGTCCCGGCCACACGAATGCCCTCATATGGCAGGGGTACAGTCTGCCACCAATCACTGAGCAAATCATCCAGCACTGGGAACAAGTTTTGCTCCGGTGGATCCCAGGGTTTCATCAGGTAATAATCCAGGCCGATACTGTTGATGCTGGTGATGGCCGCTTCGGTGTCCGCGTAAGCGGTTAGCAGCACCTTGCGCGCCTCCGGGTACAACTTCCGCGCTTCGGCCAGAAATTCCACACCGCTGATGTGGGGCATTCGCTGATCAACCAGGAAGAGGGCGATTGGGGTATTGCGCTGCTTCAACTGCTGCACCGTCTCCAGCGCCTCCGCCCCGGAGCCGGCCTTGAGGATACGATATTCGTCCCGGTAATGCTGGCGCAAATCCCGGTTCACAGCGTTCAGCACCTGCGGTTCGTCATCCACGGTCAAAATGATTGGTTTGGTCATCGTTACCTTATTTGCCTGCTAACAGTTATCATCATTCTTTGACGGCTTCTTGATGGCGGTTAATGAATTCACTGCCTTGATAGTAATGAAAATTGGGCACATGCTTTGGTTTCATCGTACCTCTTGCATAAAAGAAGGCATATTCGACCAACTTTTCTGTCGGTTTTAGACCGTGTCTCTCTGCCAGGGCATATATTTCGTCAACTTGCCGTTTATTGACGGCCGTTACGTGATACGTTTTTACCTGACCCTGGTCATCAAAACGAAGATAAATAAGCCACATAAAAGCCTCCGTAAAGTGGTTCTTATTGTCAGGGGTAGCTAATCATCCCCATAAAATTCCACCTGCTTTTGTTCAACGGGCACCAGTGCCTTTTCTTCGCTTATCTCTTCTCCGCAAGACCGTTTCTAAATCCGCTATTACACAAAGGGTTATTCATCAAATTCCCGTACTAGCTGAAACTTATACTCAGAAAAATCAGTATTCGACGGCTTCCATCCTTGCTCGCATAGTTGCTTAATAATCCACCAAATAAAGCTAAAGCTAAAGTCCGAATAACCTGCAAGGTCGCCTACGCTTAACGCATACCTTTCACCGGAAGGCATAAAGCCTTCACCAATTTTGTTTTTCCGATTTTTTATGTGCTTAGGAAAAATCTCCTTGATCTCTGCTTCTATCCAGTTCAAAACTTCTACATCTGTCGAGTGGAGAGATATACGCTCTAAGTGATAGCTTATTGTCAAAATCTGGTAATGTTTCATTTCTCTCCTTCTTTCTGCCCAACATCCTGCAAGCGCAATAGCAATTTTATCTGGAAACATGTCTTGCCGGGACGGGACTCCACCACGATTTTGCCTTTGTGTTTTTGCACGATGATGTTGTGGCTGATGTTTAGCCCCAGACCTGTGCCTTCGCCGGGGGCTTTGGTAGTGAAAAAGGGATCGAAGATTTTGTCTTGCACTTCTGGCGGAATGCCAGGGCCATTATCGCATATCTCCACTACCACCCATTCGCCCTGCTGGTAGGTTCGCAAGTTGACTTCACCCTGTCCCTTCATCGCGCCAATCGCGTTGTCTATAATGTTCGTCCACACCTGGTTCAATTCGCTACCATATGCTTCAATGCGCGGCAAGTGGGGCTGATAGTGGCGGTGGACAGTGACGCCTTGTTTGAGTTTGCTGCGCAACATCACCAGCGTGTTGTCCAGCCCTTCATGCACATCCACCGCCTGCACCGGAGCCTGATCTAAGTAGACATAAGATTTAAGTGCCTTGACGATAGCGGTGATGCGTCCGGCTCCTTCGTGGATTTCGGCCAGCAGGCTGTAGATGGTGTAGCTGCCATGCAGCCAGGCGAGCAGAGGGGGCAGGGTCACGGCCGTAAACATTCCACACATCTCGTCCAATTCCACCGCATCCAGCCCCAGGTTCACCAGCGTGGGGGCAATTTCCCAGGGATTGGGCACCGCACGGCCGTCCAGCCATTCCTCAATCGCCATTTCCCGGTCGCTGCGCGTCAGCGCATCCAGTTCTGGTGGCTGAGCGGCGCGTTGTTGCGCCAGTTGGTCGAGCTGCGCCAGGCGGGACAGTTGGTCAGCCGTGAGCTGGTGCTGATGTAGTTGTTGGTGGGCTTGCTGGATTTGGGTGACGGCCGTTTTTAACTGTTCCGCCCCCCGCTGTGCCGCCGCCGCCGGGTTGTTCAGTTCATGGGCCATACCCGCGCTCAATTTGCCCAGCGTGGCCAGCTTTTCACTCTGGCGCAACATCATCTCTTGCTGCAAGTAGGAGCGTTCCAGGTCGCGCAATTTTTTCTTTTGCAGACAGGCGTTCAGCCTGGCGCGCAGCAGCACGGTGTTAAACGGCTTGGGCAGGTAATCCTCGGCTCCCATTTCAATGCAGCGCACTACGCTGTCAATCTCATCCAGCGCGGAAATGACAATCACGGGGATGTCCCGCAGATGCACATCCCGTTTCATGCGCGCCAGCACTTCAAAGCCGTCCATTTCCGGCATCATAATGTCCAGCAGCACAATATCAAATGGCTCCTGATGCAAGACGCGCAGGGCGTCACGGCCGTTTTCCACCGCCGCCACCGCACACTGCTCCTGTTCCAGATAGCGGGACAGTTTGAGCCGGTTCAGGCGGTTGTCGTCTACGATGAGGATACGGCCGTGTGTTGCGTCCATATGATAGCCTCTTGTAGGGGCGACCCTTGTGGTCGCCCCGCTTTGTGATCACCAAAAAGTGTGGGCGCAAGGCCCTCCCTAACTACCAGGGTGGGCACAAGGCCCACCCCTACCCGGCGGATGCCTCGTTGACCAGTTCTTCAAACAGGGACAACAAATCGGCGGCGTACTGTTTGAGATACGCTCGTGCAGCCGAAACATCAGCCCCGGCCTTGATCATCTCGACCACATCCAGCAAATCCTTACGTCGTTTGGCCGCCAGTTTCATGTAAATCAACACGTCAACCGGCACAACCGCCAATCCCTCGCTAATGGGTGGATGATCCAGCGTTTCTTCTAGCTGCGGCCCCAATGAAATGGGAGACAGGTAATCTATGCGGATGCCCTCGACTTCGATGGGTACACCCGCTTTGAAGGTGACAATCGCGCCATGATGTTCAAACGCTTCTTCACCCACCAAAAAATCCACGTCTGTTGTGGCTCGCACATAGCCATGTGCGCCAACAGCCAAACCACCGGCTAGAGCATACCGGACGCCAAGCTGTTGTAATTGGGCGGCCGTTTTGACGGCCGCTTCCCGTACCTGTGGCGAAACAAAACGAAAAACATCTTGTAGATTCATATCATTTACCGGACGGCGAGGAAGTTGAGCGTAGGATAGATGCATGGTGTTTTTAGCTGGCCTGGCGGAGGGCGGCAAGGGAGGCCGCGACGGCCGGGTAAATGGCTTGCGCCTGGGTGAGCAACACGCTTGCACTGAGCGCAGCCGAAGTGGCCGTATCCGCCATCTCCCCATTTTTCCCCGCCATCTCCAACTGTTTACACAACTCCGCCAGTTCCTTTGCCCCAAAATCGGCCGCATTTGATTTCAAACTATGCGCGTGCAGCCGCAAACCGGCAGCGTCGCCCGCGGCTATCGCCTTTTCCATGTTCGCCAGTAGCATAGGCGCGTCTTCCAGAAAACTATCAATCAACTCCGCCAGGTATTCTGGCTCGCCACCCACCATGTCGCGCAGGTTGGCAATGGCCGCCGGGTCTAAGACGGGGGATGACAGGGTGAGAGGGTGAGGGGGTGAAGGGGTGACAAGGGTTTGGGGAACGGTTTCTTCCGGCGCGCTGCGGCGGAGGGCGCCGATGAGTTCTTCGACGCGGATCGGTTTGCTGACGTAATCATCCATGCCCGCCGCCAGGCACAGTTCCCGGTCGCCTTGCATGGCATTGGCCGTCATGGCAATGATACGCGGCTGCCTGAAACCTGATAGGTTGGCAACCTGCGGTTGCTTGAAACCTGTCAGGTTTGCGTGGCGAATGCGGCGTGTTGTTTCCAGGCCGTCCATTTCCGGCATCTGCATGTCCATCAAAATCACGTCGTATTCTTGCCGCTTCAACGCTTGCAGAACTTCCAGGCCGTTGGCGGCCAGGTCGGCGCGATAGCCCAGCCGTTCTAGCAGGCGCAGCGCCAGTTTCTGGTTGGTGGCGTTGTCTTCGGCCAGCAAAATGCGCAGTGGCAGCCGTTCACCCATTTCGGGATCAAACAGGGATTTCTCACGTATTTCGGGGCGGTGGACCCGCGTGGGTTGGCCGGTGAACAGATTCACCAGCACGTCAAATAACTGCGATGGTTTGATGGGTTTGGTGAGATAGGCGGCAAAACCAACGTCGGCTGCGCCCGACGGCCGTGATCCCAACGAACTCAACATCACCAATGGCAATTGCTGCCCGCCCACCACCTGCCGGATTTCCGCCGCCAGCATCACCCCATCCATCTCCGGCAAATGCCAGTCCAGAATGGCCGCATCAAACGGTTCCCCCTGGCGCACCCAGGTCAGCGCTTCCATCGGCGTGGCACAGGCGCGGGGAATCATATGCCAGGTCTCTGTCTGCCGCGTTAAAATGAGCCGATTTGTCTCGTTGTCATCCACAATCAGCAGCCGCTTGCCGTTCAACTGCGGCTCCAGTTCGTGCAGATAGGCGCGGCGCGGCGCGGGGCCAGGCGCAGCCTGAATGGTGAAGTGGAACGTTGTGCCCTGGCCTTCCTCGCTCTCCACCCACATCTCGCCCCCCATCATTTCCGCCAGCCGCCTGCTGATCGCCAACCCCAACCCGGTTCCGCCATACCGCCGCGTGGTGGAAGCGTCCACCTGGCTAAACGATTGGAACAGCCGGTTCATACGCTCCTGGGGGATGCCAATGCCCGTGTCGCGCACGGCAAAAAGGAGTGTTACCGTGTCAGGTGTGAACGTGTCAAGTGTAACAGTATCAGGGGCCTCTAACCTGACACCTGACACCTGATCACCTGACACAGTTAGAACTACTTCACCCTGTTCGGTGAATTTGACGGCATTACTGAGCAGGTTCACCAAAATCTGGCGCAACCGGGTAATGTCGCCAATAAGGGTTTCTGGCGTGTTGATGTCAATCAGATAAGCCAGATCAAGTTTCTTTTCAGAGGCTCTGGCGGCGACCAGATCGAGCGCGCTTTCTACACATTCGCGCAGGTCGAAGGGCTGGCTTTCCAGTTCCAGTTTGCCCGCTTCAATTTTGGAAAAGTCGAGGATGTCGTTGATGATGGTCAGCAGGGCGTCGCTGCTGTTACGGACGGTCTCGGTATAATCGCGCTGTTCGGCCGTGAGCGGGGTGTCCAGCAGCAGGCTGGTCATGCCGATGATGGCGTTCATGGGAGTGCGGATTTCGTGGCTCATGGTCGCCAGGAAGGCGCTTTTGGCTTCGTTGGCGGCTTCGGCGGCGGCGCGGGCTTCCTGGGCATCGGTGTAGAGGCGGGCATTGTCCAGGGCAATGGCGGCCAGTTCGGCAAAACGGCTCACCAGGTCAATTTCGGCTTGAGCGAAGCTGCGCCGGGTTTCACGGCCGTAAGCCAGACCAATGGTACCCACCACCTGACGGCCGGAAATGAGCGGCACCGCCATGACCGCATTGATCACATCTCTACGAAAACCGGATGAACGGCCGCTCCACTCATCATAATCATCCACCACCAACGGTTGGCCCGTAGCCCACACTTTGCCGGAAACGCCTTCACCCAATCTCAGGCGGTAGCCGATGGCTTCTGCAAAAATGCCGGCGCCCACTTTTTGTTCCATTTCCAGGCCATCCGGCTCCACCAGGAAAACGAAGCCGTGTGCCGTATCCAGCAGGGCAGCGGCGCGATTCACAATGTCCTGTAACAGGTCATGCAGTTCCAGGCGGCCGATCAACCCCAGGCTGGTATCGTGCAAAGCGGCCAGATAGGCGTTTTGGCGGCGCACCGCTTCCTCTGCCTGTTTGCGTTCGCTGATGTCTACCATGTAGATGCGCAGCAACTGGCTTTGCTCCACCTGGTGGACAAGCTGCTGGTACCAAACATGGTGAATTTTTAGTTCGCGCAAAACGGCCGTTTTCCCCTCTTGCTGCATCTCTGCCATCAGATCGCGAATACCGGCCAGCAGCGGGTGACGCATCCCCTCTTCGCGGCACTCCGGGAAGATGCGAGTCGCCGCCGGGTTGAGATAGGGAATGTAGCCGCCGGCCAGGTCTACTTCAATAATGGGGTCGGGGTTGAGTTCGGGGAAGGAGGCCAGGCGGGAAAGCTCAGTATTGGCCTGCTGCAACTTTTCCGTTTGCTGCCAGCGGTCTATGGCCAGGGCCAGGTGGGTGGCGATGGATTGGGCGACTTTGATGTCTTCACGGCCGTAAGCGTCGGCGCGCACACTGGCAAAAGTGATGGCCCCCAGCACGTGGCCGTAGGCCTGCAAGGGAATAGAGAGGATGGAAGCGAGGGAACTATTCCAGAGGGCGGCGTCGGCGCCGTGGGTGATTTCGTTGCGGGCGGCGGGGATGTCGGTGATGAGGCGGAGCTGACGACTACCCATCACTGCGCCCGGCAAACCATCGGTGAGGGGCACGGCCGTTTCGTTGACCTTCTCCACCTGACGGCGCGTTTCCAGCAGCGTTTCCAGCCGGTAGGTTTGCCCGTCGTCATTCATCAGGGCCAGGGTGCAGCGTTCAAAATCCAGCACCCATTTGACCTTGTTCACCACCCCCGTCAGCAGCCGCCCCAGGCTGGGCGACTGGGCAATGAGCAGCACAATTTCCGACAGCAGCCCATAACGCGCCGCCTGAATCTGGCCCAGTTCTCGTTCGCTGATGACGGCCGTTTTTTCCATAGAATTAGGAATTAGGAATTAGGAAAGACCGATTACCGTCCCAACGCCTCCAACACCGGTGCGTCCACTTCAATTTTCAGGGCGTCGGCCAATGTATCCGAAAAGTTAGCCACGGCCGCGATCAGGATGATTTCCAGCAGCTCCTCGTCGCTGACACCCTGGTCACGCACCTGGTCATAATCTACGGCCGTCAATGATTGCGGGTCGAGCGCACATTTCAAAGCAAACTGGATAATGGCCTGAATACGCTTAGGGTTGATACTGCCCAGATCCTTTGCCAGTTTTTCCAGTGTCTCTTCATCAATACCCAGCGAACGGCAGTGGAGTTCCCCATTGGCGGAGCAGTAGTGGCAATTTTTGGCGGTGGGGATGCAATAGGAGATCATGGCAATGAGCGCCTGGGGCAGGGATGTGTTTTGGTAAAACGCGCCGTACAGCGCCAGGGGTACACGTCCCATGGATGGGGAAATAGCCATTGCTTTAGTGAAATTGGGCACATAAGGCATGTCTAGAACTTGCTTTGTTTCCTCGTAAACAGCCACCAATTCGCCGGTGGCTTCATCCTCTTCAATCATCGGCAAGCCGCTAATGGATAAGTAGTGCATGGGTATGACCTCCTGGTGGGGGAATCTGATTATCTAAATTTCTGAGCAATGCCACACCTTGCCCGGAGAGGGGTTTGCCCGTGGGCGTACAAACTCCTCATAATAAGTCAGGTTCTAGTATAAAACAGACGGCCGTGATCCTTCCAGTTCAAAAAGCGTTCATTTTTTACTCAATTCAACCCGGCATACTCAAAAAAGCGGCATCAGGCTCCGCTTTCACACTATCAGCCAGGGTATCATTAAAGTTACCCAAAGCAGCCAGGAAGATAATTTGCAGCAATTCATCATCGCTCACACCCTGTTCGCGGACCTGCTCATAATCCTCGGCCACCAATCCCTGCGGACTTTGGGAACATTTCACCGCAAACTCGATGATCACCCGCAGACGCTGCGGATTGACGTGGCCCAGGTCATGGGCCAATTTTTCCAGAGTTTCATCATCAACCCCTAATGCCCGGCAAAACGACCCATTCACCACGCTGCAATAAACACAATTCCGGGCCGAGGCGATGCTATACAGGATCATCGGTACCAGCGCCTCCGGCAACGTCAGATGGGTAAAGAAGGTTTGCATCATATCCCGGTAGATAGTCAGGGCAGCCGGTGAACTGCCCAACGACTTATTGGCGTTGGTTACAAAGGAAAGGCCGGCCTGTTGCTGCATATCGGTATAAAGTTGGGCCACATCGGGGTCGGCCTCTTCAGGTTCAATCATCGGAAACCCACTGATGGGCAAGGTTCGCATGGGCACTTTCTCCTTATTGGTGAATCGGATTCGGCAAACAGTATAACAAAAAAACGGGTTTCTTTTCAGAAACCCGTTTTTTTTAATTCCCTGCTGCCTGCACAAAAAACTCTACCGTTTCACCATTGTTCAACGTCCCGGCAAACCGCCAGGCCGGCTGCAGCAAGATGGTAGGGGCAGTTAAACGGCCGTCCGCCGTACCTTCGGCAAACAGGTAAGTGACAAAATAGGCCAGTTCCACACTGTTTATGCTCAGGCTTTCATAGGTCGGCGGCGCGATTTCTATGAAACCGCCGACTTCATCGGCTGCCGCTTCGGACGGGAGCGTGGCCTCATCCAGCCGTTCCCATTGCAACAGCGGGGGGCCATCGGCGGCGGGTTGGCTGTTCCAGGCAAAGACAAATAGTTCCAGACCATCCGGCAGGTCGGCCGGGGCGTCCGGCAGTTGGAATGTTTGCCCGTCGTGGGCATCAAACAACACCCGGTCGCCATCACGCCGGACGAGACCTTGCCAGGTGAGCGGCTCCTGGCTGGTGGACGACCAATTGTTCACGGTGACGGTACGGCCGTCGTCCCCCATCACCCCTTCGACCACAATTTGCTGCCCGGCCGCTTCGGCAATCTGGTTGATCACTTCTTCATCCCCGGTCAGTTGGTAAGGGTATAACTGCACCCGCGCCGCGCCGCTGCCGCTGGCAGGCAGGAAGGCATTGGGCCAGCCATACAATTGCACCGTCTGGCCGGGGGCATACGGCCGTTGCCAGGAGCGGGCGGTGGTCAGGGGGTTGGCAACGGCCGTGTCCGCCGCCGGATAGACCGTGAATACAATGTTGTTGGCCGTAACCCCGCTCTGCAACCGCGCCCAGGCTTCCGCCGCCGGTATGAGCGGGTAATTGCCTATTGTTTCCAGGTTGGGCATGACCTGGTAACTGACGTAGCTGACCTGCCCATTGGGGCTGACGCCGACGACAATTTCCGGCTGGTTGAGCGCCTTGCCCTCTATCTGCCGCAGCACTAACACATCACCACCAAATCCCTGCCGGGTGGTGTAGGGGAAATCCAGCAGGCCGCGTGACTCCAGGAATTGCACGGCCGTCTGGCTGGCGCTGGCAAAATCGGGCACGTTGGCCGGGTCATAGGGGGCGCTGTTGTCCTGGTAGTTAGCCGACCAGGGGTCCACGCTAAAGGTGCGCGGGCCGTCAAAGGTGTAGTAGATGGTGGGCGCGCTGATAGCGGCGTCACCGGCCGCCAGGCTGTTTTCGCGGTATAGATCGCCGCTAAAACCAAAACGATTGGCAAGCTGGCGGGCCGCCTCGGTGGTTAATTCCCCGGTGGGCGTCTGGCGCAGCGCGGCCGCGGTGGCCGGTTCGGTGGGCAAGGAGGCGTTCAGGGTAAATGTGGCTTGGGCAAAGGGATCGGCAATGACAATGGCTGCCGCCGCGCCATCGGCCGGTTGGCTGCCGGGGGCGCTGCCGCCGCTCAGCCCGCCACCGCCGGCAACGCCGGAGAGCGATGGCAGGGGGGCCAGTTGGCCGGTGGGCACGGCTTCGGGAAGGGAAACGCTCCCCTGTGTATCCGTACTTTGGGGGAAGGGGGCGGTGGGCACGGCCGTTGGCAGCGCTTCATTTCCACCACAGCCCACCAAAACAACCAGCCCCAAAAGTAGACAAATTCGTTTAATCACAGCAATTTCTCCTGATATGGTGTTTAGGTGTTCAAGTGTCAGGTATTGATATGTTGGGAATTTTACTGTGAGAGTGCAAATCCGGCATGAAAGGGAGAGGGGATACGGCCGTGGCGACGGAAACGGCCGTGCCTCATACGTACGGATCGGGGATAATGGCCGTTAACTGTTGTTGGGCGATGAATCGCCTACTACATACGGAGAGGTATGATGGAAGTCACGGCCGTAACCCAAACCCTGCTGCACGCCAACCAGCTCAAACGCACCGCTCGCACCGGCTGGGTACAGCGCGGTGTGCCCGACGCCGAGAGCGTGGCTGCCCACAGCTTCGGCGTGGTCTTTACGGCGCTCACCCTGGCGCAGGTGGTGGGCGAAGCCATTGATCTGGGCAAGCTGCTGGCGCTGGCGGCGCTGCATGATCTTCCCGAAGCGTTGACCACCGACATCCCCACCCCGGCCTGGCGCTACCTGCCGCCCGGCATCAAAACGGATGTGGAACGGGGCGCAATGGCGGAAATGCTGGCCAATACGCCGTTTGCCGCCGATTGGATGGCCTTGTGGGAAGAGCTGCACGCTAACAAAACGGCCGAATCCCGCCTGGTGCATGACGCCGACAAACTGGAAATGTATCTGCAAGCCTGGGTCTACGAGCAGCAATTTGGCAACCGCTTCCTGGCCGAATTCTGGGCAAGCACCCCCACTTTTTACTTTGCCGAGGTGCAGAGGATTTATGAGGAGATTAGAGATTGGAGATTAGAGATTAGGAGATTGGGAGATTAGGCGATCACCTCATCACCTGCTCACCTGCTCACCCCCTCACCTTGTCACCCTCTTGCCCTGCCACTATACTTCCGCCCGATGAAACCAAGAAATATCCTGCATAAAGAAAGTGGGCAGACGTTGATTCCGGCCGCGAAGTGGTGTGATAGTTTCCTCAGCAACCTGCGCGGTTTTACCTTCCGGCGGAATCTGGGCCAGAGCGATGGCCTGGTGCTGGTGTACAAGACCGACAGTAAAGTCAACACCGCCATCCACATGTTTTTTGTCTTTTTTGACCTGGGCGTCATTTGGGTGAATGACGCCGGGGAAGTGGTAGGCACCGTGCTGGCCAAACCCTGGCGGCCGTCTTACATCCCGCCGGCCCCGGCCCGCTACGTTATTGAAGGCCACCCGACCATTCTGACCCAGGTGCAGGTGGGAGACCATATCCAGTTCCAGGTGTGCGAAGCGTCATGAATTGGCTGAAAAATCCGCGAAAGACGCGAAGAAACGCAAAGGGGCTTTCCTTGCTCGTTATGGCTGCCAGTTTAATAGCAATTTTGCTGCCGCTGCGGGCCTGGGCGCAAGAAGCTACGCCCACACCCTCGCCAGATGGTGCGCCGTCCGGCGGGCCAATCATTCCCCTGGTGCATACCGTTCAGGAAGGGGAGAACCTGACCTTTATTGCCAACAGTTATGGCGTAACGGTAGAGGCTTTGCTGGCGGTGAACAATTTGAGTAATGCCGATGCCCTGTCTATTGGGCAGGAGCTACTCATCCCCGGCGGCGAAGGGGAAGCGGTGGTCACGGCCCATACGGTGCAGGCGGGGGATACGCTGGCGCATATTGCCACCCTGTTTAACACCACGCCGGACGAGATCATGGCCACGAACCGGCTGCTCAACCGGATGGCCCCACTGCCAATTGGGCAACGGTTAACGGTGGTCAGCCGTACCGGGTCGGCCCAGCCACAGCCGGTGACGGGCGCGCCCCACGTGGTGGCGATGGGGGAATCGCTGCTGACCATTGCCGCGCAATACCGGCTTTCCCCGGCGGAAATTGCCGCGGCCAATGAGCTGGTTTATCCCTATTATTTGTTCCCCGGCCAACGGCTGCGCATTCCGGGCACGGCCGTGTACCAAGACCTCCCCGGTGAATGGGTGCAGGTGCAGGTACGGCCGTTGTCCTTGCAACAGGGCAGCACCGTCTCCATTTACGTGCAAAACCTGTTGGACGGCGCTCCCAGCGGCAGTCTGGCCGGGCAGCCGCTGCGCTTTTTCCCCCACGACGATGGGTATGTGGCCCTGGTGGGCATAGACGCCTTCACCGAACCGGGGCAGCACTTATTACAATTAGCCGGTTCTGGCAGCCGCCCCTGGACACCCTTCCAGCAAGAAATACCCATTGCCTCCTCCGGTTTTGGGGTGCAGCAGATTGTGGTCTCTGAAGAGCTAAACGCCTTGTTAGACCCCCAGGTGCGGCAGCAAGAAGACATCTTTTTAGATACTATCTACAACCAGACGGCCGGCAGTCCCGCCTGGGACGGGTTGTTCCAATTTCCGGTAACCACAACAGTGGTAACGGCAGGCTATGGCGACGGCCGTTCCTACAACGGCGGCCCCATCGAGATTTTCCACACCGGCGTGGATTTTGCCGGAGGTGTGGGTACGCCCATTTTGGCCCCGGCAGATGGCGTGGTCGTCTTTGCTGCGCCGTTGCAACTGCGCGGCAACACCGTCGTTCTCGATCATGGCTTGGGGGTGATGACCGCCTACTTTCACCTGTCGGAGATGTTTGTGGCGCCGGGCACGGCCGTGACCACCGGGCAGATGATCGGTGCGGGTGGCTCCACCGGCCTCTCCACCGGCCCCCACCTGCATTGGGACGTGCGCGTGAATGGCGTACCCGTGAATCCGGTGCAGTGGGTGGAAATGGAGTTTCCGTGAGCCGTGAGCAGTGAGTCGTAACCCGTGAACCGTAACCCGTGAGCCGAAGTCCGATGTCGGATTACCGATTACCGATTACGGATAACAGACCAGCAATTCTCAATTTACCCAAAGCTGGCGATTAAAATCGCGCCTACAGAGAGCTAAGCCCCCCTTCACCAGGTTCAGGGCAGGCGCTTCGTGGGCTGGGCGTTAGTCGGCGAAGGCCGACTTTGCCTTTTGTTGGTGCAGATTTATCTGCCGCAGCCAGCCAAATTGAGAATTGCTGATAACGGATAACGGGTACTGGCAGCGAACCACCGGCATTGGTATAATTCTCCCTCGTGATAGCGATTCCATCTCAGCGTGTTAAGAGTAAATCGAAAGGGAATGGCATCCCTCACAAAAGCGTCACCCCTGTTGAGAGGAGATTGTAGTGATTCAACCCCGCATACAAACAGCCCAATACTGGGGTCCGAGTTTTACTCTGACCGAGGCTGACATTGAGCAAATTTATAACCACTTTCTGGAAGTTGAACGGCCGCAAACGGCCGTTGACCTGGCGCAAGTCATTATCCGTTTTCGGGTAGCTAACGAGCATTCACGCATCAAGAAACTACTTTCCGGCCGCGCCGTTTACCAGCCCCAAAACAGCTACGCTGTAGGCGACGAACTGGTATTCCCGGCGCTGCAATTTGCCAGTGGCACCATCACGGCCGTTCGTGACGGCCGTAACCCCCAACTTGGCCCCTTCCGGGTGATTGGCGTCAACATTGAGGGCAAAGAGCGCGAATTTGCCGCTGCCCTGAAAACCGACCACATCCTGAATGCCACCGATGGCGATACCCTGACCAGCCTGGTAGATGTCAATGTGGAGCAGGTCATTGCCGGGCATGGGGAAACCATTGCCGCCAAACTGGGCGCAGAATTGAGCAAACGGGCTGAATTTGTGCAGTTGGGGCAACAGTGGTTTGTGAAGGGCTTAATGGCCGAAGTGAACATCGGCCATTTACATCTGGCCGAGGCGGTGTTGGAAATGTTTGATGGCGGCCCGCTGCCTACGGAGCAAATTGTGCCCCATCTGGATATGGATAGCGGCGTGCGCCAGGAAGTGCTGATCTTTTCCCTGAATTATGCGCTGCTGCAAGACGGCCGTTTCGACGAAGTGGCTCCACGCGGCAAAGTGGCCTGGTTCCTGCGCCGTCTGGAGCCGGAAGGGGTGCAACAAATCCCTGACCGCCTGCGCTATGACCCCATCCCCTATGATCGCGCCCTGATCAGCCCGCAGTTAATTTTGCTGGAACGAGAACTGGACGACGAATGGTCGGAAGTGCCCTCACCCCAGGTGGAGCAGTTGGTGGTATTTACCCTGATCTTCCCCCACCGGTTGATGGGCACAATTCCCTTGAGTTCGCGCATACGGCCGTTGTTCCCCGCCAGCAATTCCGCTCGCCAACGGGTGCTGCTGGTAGACGATGAGACGCACGAGGAAATTCAAGCCTGGGTGGTGCGCGACGGCCGTTACGTTTTTGGCCTGGCCGACTGGTATAACAAAAATGAAATCCCCATTGGCGGTTTTGTGCATTTGCAGCCCGGCCCGGAACCGGGCGTGATCAGCCTGGGGTATGACCGGCGGCGGCCACAACGCGAATGGGTACGGTTGGCTACGGCCGTTGACCATCGCATCCAGTTTGAACTGAAACGCCGCGCCGTCGGCTGTGGCTATGACGATTTAATGATTGTGGGCACAGACACCATCGCCGCCATTGACGCCCTCTGGCGGCGCGCCGAAAGCCAACAGCGCACCGTGGCTTCCTTGCTGGCCGAGATATTTCCGCAGTTGGCCCAACTCAACCCCCAAAACACCGTACACGCCAAAACATTATACAGCGCCCTGAACATGATTCGCCGCGTGCCACCCGGCCCGCTGTTTGCTGAACTGGTGCGTCATCCCGCTTTCCAACCCGTCGGCGACCATTACTGGCAGTTTGATAAGAGTCGTTGGCAGGAAACTTAACGATGGTCATTAAGTAATTAAGTAATCAGGTAATTACTCAATTACCCAATTACCCAATTACTCAATCGCCTCCGCAGGAATAGATTTTGAGTAGCAATCCACGTCCCCAAATCAAAGGTTTGTCCTTAAAACGGGTTACAGCCGATACCCCGTTCACCATTGATTATGAATGGTGGCAAAAGTCTGAACTGGACTTAAAAACCTACCTCTTTTCCCGGCT
>JAHBVI010000113.1 GCA_019637635.1 Anaerolineae bacterium
GTATGTAGCAAATTAAAGATGAAACGAAATTTAGTAGTTTTCCGTCTACTGGGTTTGTTTTTTCTGCTGGCAGGTTGTCAATTATCATATACGGTTGATCATCAGGGAAACATAACACCTGAAACGGTGATACTAATCCAAACGCCTCAAATCACACCTTCTATTGTCTCAACTATCTTTACCAAAACTCAAGAATCCTTAACGCCTACGGCCACGCCAGTAGTTATCATTACCCCAGAATTTACACCTTCAGCAATCCCAACTATTGCCACATTACCCCCTAAGCCGGAACATGGCGATAGTTTCTCACCCAGTATTTCAGGGAATGGGCAGGTAGTCGCCTTTACATCTTCAGCAGGGGATTTGAATACAAAGCCTTTGGCTCAGTGTCGCTACCCTGATGGGCAGAGTTTCAATTGCACGAATGTGTTTGTTTATGACCATCAAACCGGGACAATAAACTTGATCAGTGCGGCAATCTCCGGCGATTCAGGAAATGGTCATAGTCGTCAACCGGATATATCGGCCGATGGGCAATGGGTTGTATTTAGTTCTGAAGCCAGCAATCTGACTCCATACAAAGCAAATCGGGATTGGGGTGTTTTCTTATATAATTTACAAAATCAATCCCTTTCACTCGTTAGTCCATCTGGAACAAACCCCACAATTTCAGATGACGGCCGTTACATTGCCTTCAATGCCCTGACTGACCAATGGCATGTTTTTATTCATGATCGCCAGACAGAGCAAACAATCCGGGTAAGTTCTGCTATAGGAGGTGGGCCTGCCGATGGGAACAGCCTGTCCCCTCAAATTTCGGGTGATGGACAATGGGTGGCATTTTGGTCATGGGCTGGAAACCTGGTAGCAGACGATGGTGAACGCTGCCAGCAAAGTGAAATGAACTATAGTTGCGGCGATCTGTTTCTTTATAATCGAGAGTTGGGGGAGCTAAAACGAATTGCCGTAGGCGAAGCTTATGGGTTAGGAATGGGGGATTTTAGTTTGAGTCTTTCTGATGACGGCCGTTGGTTGGCTTTCGACAATACGGTTTATGATAGGGAAAGTGAGCAAACAACGCCCTTATGTGGAATTGAGGATGACTCTTGTTTTGGCGGTACGCTTTCGGGTGATGGACAATGGGTCGTATTTTCAAACGGGGCTGAAATTTTTGTATTTAACCGTATGACAGGTGAGTCTGTGTTGGTAAGTGTGAACAGCGATGGCATTGCAGGTAATGGGGAAGTTGTAGATATTTTGCCTTCTTTTGCAGGGGGTAGTTTTGAACCGGGCTTTGATATCTCTTACAACGGCCGTTGGGTAACGTTTTCCTCTACTGCTGATAACCTGTCACTGGTTGATACAGCGATATGCAGTGATACTTTCTTTGCCCCACATAATTGTTACGACATTTACTTGTATGACCGGCAAGAGCATGAATCAATATGGGTAAGTGAAGGCATTACCCACCCCGATAACTAGAATCCAACCATCACCATATCAGAATGGCACGACCAAATTGCGATGCGACCCTGCCTTGTGAGGGGCACGGCCATATCAACCCCTACGGCCGTGCCCCTCACTGCTTACTGCTCACTGCCAACCACTTACGGCCGCGGCCCCGCCGCCTTAATTTCTTCCGTCACGCCCGCCTCAAACTGTTTGAAATTTTCGATGAACATGCCCACCAGTTTACACGCCTGGGCGTCGTAGGCATCCTTGTCCGCCCAGGTGTTGCGCGGATTCAGCGCCTCTTCGGGTACACCGGGCACGTGGGTGGGAATTTGCAGACCAAAGTACGGTTCGGTAGTGAACGTTACGTCGTCGAGTTGGTTTTCGACAACGGCCGTGACCATCGCCCGTGTATACGCCAATTTCATCCGGCTGCCCACGCCATACGGCCCACCGGTCCAGCCCGTGTTCACCAACCACACCTTGACGTTGTGTCTGGCAATCTTTTCACCCAGCAGCTTACCATACACTCCCGGATGCAGCGGCATAAACGGCGCGCCAAAACAGGTGCTAAAGTTCGGCTGCGGCTCCGTCACCCCGCGTTCCGTGCCGGCCACCTTCGCCGTGTAACCGCTCAGAAAATGGTACATCGCCTGCGCTTCCGTTAGCCGGGAGATGGGGGGCAGCACGCCAAAAGCATCGGCCGTGAGAAACAGGATGTTTTTGGGGTGCCCGCCCACGCCGCGTGGGTCGGCGCGGGAGATATGGGTAATGGGATAGCTGGAACGGGTATTTTCCGTGCGCGTATCATCATTCAGATCAATGCGGTGCGTGGCTGAATCAAACACCACATTTTCCAGCACCGTACCAAACATGCGCGTCGTCTGGTAAATCTCCGGCTCACCGTCCGGGTCAAGCCGGATCACCTTGGCGTAACAGCCACCTTCAAAATTAAAGACGCCATCATCACTCCAGCCATGTTCATCATCGCCAATCAACGTGCGCCGGGGATCGCTGCTCAGAGTGGTTTTACCCGTGCCACTCAGCCCAAAAAACAGGGCCACATCGTCCAAATCCGCCCCATAATTCGCGCTGCAATGCATACTCATCACGCCACGCTTTGGCAGATAATAATTCATGGCCGAAAAGATACTCTTCTTGATTTCACCGCCATACTCCGTGCCGCCAATAATTACCAGCCGTCGGCCAAAATCCACCAGGATAAAGGTCTGGCTGCGGGTGCCGTCAAATTCCGGCTCGGCATGGAAACGGGGCATATCAATCACGGTAAATTCGGGCACATGGTTCGCCAATTTTTCCGGGTCGCGCTCGCGGATGAACATGTTGCGCGAGAACATATTGTGCCAGGCATATTCGGTGATGATGCGCACCGGCATCTGGTAACGCGAGTCTGCCCCCACATAGCCATCAAAGACAAAAATGTCCCGGTTCTGGATGTAGGCAATGATACGCCGGTACAAATTATCAAACTTTTCCTGGGAGATGGGGCGGTTCACCTTGCCCCACCAGATGTCTTTTTCGCTGGTCGGTTCTTCCACAATAAATTTGTCGTTGGGGGAACGACCGGTATGGTCGCCTGTGGACACAATCAGGGGACCTAAATGCCCCACCACCCCTTCACGGCGGCGAATTACCTGTTCATACAACATAGGCGTGGGCAAATTCCAATACACGGTACCGGCATTGCGCACGCCATGATTTTCCACACCATATTTGCTGACATTTGCACCAAAGTTTTGCATAGCTCACCTATCCTTTTTTCAAAATTCAATGGGAAATGGAACAGATTGGTTCAATCTTGCAGATTGAACCAATCTCGCCTAAGTGTAATGCAATGTGACGATTTTCACAAAGTCTTTTAGCAATGCCAGGCACGGGGCGAAACCATCTGGGCAAACCAAAAGCCGCTGCCCCGTGCCTGGCACTTCGCTAACGATCTAACACACCCAGAGGCAACCCGGCGGGCAACGGCCGTGGCTGCTCACAGTTACTCTCCACCCGAACATGCCGCTCCTGGTTGGATGAATCATAAAATGTGTGCATCACATCCAGCACGTGATAAGCCAGTTCACCGGAAGCGCGATGGGCACGGCCGTACCTTAACCCATACGCCATGTCCGCCACGCCAATACCCCGCCGCACCTCATCACTGTGCGTCAGGGGCACCTCTTCCCACTCATTGCTGGCCGAACGGCGCAGCCGCACCGGGCCGCCAAATATATTGGGGTCGGGCACACTCAGCGAACCGGCCGAACCATAAATCTCAATGCGTGGCAGGTGGTGGCTCCAGCAGTCAAAGCTGGTGATCATGGTGGCAACGGCCCCAGAGTGCATTTGCAGCGTCCCGGCCACATGGGTGGGCACCTCCACGGCAATGCGCTCGCCGCTGGCGGCTACCCGCTCCGGGAAAGAAGCGCGGGCAATGGCCGCCACCTGCCGCACCGGGCCTAACAAATGCACCAGCGCCGTGATGTAATACGGCCCCATGTCAAACATCGGCCCGGCGCCTATCTTGTAGAAGAACGTAGGATTAGGGTGCCACCCTTCCGGCCCGTGACTGAGCATGAAGGCGGTGGCAGCCACCGGTTCGCCAATGGCGCCTTCGTCAATCAGTTGGCGGCAGGTTTGCAGACCGCCGCCTAAGAAGGTATCCGGGGCGCAGCCCACGCGCACCCCTTTTTCCTGGGCGGCTTGCAGAATGGCCTGACCGTCGGCACGGGTGATCGCCAGTGGTTTTTCGCTGTAAAGGTGTTTACCGGCGGCAATCGCCGCCAGGCTGACCTCGGCGTGAACGGCGGGGATGGTCAGGTTAATCACGATGTCAATATCCGGGTCGGCCAGCAGTTCGGCGGGGCTGTAGACGCGCGGGATGTTGTGTTCGGCGGCTTTGGCCTGGGCAACCGCCGGTAAGATGTCGGCCACGGCCGTTACTTCCAAAATATCAAATAAACGGCAGCCATTGACATAGGCGCTGCTGATGTTGCCACAGCCGATGATGCCAACGTTGAGTGGAGATTGGGGATTGGAGATTGGAGACTGCCCCTCCAATCTTTGATCTCTACTCTCCCAATCTCTCTTGTTATCGTTTCCCATAAGCCAATCCTTTTTCTGTGAGGTAGGTATAACTTTGCTGCACGGCCGTGAGCATATCGGTGGCGCAGCGGTCCAATTCCACAATCATCCAGTCGGCGTGGGCGGCGGCGGGGATGATGGCTTCGTAATTCATCTTGCCCTGGCCGACGGCCGTCATGCTGGACTGCGTGTTATCGGCGGGGCCATCTTTGACGTGCAGCAGGGTGAGACGAGAGCCCAGGTCAGTCACGGCCGTGAGCGGCTCCACGCCGCCCACCTGTACCCAATAGGCATCCAGTTCAAACTCCACCGCCGGACGCAGATATTCCAGCCACAGATGGTACGGCAGTTTCCCCGCCACCGGTTCAAACTCAAACCAGTGATTGTGCATCAGCAGCGTCAGGCCCTGCGCGGCGGCTACGTCGGCGGCCTCGTTTACCCGGTCACACAGGCGGCGGATGCTGTCTATGCTCTGGTATTCGTCCGGCGGCAGCCAGGCACAGACCAGCCGGTTGCAGCCCAGGGCCGCCAGCCGTTCCAGCGTTTCGTCCTTTTGGTCGCCGAGGGGCAGCGGGGCATGAGCGGCGCACACAGCCAGGCCCAGTTCATCAAACAGGGCTTTGGCCTGGGCAGTGGTGACGCCTTCGGGAAAACCGGCGGTTTCCACGCCTACATAGCCCATGTCGGCAATGCGGCGCATGACGCCGGTAAAATCCTGCGCCAGTTGATCGCGCACGGTGTACAGTTGTAAAGCAATAGGTTTGGTCATAGGAATCTCCAGATTTGTAAATGGGTAATTGAGTAATTACCCATTTACTCAATTACCATTTTCCAGCCAACGAATTTCATCGGGTGTCAGGGTACAGGTCACGGCCGTCAGGTTCATGGCGAACTCTTCTGGCGTGCGGCTGCCGATGATGGCAAAGATGTGGGGCGAATTGTTCAGGACGTAGGCGACGGCGATTTGCATGGACGTCAGGCCACGTTCGGCGGCCAGTTGTTGCGTCCGCTCCAGGCGGGCAAAGTTGTCCGGGGTACAGTAGGAATCCACGCACACCTTATCCAGCCAGTAGTCGAAGCTGTCCAGGTTGTCCGGGGTAAATCGGCCGGAGAAGAAACCGGCGGCGACGCTTGACCAGGTGAACAGGGGCATGTTTTGACTGGCGTACCAGTCCCGTTCGGCCTGCCCAGGTGCGCCGCTGACGGAAATGCAGCCGGGCCAGGGAGGAACGGCGGGTACAGCCAGGCTAAATTGGGGGCTGACGGCCGTCAGTCCCACCAACCCATTTGCCGCTGCATAGGCATTCGCTTCCTGTACCCGCACGGCCGTCCAGTTAGAACCGCCGTAGGCGCGAATTTTGCCGCTTTGCAGATGTTCGTTGAAGGTGTCTACGATAACCTGAACGGGCACGGCCGTGTCGTCCCGGTGCAGCAGGTAAAGATCAATGTAATCCGTTTTCAGCCGCGCCAACGAGTCGTGCAGGTCGGCGGTGATGTCGTAGGGGGTCACGCGGTTTCGATCCTGGCTCGGATGGCCGCATTTGCTCAGGATGAAGAGTTGCTCGCGGTTGCCGCGCACGGCCATCCATTCCCCCAGGGCGCGTTCGCTGTAGCCGCCGCTGTAGGAGTGGGCGGTGTCAAAGGCGGTACAGCCCATCTCAAAGACAGCATCAAATAAGGCTTTTGCCTCGGCGGCGGCAACGGCGGTGATAAAGGCCGAGCCTTGCACCAGGCGGGAAACGGGTTTGGCAAAGGGGTGGTCTGGTTGAGTGGGGAAACGGCCGTATAACATCTGCGTCATCATCAATAGCCTCCATCACGAATTGTAGCCAGAACAGGTACCGCCCGCCAGCCATTCGCGGGGTAAAAGTGTAAGGATTTCTCGTTGACCACGGGAATTGATTTTTGCCGCGCATGATGACAACGGATAAAGAAATGAGCGGATATCCATCCGGCAACATCCGTTTTATTCTTTATCAGTTGTAGTCATCCGGTGCAGAAAAACACCGGGTCAACGGGTTATCAACAGTGGATCAACGCTCATCATGTAAACTGTCATCATTCCCGCTAACTAAATGGAGGTTATTATGAGAAAAGCAGCAGTGGTCGTTTTGTGTTTTGGGCTATTGGTCTGGTCATTGGTGATGTGGCAATGGGTGACGCCGGTTACGGCCGTGCCGCTTATAACTGCTACCCCCTCCCATACACCTACCGCCACCGCCACCACATATCCTACATTTTGGGCTACGGCTGTAATCACCACCTCAGATACCGTCTTAGCCGTGGGCGAGGTCATCTCCGTGACCACAGACCTGAAAATCGCGCCAGGCTGTGTGTATCCGGTCTACGATATAACAATGTCACAATTGGGAGATGATGCGCCCATCTTTGACCCGGCAACTGTTGTGGTGGGGCCACCGGCGCCAATGCCACAAACCATCACGTTTACGGCCGTGACCACCGGCGACATCAAATTTCGCGCCTGGATTTTTGGCGAGCGGAATTGTGGTGATTACTGGAACTGGGCTTATGTGAGCGGGGTGTCAGATATTGTCTCTGTTCAGGCCGCACCTACCAACGATTTACCCGACCTGATTATCAGCGATATTACCTATAACGGTGGCACACCGCAGTGCGGCACGCACCCGCCTGACCTGGGGGCGCGGGTGTGGGTGCAAAATGTGGGTACGGCCGCCACCGGGTCATTTGTAGTTGAAGTGAATGGCGGTCAGCAACAAACCGTGCCGGGATTGGCCGCCGGGGAAGAGACATCGCTGGTGTTTGGTGGGGTATTGGGACAGGTGACGGCCGTTGCCGACGCCACCAACCAGATCACGGAAAGCAACGAAAGCAACAACAGTTTCAGCACCATCCTGCCCATCCCTACCCAACCACCGCCCTGTACGCCCACCCCCACACCGCCGTACAATTATTACCTGCCTGTCACCACCAAATAGGCGGCGGGACGCTAAAAGTCAAAACCTAACTGCCGCGCCTGGGCTTCTTCCAGTTTGCTGACGGCTACACCTAGCAGGCGCAGCTTTTTGTCGCGCGGCCAATGCTCATCCCAAAGCGCGTGCGCCAGTTCAAAAAGTGTGGCTTCATCATCAAACGACACGCTAACCGAGCGCTGCCGGGTGTAGGTAGTAAAGTCCGCCCAACGGAATTTAACGTTAACGGTATACGCCGTCAGCCTATGTTTTTGCATCATCTCGGCCACATCGTGGCACATTTTGTGCAGCCGATCACCTAAAACCGCCGCATCATCCACATCACTGTTAAATGTCCACTCCTGGCTGATGCTCTTGGGTGGGCCGTGTTCGGCCTGCACCGGACGGCCGTCTATCCCGGCAGCGCGGTCTTTGATTGCCGCCGCCTGGTTGCCCAATAAAGGGCGCAGCACGGCCGTGTCCGCCGCCGCCAGATCGCCACAGGTGTGAATACCCTGGCGCGCCAGCTTTTCGGCCGTCTTGGGGCCAATCCCCCACAAGGCGCGGGTGGGCAGCGGGGCTAAAAAGGCGGCCTCCGTACCCGGCGGTACGATGGTGAACCCTTCCGGTTTGTCGTGGTCAGAAGCCACTTTGGCCACCAGTTTGCTGGTAGCCAGACCGACGGAGCAAGGCAGGTGGGTTTGGGTTTTTACGGCCGTTTTCACCTTTGCCGCCACTGCCTCCGGTTCCGCCCAGGCGGACAGGTCTACATACGCCTCGTCCACACTCATCTGCTCCACCGGCCCATACGGGCGCAGCACGCCCATGATCTGCCGGGAACATGCCCGCACCCGCTCCCAATTAACGGGCACAATTTTGAGGGTGGGACAAAGACGCCGGGCCACGGCCGTAGACATGGCCGAATGAATGCCCAATTTGCGCGCCTCATAACTGGCCGACGACACCACCCCGCGCTGCTCCGGCTGCCCACCGACTACCAACGGTACGCCCCCATCCGCCGGATGATCCAGCAAATGTACGTTCACGTAAAAAGCATCCATATCCAGATGCAAAATGGCTCGCCACCAGTTAAGATTTGTTGTCCGGGTCATTGAGTGGAAAATCAGTTAAGAAACGTTCGCGCTAGATGTTGGTTGAAAGTTCATAACCATTCAACAGAAACATTATCATCATAACCAGCTTTAGCAATTAAAGATTCAAGCGCTTTTTTGAAGTTCTTGATCTCTCTTTGTGCAAGAACTTCGCGCTCTTCATCGTTGTAACCAACACCCTCGTCAGGGAATATTTTGTCAATAATCTCTCGGGACGCGCGAATTGTAGTAGGGATGTCTAGGAGTTGCAGAATCGCCGTTTTGCCCGGTTCAAAGTCGCCAGCAATGAAAAAGGGGAAGTCTCTATAGTTTGTTTTTATCTGCACCTGTTTTAGTTTTCTGTTCCGCTTGCTTTTACCCAAATCCCGTTCCAGTCTACTGAGATTCGATGGAACAAGAATGCGTAGCTGATAATCCTCAAATTCTAGCCGTACTGGATTAGAGCCATCACCTAAATCTATCAAATCAGGTTCGTCATCCTCCAGGCCTTCAACCACTTTCACAATGAAGTTATTGAAATAACCAATAGCCAGTGATGTGGATGGCAAAAATCCCAAACCGCTTTTTGCCATCTCGGCTTCGATCACGTTGTGGATTTTGGTACAAGCATTTCCCACCGCTGACATTAGCGAACCTCCCGCAGGAGGCTGTCGGTAAGTTGCCAGTGTAATCCCCTGCAGATCAGACAATATACGGACAGATTCGTCTGCTACCACAAAAGCTCGTTTTGTACCCAAACGCCCCATAAATAGACCTAATTCAAACAACACATTATCCCGTGGCGCTAAATGTTCCTGTCCACGAAAACTTAGCATATCATCTGGGGTCAAACAGACGATAGCGAAATCGTAAAGATTGGCCGCCCGGTTGAGAGAATCAAAATAGCTACGATTGATCTGGAAAACGTTTTCATACCAGATGTCAACCTGCTCGACATCGGCAAATTGTTGTTTAACTGCCTGGGCTACAGCTTTTCCTTCAGAAGAAGAAGCAATAAAAATTCGAGCGGAAATCATCACGGTGTGTCTCCTTTTGACAATTGGTTGACCGTCTCGTCTAATGCTTGCAAAACGGCCGTCACCTCCTCATTTTGCAGGATACGGCCGTAAGCGTCAACCATCGCCCGCCACACCGCGTATTGCCCGGTGAGCGGCGGCGGGTCAACCCCATAGGGCAGCCAGCTAAAGGCAGCGGCATAGGCGGGATCGGCCGTGAAGGTGTCTTCCAGATAGCCGGCAGCGGCAGCGCGGGCCGGCAGGTAACTGTTCACCTGCGCCCAACGCGCCTGCACTTCTGGCGAGAAGAAATAGGCCAGAAACAACCAGGCGGCCAACTGCGTCTCCGGGTCGGTGCGCAGCACGTTGAAGTTAGGGCCAGACAGCAGCACGACGGGCAATTCCCCGGTATGGGGCAGCGGCGACACCGACCAGGAAAAGGGCTGGGCATTGAAGTTATTAACGGCGCGGTCGTAGAAATAGAGGCCGCGCGTGGTGCCCGGCCCGAAAAGTGTTTGCTGCCGGGCAAAATTGTCCTGGTAGGTAAAACCGGCGGCAGGCGCAGCGCAGCCATCTTGCACCAACTGTTGCAGCGTGGTCATGGCGGCGGTGGCCTCTGGGCTGTTGAAGGTGAATGTCTCGGTGGCTTCATCGTAGACATCGCCGCCAAAGGCGTGAATCCAGGCCAGAAAGCTGCCGCTGGTAGCTTCCACTTCATACCCCAGGCGGCGCTGCGCCGGGTCGGCGGCGGCGCAGACGGCCTGGGCAAACTGCTCCGGCGTTTGCGGCGCGCCCACAAAGGGCAGATCGAGCAAGGCCAGCCAGCCGTTGTTGACGTAGAGCAGTTCCATTGTGCGGTGCAATGGCAGGCCATAGAGCGGAGCGCCGGCCTGTACCTGGGCATAGGGGAAAAAGTCGGCCAGGTCAGTGGGGATGAAGCCGTAGGTGGGATGTGTGAGATACGGCCGTACATCCACCACCCCCTCCGCCGCCACATAATTGACCGTATGGTCAGGGTAGGCAGCCACCAGCGCCGGTAAATCTTCCCCCTCCGCCAGCCCGGTTTGCACCGCATCTACCAGATGGTTGAAGCGCTGCCAGTACAACGGCTGAATGGTGATGCCATACGAATTGCTCTCGTTAAAGTCAGCGATGATGTCACCCAAAATGCGCCCGGCATACCCATCGTAATTGTGCCAGAACACAGCCGTGACGCCACCAGGATCAAGCACATCCAGACGGCCGTAGACGGCCAGGTCGGGCGTGGCCGTGGGCGTGGGGCTGGGGGTGTGGGTGGCGGTAGGGGTGGGGGAGGGCGTCGTGGTAGCGGTGGCGGTTGGGGTAGCCGTCAGCGTGGGGGTGTGGGTGGTGGTGGGAGGTACGGCCGTCAACGTGGGTGTAACCGGGGTTTCGGTGGGCACGGCCGTGATTTGCGCCAGCGAAGTGGTGACGGTGGGCACGGCCGTATCCACCGGACGGCAGGCAGCCAAACCACACGCACTAACCATCAACATCAGCCAGAATAAACCAGATTGGAGCCTCTGCCTTGCCATTTGACCCTCCCAAATTGGAATCACTACACAGGATTGGCGAATTATACCCGCCGGGCAGTGCCAGGCACAGGGCATTTTCGTTCTGGATGACCAGGGCCGTTCTGCCCTGTGCCTGGCACTACGAACTACTGCTGGCTCCAAAAGGCCATGCTGCCCTCGGCCAGGAAACGTTTGCCGCCACCGTGAATGGGCACGACATAGATGGCGCTACGGCCGTCTTCCAACATGGGCAGCACCAGGGCGTCACCGGCCGGCGACCAGAGGCGGTGGCTCAGGGCATATTGGTCGAAAAAGGGGAGCAGTTGGGTGAGGAAGGTGCGGGTGGGGGTAAAGGTGAGCAGTTGCCGTCCCTCGCCGCTGGCGACGTCAAAGATGACCAGATTGAGCGTGGGCAGCCGGTTTTGTCCGGCCATCCTGGCGTTTATTTTTCCCGGCAGCGTGGCGTTAATGTCACCACCCGACAGATTGGGCAAAAAGGCAGCCAGGTAACGGCCGTCTGGCGACCAGAAAAAGGCGGCTACATCATTCCGGCTGAACAGGCGAATCTCCCCGGTGGCGGTGTGCATCAGCCGCAGCGGGCCGATGAACTCCGTTTCGCCCGGCGTGTCTGGGCTGATATAGGCCAGCCAGTTGGCGTCGGGGCTGAGGCCGAGAATGCTGCGCCCTTCGTGGGGCTGCGTCTGGCTGGCGCCATCTTGAAGATTGTTGACCACCACGCGACTGTTCAGGGAGGCAATTTCTTCAGCATAGGCCAGCAAACGGCCGTCGCCAGAAATGCCCGGCGCTTGAAAATAACCCGGCGCGGCAATCGGGTCGCCGTCCTTATCTCCGGCGGCTTCCAGCAGTTCCAGGCGTGACCCCGGCCCGGCAAACCCGCTGTGAATGAGAAGCTGCTGGCTGTCGGCCGTCCACTGCCAGTAAAGCGGGCCGCCGGTGGTGCGTTTGTGGCTTTCGGCGGCGCCATCGGCCGCCGCCAGATAGAGGGCCATGCCCTGCGTGTCGCTGGCCAAAAAGCCGACCGTCTGCCCGTCCGGCGACCAATAGAGATAAAACGGGGCCGCGCGGCGACTGAGGTAAAGCGAAAGCGGCTCTTGTCTGCGCTCTACGTCGGCCAGTACAAGCACCGCGCCGCCCAGATTGTTGCTGCCAATGGCCGCAATCTGACGGCCGTCCGGCGACCAGGCCGGGAATTGGAAAAACGTACTGCCCTCCGTCAGGCGGCGGGAACTGCTGCCGTCGGGAGCGATGGTCACAATTTGCCCGTCGTTATCAATGTAGGCGATGCGGTTGATGAGCGCCGGGTTGACGGTGGGGGTAGGCAAGGAGGGGGTAGTGCTGAAGGCCGGCGAGGTGGCCGTGGCTGTCAATTCCTCTAGCCCGACAATGGGAGCGGGGGTGCGGGTGGGGCGCGGCACGGCCGTAGGCGGGCGACCACTCTCCGAACGAGAATTCACCAACCAAAAGAGGCCCGACAACGAACTGGCCAACAGCGACAGGATCAGCAAAATGGCAATAGCTACCCAACAGCCGGAGGGGCGGCGGACTTCTGTGTCCGCCCACACCACCGGTTCCGGCTCTGGTTCAAAATAATAGGGTTCGGGTTCGTCATCGAAGTGGTCGTCTTGATCGTACATATCGGCCATTTTACTTCAATCATGCTAAAATCGGGCGCGTAAAGGACGGATAGTTTATGGACAATTCACAATCAATTTCCCTGGAAACAACGACCCCGGAATTGCCCCGCTGGCTGCGCGCCACCGGGTTTATCCTGGGCATCTCCTACCCGGTACTGGCGATCTCCACCTTTTTCCGGGCGACGTATCAGCTTTTTTTGAAGGAAGGGGTGACGAGCTATGTGGGACCGGCGCTCACGGCCGTTGCCGCCGCCTGTTATCTCACCGCCACCATTGGTTTTTTTGTGCGCCAACGGTGGGCCTGGAAGCTGTCGGTGGGCGTCCTCACCTTTGAAACGGCCATGACCTTCCTGGTGGGCACGCTCAGCATCCTCTACCCGGAGGTGATTGGCGGCACGGTCTGGCGCTATTTTGGCATAGATTATGGCTTCTTTCCCCTCTTCCAACCGCTGCTGGGGCTGGCCTGGCTGCTCCACCCCGCCACCCGCGCGGCGTATGGGATTTCGGGAAGAGGGTGAATGGTTAATGGTCAATGGTCAATTGCCAATGATCATTGACCATTGACCATTGATCCCCCATGAACTGGCGACGACTCACCGAATGGGGGCTGCTGTTTTTGCTGCTGGTGGCGGCGGTGTGGGCGGCCACGCAGAGCCGTGATGCGCCACTGATCATTTTGCTGGCGGCGCTGACCGTCATTGCCCTGCAATTTAGCCTGCCGCCGGCCATGAGCAGCGTGGGGCTGCTGCCGGTGGTGATGGTCAGCGGCTATCTGGTGGTGGGGTGGGGCACGGCCGTACCCCTCTTTACCGCCGGGTTTGTCCTCGCCGAACTCAGCCGCCCGCTGTGGCGGCCCCTCTGGGAACTGACGCCCCAGGCAGGGCCAGAAGCGCCCACCATTCGCCAGCGCTTTATCGCCTTTGTCATTCATCTCCTGGCGCTGGCGGGCGGCGTCTGGTTTTATACGCAGCGCGGCGGCAGCGCCCCCCTCAGCCAGAACACGGCCAATGCCTTTCCCCTTTTCCTGAATTTGATGGCCGGTTTTGGCCTGGTTTACGCCACCGGCCTTTTTGTCTGGTGGCTGGCGCAGCGCCAATCGCCGGCTGCTTTTTTCCGCGATAATGGGCTGTTGGTAATGGCCGCCGGTTTTCTGGCGCTGCCGTTTGCGTTGTTAGGGGGGATTGTGTATGCGCTGGGGGGACTGCCGCCGTTTGTGGTTTTTTGCCTGGGCGCGGCGGTTTTTGCCGTGCTGTTCTGGCTTTCCTGGCAGCGGCGTTATTCGCTGGCGCAGCAGGTGGCCCAATTTGCCATTTTGAACCGCAGCGAACATTCCCTGCGGGAGACGTTGGAACTGCCGGAAGTGCTGCGCCGCACAGGGGCGTTGGTGACGGAACTGGTCAGCGCCGACAGATTAGCGCTTTTTTTGCAGGATCAGGGGGTATGGTCGGGCGGCGATCCGGCTGCCGGCGCCTTGTTACCGGTGACGCTGGATGATTTGACCGGTTGGGTGGCGACGCACGGCCGTGCCCTGCACCTGTATCCCGCCAATTTCCATTTTGCCGACCGCCACCACCTGGCGCTGCCTCATCCGCCGCCCGCCGTCTGGTTGGGGCTGCCGCTGCTGTTGGACGGGGACGTGCTGGGGGTGATGGTGTTGCAACGATGGGAAAAGGCACGGCAGTATAGCCGCTGGCAGTTGGAACTGTTGCACGCCGTGGCCGCCCAGGTAAGCGTGGCCGTGCGGAATGCCCGGCTGCACGGCGAAATTGTGCGCCTGTACACCCTCACCGACGAGGCGCTGGCGCAGCGGGTACAGCAGCTTCAAGCGTTGCTCAATGCCCTGGCGGAGGCAGTGGTGATGGTGGACCGGCAGGGGCGGGTGATGCTGGCAAATCCGATAACGGCCGTATTGCTGGATAACACCCTGACTGCCGATGCGCCCCTGGACATGGCCGCCGCGCCCTGGCTGGGATTTACGGAAAGCCAGTTAACCGCCCGTTTGCAGGAATTGGCTGATGGGACGCTGCGAGGGGGGTACGGCCGTGCCCATTTTACGCCGCCCACATCCCCGCGCCGGGTGCTGGAACGGCAGGAAGCCCCGGTGTTTGGCCGGGAAGGGCAGCTCATCGGCTGGCTGCTGCTGTTCCGCGACGTGACCGAAGCGCAAGAACTGGCCGAACGGCGCGAAGACCTGACGCGCATGATTGTGCATGATTTACGCAATCCGCTGACGACGATGTCCACCACGCTGCAACTGGCGCAAGAGCGGTTGGCCGCCCAGGGCGATGGCGACACGCGCCCGCTGCTGCAAAACGCCTACGGCAGCAGCCAGGATTTGCTGGACATGGTGGATTCGCTGATGGATATGCACCGGTTGGAAGCGGGGCGCTCGATTGTGGACCCGGACGCCATGCGGCTGCCGCCGCTGGTGGAGGCGGTGGCGGCGCGCCTGCAGCCGCTGTTGGCGCATAAAGGGATTGTGCTGACGATCACATCCCCACCCGACCTGCCCCCCATATGGGCCGATGCGGAACTGGTGCGGCGGGTGCTGGTCAATTTGCTGGATAATGCGCTGAAGTTTACGCCGGCCAACGGCCGTATCGCCATCACCTTGCAACCAGAACCGGCGCAGCCAGGTTACGAACCGGGTGCGCGCTGCTTCATTCAAGACAGCGGGCCGGGCGTCCCGCCCGCTTTCCGCGAGCAGGCGTTTGACCGCTACACGCGCACCAATCCCGGCGGCGCACCCGTGCGGGGGGCCGGACTGGGGCTGACGTTTTGTAAGATGGTGGTGGAGGCGCAGCACGGCCGTATCTGGGTGGAAGACGCGCCGGGAGGGGGCGCTGTCGGCGGGGGCAGCCAGTTTGTGTTCACCCTGCCCGGCGTGCCGGTGTGGGATGAGGAGACAATACCAGAGAAGCGGATGAAAAACTGATAAGCAGATAAGTGGGGGAGACATTTGCTCATTTACTCTTATGCACTACCGCGAACACCACGAAACCGTGATTACCCTCACGCTGACCACAGGGGGATAGCCCAATCAATCGGGCTGTGATACGATTACATTGTAGACGTTGTGTAATTGAGCAGTTCCGATGACCGAACAAATACACCCAAAACAGCGCAAACTCCAGCTTAGACGCTTTCAATTGATTAACCGGCCGTGGAAGATTACGGTGATTTCGATGGCACTGGCGATGCTGGTCACGGCCGTATTGCTGTATTTCACCGGTAATATGAACAGCATTCGGCCGGCGATGGCTATTGTGATTGTGGGCAGCGGTGTGCCCTCGTACCTCATTGCCCGGCTGGTGGTGCATTACCAACACATTGTGGAAACGCAAAATGCGGAACTGCTGAATATGAATCGGGAACTGGCGATCAACAACGCGGAGTTGGAAGCGTATGCCCACACGGTGGCCCATGATCTGAAAGGGCCGTTGTTTACCATTCGTGGTTATGCCGGGGTTCTAAAAAGGCAGCTAAACGGGGCCATGTCCCCTAAAGCGTTGGAGATGGTGGGGCACATTGAAATGTCCAGCCAAAAGATGGACTCTATCATCCGGGAACTGCTGCTGCTGTCACAGGTGCGGAGCCAGGAGGTGGAAACGGCCGTACTCAACATGCACGAACTGGTAGCCCACGCCGAAGCCCAATTGGCCGGCCTCATCCAGCAAAGCGGCGGACAGATTAGCTACCCAACCGAATGGCCAACGGCCGTTGGCTACGCGCCCTGGGTGGAAGAAGTGTGGCTGAACTACCTGAGCAACGGCCTGAAATATGGCGGCCAACCGCCCCGGCTGGAATGTGGCGCGGCCTATCAGAATGACAATCAGGTGCGGTTTTGGGTACGTGACAACGGGCCGGGCATCCCCCCAGAGCAGGTGCGCCTGCTGTTCAAAGAGTTTACCCGCCTGGACAAAAGCCGGAACGACAGCCACGGCCTGGGGCTTTCCATTGCCTATCGCATCATCGAAAAGCTGGGCGGGGAAGTGGGCGTGGAAAGTATGCCCGGCGAAGGCAGTTTGTTTTTTTTCACGCTACCCGGAGAAAAATATGTGTCGCAATATCAAAAAACTACGCCAGCCGGAGCGCCCCGCCACCCCTGAAGAATGTGAAGCGGCGGCGCTGCAATTTGTGCGCAAAGTAACCGGCTACCAGAAACCATCAAAAGCCAATGAAGCGGCATTTAGCACGGCCGTAGCCGACATCGCCGCTATTACCAAAAACCTGTTGGATACTGTTCAGAGAAAGGAGATGAGAGATTAGAGATTGGAGATTCAATCTCCCAATCTCTAATCTCCAATCTCTCCCAACCCCATGCCCACCGCCCCTTTACGCAGTACGACCCCCGCCATTGACGTGTACGTCAAGCTGGCGCAGTACCCCATTTTGTGTGACCGTATTCGCCTGCAAATGCGCGAAGAGCTGTTCCAGCGCGGCATCATTGCTAAAACTGATTTTGAGCAAGAAATTAAACATCTGGCTACTGAATCGCAGCGGCGCGAAGGCTTAAGCGACCCGCTTTCTCAGGAAGATGAAAGCACCTGGCAGCGCCGTCTGGAAGCCATCCGCGATTTTCACACCGATGCCTTATTTGCCAACAATCTGGGCATCTCCTTGCTGGAGCAAATTGTAGAAAACATCCTGCGCAACCAGCACGTCTCCCCCAGCAAGATGGAATTGACCTTTAATCCCGAAGTTGCGCCCTGGCCGCTGCTCTTCCAACAGGGCGACATTTACGATACCCTGCCGCCGCCGCAGCAAGAAAAAATCAAACACCATCTGGAAGAGATCAAGGTAGTGCTGATCAAACGGCTGATGAGTGACCAGCTTCCTTTTATTGCGGTGGCTAAAAACGTCTTCGCCATTCGTGACCTGCGTTGGGTTTACGAACGGCTCATTGGGCGCGGCAAAATTGGCGGCAAGGCCAGCGGCATGATGTTGGCCTGGAAGATTTTAGAGCTTAACCGGGAGGGATTAGGGCCAGATTTACGGCCGTTTGTGCAGGTGCCGGATACATTTTTTATCGGGTCAGAGATGATTTATGAGTTCCTGTACCTGAACAAGATGGAACGGTTTGTAAACCAGAAGTATCTGCCAGACGCGGAACGGCAGGTGCAGTACCCCAAAATTGTTGCCGCCTGTATGGCCGGCAAACTGCCGGATTTCCTGGTGGATCATTTGCGGGAGGTGCTGGTGCAGTTTCACGGCCGTCCCTTCATCGTCCGCTCCTCATCTCTGCTGGAAGACCACCTGGACTACGCTTTTGCCGGAAAATATGCCACCGTCTTTTGCCCCAACCAGGGGACACCGGCGGAAAATCTGGCCGATTTGCTCAATGCCATTCGTCGCATTTACGCCAGCACCTTCGACCCCAACGCCATGCGCGAACGGGAAAAATATGGGCTGATTGATTACGACGAACGCATGGCGATTATGATCCAGTCATTGGTAGGCGAGCGACACGGCCGTTACTTTTTCCCCACCATCGTCGGCACCGGCTGGAGCGAAGACCCCTTCCACCGGCAAACGGAAGCGCGCAAAGAGGATGGCTGCCTGCGGCTGGTATGGGGTTTTGCCGACCGCATCATTGGTGAAGAGTTTAGCCAGCAATCATGCCTCATCGCCCTCGGCCGCCCCCACCAACCGGTCACGCAGCCAGAAAGCACGCTGGCGACAGCCCACCAACAGGCCATCAAGGTGGTGAATCTGGAAACCAACCAGTTTGAAATCATCCCGGTCACGGCCGTGTGGGATGATAGGGAAAGTGTGCCGGATTATGTGGTCACGGCCGTGAACACACCCCAAGGCCCCACCACCGCCATCACCTTCAACATGCTCACCCAGGACGCCCGCTTCATCAAACTCATGCGCCATGCCCTGAACCGGTTGCAAATCATTTACGACAAACCGGTGGAACTGGAATTCACCCTTCTGCTGGAAAACACCCCCACCGGCCCCCGCTATCAACTCTACATCTTGCAATGCCACACCGGGCAGTCGGTAATTGGTAATCGGTGAACGGTAATCGGTAATCGGTGAAGGGTTCACCGATTACCGATTACGGATTACCGGTTTACGGCTTCACAATCACCGGCAAATACAAACGTGGCGGTTCAATATACGCCAGATACGATGTCACCATGTCTGGCATACCATCTCCCGTCACATCTAGCTCCAGGATGATGTCCGTTGGCCCCAGCAAAATAAACTCTGTATAGCGAATACTCACCGGAATATCCGTTTGCCCCGGCGTATTGCTAATCGTGCCGGTAATGACAGCGCCCGGCGGCAGCCCATTCAGGCTGACGGCCGACGTATCGGTTATACCGCGTGTCATCGCCCAAACCTTGTAGGTGGCCTCGCCGCCACCGGCCGGCAAATGCAGCCCACCACCAGGCCCATTGTTTTGCACCGTAAAGCTAATGTTCTGGGTAAAGCCAAAGGGAATACCACCGGCCAGCCCGGAATTGACATTCGGGAATGTCCACCATTGCGGCGAATAAGACCACAGGGCAGCATGGCAGGTAAAGGAAGTATTAGTGGCCTGGTTTGTCACTACAGCCTGGAACTGAGCGGATTGGTACGGCGCGTTAAAGATGCTGGGGTAGGCCACTTCAATCTGCACCACGCCATATTGATACGGATTCAGTGTAATGGGCAGCGGTGTGGTCACGGTAAACGTGGTTGGCCCAACCAGTTGCAGCGTGTACGCCTTTTGCGGATTGTTGGAGGCGTTGAAAATATAAATTTCCGTGGTCAATGATGTGGTATTGAGGAAATGGTTATCCCAGGGAATCATGCAAAAGTCGTTTTTACCATTTTGCCAGTTGCCAAAATCAGCATCGGTGACAATTTCTCCTGGGTCTAGCTCAATAGCATGTGTACCTGAAATCGGAGCCGTTTGTACCCACTGGAGCATGAACTGGCCATTCCAGACAGGTGGCGGCTGCACCTCGGATACGATGTAATCGTCTGGGGGCAGCCCCATGAACCAATACTCGCCGGTGATATTCGTGGTGGCGGCTATGGGAATGCCGCTGCCCTGCAACATAATCGTCCAGTTGGGCAAACCGGGTTCGCCAGTGTCTTTAATGCCATTGCCATTCTGATCATGGAACTTCATGCCATGAATTTCACCTGGTTGGGCATAGTTGCCAAAATTCACATTTTCAATGGCTTGTGAAGGTACATACGACAGGACGTAATAACCGGGAGCGGGCGGGAATGTCTGTATCCAACCAGGCGGCGGCAACTGCTCCGTCACGGTGTAGGTGCCGGTGGTGATACCCATAAACCAGTAATGACCGGATTGGTTGGTGGTGGTGGTCAGCACATTGCCGTTGGCGTCCTCCAACTCAATAACCCAGCCCCCCAGTCCTGGCTCGGTACTGTCCCACATTTGATTGTTATTTTCATCATAAAACTTGGTCCCATGAATGCCGCCATCACCCCGGCCCATGTGATTGCCAAAATGAAAGGTGTCTCCCCCACCCTGACCGCCATTAATGTTGACCTGGTAAACGCCAGAGGTACCACCTGGGTCTGGCGCGGGGAGGGTTTGCTGCCAGTCAGGCTGATTTACTTCCGACACCGTGTATTGGCCATCCGCCAGAGCGTCAAAACAATAATGCCCGCTTGCGTCGGTCGTAACAGTAATCACGGCCCCGGTGCCTCCATCCAATTGAATGACCCAATTGGGCAAGCCGGGTTCTGAGGCCATATCCCAGACGCCGTCGCCATTCAAGTCGTTAAATTTGTGTCCACAGATTAGACCTCCACCCTGGGCCAGAGTGGCAGGGGGGCGGGACACGGCCGTTAACGCCACCATTACAAGCAACATCACAGTAGCTACCAGACAGGTCACTAACAAATAAAGCAACCGGTCATATGTGGATTTGCTGGGCACATAAATCTGCTTATTCATTTTCATCTCTCCATGTTTTAGATCAGAAAAATCAGCACAAGAAACAATAAAAGTTGGCCGCTAAATTGATAACATCACCTCCTGGTACCATTGCAGTCACCTGGGAAGATCAAGCTGGCGCCAAGACCCTCGGCAAAGCGGCTGTTACCGGATAGATATTTTCGTTACGCAAGGGGGGAACGAGTGGGCGGAATTGTAACAAACGGCCGTTACTGTGCAAGAAAGAGTACGATCATTTTTCTACTCGTTGGTATGCTCCATGCAGCCCAGCACCCAGGCACGGCCGTCACGCTGTAACAACTCATCCGCTTCGGCTGGCCCCCAACTGCCAGTTTTATATTCCACCATCGGTGGCGATTGGGGGTCTTGCTCCCACCCTTGAATCACCGGGTCCATCAGCCGCCAGGCCGCCTCAATGCTGTCGCTGCGGGTGTAAAGCGACGCATCACCTCGCAGCGCATCCAACAGCAGCCGCTCATAAGCATCGGGCAGCGAATTACCCCTAAACGCCGACCGGTAATGGAATTCCATATCTACTGAATCGGTGCGGGTGGAATCGGGCGCTTTGGCCTCAAAGCGCAGGTGAATGCCTTCATCTGGCTGGATGCAAATGGAGAGGACGTTGGAGGAAAAATCAGCGTCGGCGATGGCGTCAAACATTAGGTGTGGCGGCTTTTGGAACACAATGACCAATTCCGTGTTTTTGCGGGCTAACGCCTTGCCGGAACGCAGATAAAAAGGTACACTCTGCCAGCGCCAGTTGTCCACATACAGCTTAAGGGCGGCATAGGTGGGCGTCTGTGAGCCTGCCGCCACCCCATCAGCCTGGAGATAACCCTGGTATTGGGCGCGCACGGTATCGCTGAGGGGCAACGGCCGTATCGCCTGCAACAGTTTCGCCTTCTCATTGCGCACCGCGTCGGCGGCAAACGATGTGGGTGGTTCCATGGCAATCAGGGACAGCAGTTGCAACAGGTGGTTTTGGAACATATCCCGCACCACCCCGGCCTGATCGTAATACCCGGCCCGCCGCCCCACATCCACACTTTCTGTCACCGTAATCTGCACATTATCCACGTAATTCCGGTTCCACACCGGCTCAAAAATGGTATTGGCAAAACGGAAATAGAGGATGTTTTGCGCCGTCTCTTTGCCCAGGTAATGGTCAATACGATACACCTGCTGCTCGGCAAAAACCGCATGAATGGCCTGGTTGAGTGCCTGCGCCGATTGCAGGTCGTGTCCAAACGGTTTTTCCACCACCAGCCGCCGCCAGCCATCGGCCTCGTTCGCCATGTCCGCGGCCCCCAGATTTTGCACAATGGGCACAAAAAATTCGGGGGCGGTGGCCAGATAATACAGCCGGTTAGCCGGGCCGTTTTCCAAATCTGCCAGATAGATGGGCAGGTGTTCATAGTCGGCTGGCGTGTCCAGGTTGCCCTGAAAATAGGTGATGTGGGGCGCAAATTCAGACCATTTTTCGGCCGTAAACGCTTCCGGGTCAAATTCCAACAGCCCCTCGCGTAGTAAGTCGCGGAACTGGTCATCGTCCCACGGCCGTCGGGCAAAGCCGATAATGTGAAAAGCGTCTGGCAGCCGCCTTTTGCGGAAAGAGTTAAACAGCGCCGGAATCAACTTCCGCCGCGTCAGATCGCCTGACGCGCCAAAAATTAAAATTGTGGTGGAGGTTGTGTTCATGGGAGATTGGAGATTGGGAGATTGGGAGATTGGAGATAGGGAGATTGGAGATTAGGAGATTGTCACCTGCTCACCCTTTCACCTGCTCACTCAGTCATCTCATCAAACGATTCAATCCATCCGTCACGGCCGTGCCCAGATGGAAACGAATAAAACGACGACCCTCGGCCAGCAGGGCGTCGCCATCGCCCAACGCCTGCGACTTGATCAAAACGCCAAAGGTCATGCTGGCATCCGGTTTACCGGCTTCATCTGGCACGGCTACATCCTGCACCGGGTCGGCAGTGAATTGGATGAAGAGGCCATTGCCCCGGTCGCCTTTGTGCAATTGGCCGGTGGAATGCAGGAAACGCGGCCCATACCCGGCAGTGGTGGCCACCCGGTATCGGTCACGAATAGCCTGGCGCAGGGTTTGTAACGCGGTGTCGGCAGCGGGCGAAGGCGGCACAAAGGCTTGCAGCGCCACGTAATCGCCGGGCTGCGCCTCAGACAGGAAGCGGTGCAGCACAGCCGCATCCAAATCTGCCGCCTCGCCCGCCGGCAACTGCCCGGTTTCGTGGTAAGCAGCCACCATCCGCCGCGCCAGCACTTTGGCCGACTCCACGTTGGGCTGGTCAAAGGGTTGAATGTTCAGGATGTGCCCGGCAACGGCCGTCGCCATTTCCCACCACATAAACTGCCCGCCCAGGTCATACACATCACCCAGCCCCATGCGCACCACGGGATGCCCGGTCTGCGCCAGGGCGTCTAGCGGCCCGGCGGCGGCCGTGCTGTGTGGCAGATGCAAATACACAAACAGGCGATCCGGGCCATAAACGGCCGTATCGCCCAACGCTTCCCCCACCACCGGCAAGATGCCCTGCCCTTCTTTGCCGGTGCTTTCAGCCACCAACTGCTCCACCCAGTCGCCAAAGCTGGCCAGTTCTGGGGAAGTGATGAGGGTGAGTTTGTCACGGCCGTGCTGCGCCAACGTACCTATGATAGCCCCCAACCGGGCCGCCTCCGGCGCGTGGGCGGCGGCGGCCGCGCGGGTTAACAGCTTGCCAATATCCACCCCCGCCAACGCCGCCGGGACCAGCCCAAAATGGGATAGCGCCGAATACCGCCCGCCAATGTGGGGATCATTCAGGAAAGTGGCCCGGAAATGGTGCTGCCCGGCCAGCTTTTGCAGGCTGCTGCCGGGATCGGTAATGGCCACAAACTGTTCGCCGGGATTGGCAACGACCCCATCGGCCAACAAATTGTAAAAGTATTTGAAAGCAGACAACGTTTCCACGGTGCCGCCGGACTTGGTAGCCACAATGAAGAGCGTTTGGGCTAAGGGGACTGATTGCGCCAGGTTGAAGATGGCATCAGGGGCGGTGGTGTCCACCACCGCCAGTTGCAAACCATGAGCGGTGTTAAAGGTTTTGGCAAACAGTTCCGGGGCCAGGCTGGAACCACCCATGCCCAACAGAAGCACATGGGTATATCCGGCGGCGTGAATGCTGGCGACAAAGGCATTGATCGCTTCTATTTCGGGCTGCATGGTTTGTGGCAGGTGCAGCCAGCCCAGGCGATTGCTAATTTCAGTGGGGTCAGGCCGCCAGACGGTATGGTCGTGCTGCCAGATGCGGGGCACGATCTGGTCTTGTTCCAGTTGGCTCAAGGTTTGGGCAACGGCCGTGTCGTAGGCGTGTAATTGGCTTATAAACTGTGTCGTTTCCATGTTTTATCATCCTTCTTTGATCAAGCGCAGGACAGTGGATGTGATAGTCGGGAGTATATCGCTAAACTCAGTAGATCGAAATTGAGGAGTAGGGCATCCTCAGATGCCCGTCCGTTCGCATCTGAGG
>JAHBVI010000114.1 GCA_019637635.1 Anaerolineae bacterium
CGGTCTCCCTCTTTGACCTGATGGACGCGGCCGATGACCCCACCATCACCCTGAGCGGCATGACCGACGAAGCGGCAAAAGCAGCAGCACAAACGGGGCCAACCGCGCCGCCGCCATTGGCTGCGCCAGAGTTGACGCCCCGCGAACGGCCACCCGTGTATGATCTGGACGCTACCCAGGTGCGGCCCGACCTGGCCATACCGGGCAACCGCCAGACCACCCAACCCGCCCAACCGCCCACCACGTCCTCCCCGCCCCAACAACCGCCAACCCGGCAACAATACCCGGCGCAGCCGTCCGCGCGGCCGCAGCAACCGGCTCAACCCGCGCGCCAGCAACCCGTATACCCACAGCAACCGGTACGCCAGTCACCGCCACCCCAACAACCTGTCCGGCAGGGTGCGCCGGCCCGGCAGGCCGCCCCACCCCCTGCGCGGGTGGCCATGCCGCCTCAGGAAGTGGCGCCGCGCCCCATGCGCCGCGCCAAACGCAATTGGGGCGGCTGCCTTATTCGTGGTTTAGTCGTCCTGGTAGCCGCGTTTGTGGTGGGGTTTATGCTGCTGGTGGCCGGTTCGGCTTTTGCCTACCGCGCCATCGCCGCCGACCTGCCGGAAATTGGCGACCTGGAAGCCAAAGCCAGCAGCTTTGAAACGGCCCGCATTTATGACCGCAACGGCGTGGAGCTTTCCACCCTGGTAGACCCGGAAACGGGCAACCGGGTGCGCGTCACCCTGCCGGAAATCGCCCAGGATTTGATTGACGCCACCATTGCCACCGAAGATTCCCGCTTTTATCAGAATCCCGGTTTTGACCCCATCGGCATTACCCGCGCCATTGTGCAGGCGGCCCAAGAAGGGGAAGCGGTCTCCGGGGCCAGCACCATTACCCAGCAGTTAGTACGCGCCCTGGTGCTGAGCGAGGAAGAGCGCACCGAGCGCACTTTGCGCCGCAAAATCCGGGAAATCATCCTGGCCGCCGAAATGTGGCAGAAATATGACAAAGACACCATTTTAGAACTGTATCTAAACGAGATTTACTACGGCAATCTGGCTTATGGCATTGAAGCCGCCGCCCAGACCTATTTCAATAAGTCGGCTAAAGATTTGACGCTGGCAGAAGCGTCCTTGTTGGCCGGGCTGCCGCAAGCGCCAGCGTTTTGGGACCCCTACACCAACCCGGACGGGGCGCTGATTCGCCAGACGCAGGTGCTGAACCTGATGATGGCCGAGGGGTATATCACTTACCAGGAGGCGCTGGCGGCGCAAAATGAAACGGCCGTTTTCATTTACAACATGACCCCACCCGCCGCGCCGCAAGTCCGTCACCCACACTTTGTCTACACCGTGTTGCAGCAGGCGGAGGCGTTGTTGGGGGCGCAGTCTATTTATCGCGGCGGGCTGCGCATTTACACCACACTTGACCCGGAGGCGCAGCGATTGGCGGAAACGGCCGTGACCGACGCCCGCACCACCATCAACAACGCCGGCGCCAATAACGCGGCCATGGTCGTGGTACAACCGGCTACCGGCGAAATTCTGGCGCTGGTGGGCAGCGCCGACTTTTTCAACGAGGCAATCAGCGGGCAGGTGAACATGGCCCTGGCCCCCCGCCAGCCCGGTTCCAGCATCAAACCGCTGGTCTACCTCTCCGCTTTTGAACAGGGGTGGACGCCCGCCACCCTCATTTGGGACGTGCCCACCTCCTTCCCAGACGGGGCCAACCCACCCTACCAACCCAAAAATTACGATGATACTTTCCATGGACCGCTGCGGGTACGGCCGTCGCTGGGCAACTCCTATAACGTTCCGGCGGTGAAGGCGTTGGAATTTGTCGGCGTCTGCAACTTCATTAACAACGTGCAAAAAGTGGGGCTGACCTCGCTTCAGGACGAGGGTTGCGCGACGGTGGGGCAGCCGGCCAATTATGGCCTGGCGTTGGCGCTGGGCGGTGGCGAAATCAGCCCGTTGGAAATGGCCGGGGCGTTTGGCGCGCTGGCAAACCAGGGACGTTATGTCAAGCCCTTTGCCATCAGCCGCATCGAGAACCGGTTGGGCGAAATTCGCTATGAACATACCCAGCCCGGCGCGGAAGCCCAGGTGGTGCGCCCGGAACATGCCTATTTGCTCAGCGATATTCTCTCAGACAACAGCGCCCGACAGCCCGCCTTTGGGCTGAATAATCCGCTGGTAATTGCCGGGCACCGCGTAGCGGCCAAGACGGGCACGTCCGGCAGCAGCCGCCTGGATGTGCGCGACAACTGGACGATTGGCTATACGCCGGAAGTGGTCACGGCCGTGTGGGTGGGCAACACCGACAACACCCCCATGGGCCAGAACGCCTCGGCCGTGGAAGTGGCTGCCCCCATCTGGAACCGTTTTATGAGCCAATATCTGTCTGGCCGCGCCCCGGTAGATTTCCCCCGACCGGGCGGCGTGATGGACGTGGAAATTTGCGCCGATTCGGGGGCGCGCCCCGGCCCTGGCTGTGTGAACCGCACGGTAGAACGATTTGCCCAAGATCAACCGCCGCTGAATGCGGACGCCGATTTTAGCCGGGTTTTGCTCATTGATTTGTGGACAGGGCTGCAAGCCAACGAACGCTGCCCCGAATCGGTGCAGGAGGCCACTTTCTTCGACATCCTGGTCAGCGGGCAACCGGCGGTATGGGAGCGAGAACGGTTTGTGGCCAAACAATGGGTGGAAACAACAGGCGGTGGGCAGGCGTGGGCGCGGGCGCGCAACATCGCCATTCCGCTGACGCTGCCGCCCGAACATGCCTGCGACGAAAACACGCCACGCCCCGAAATCACCATCAACCAGCCAACAGAACGGGCCGAGGTTTCCGGTATCTTTGACATTTGGGGCACCGTCAAAGCGCCCAATTTTAATGGGTATCAGGTGGAATATGGTCTGGGTGAAAATCCGGGCGGGTGGGGATTGATTCAGGAACGGCGGCCCGCGCCGGTGGAGAATGGCGTCCTGGCCACGTGGGATACGGCCAACACCGATGCCATCGGCCCGGTGACTATACGCATCCTGCTCTTTGGGCCGGATAATCCGTACAACCCGGAAGCGGGGCCAACGGTGATTGAAAAACGGGTGGCAGTGCTGATTTTGGAACCAACGGGCACACCGACAGCCACGCCGACGGATACAGCGACGCCCACCAACACACCCACACCAACAGAGACGCCGACTATCACGGCCACGCCTACGGAGACGCCTTCACCGACGCCAACACCAACGGGCACGGCCGTGCCGCCCACCGAAACCCCCACCCTGCCGCCGCCACCGACGGAGGAACCGTCGCCCACACCAACCCAAGAAGTGCCGCCTCCGGTGGAGACGGTAAAGCCGTAAACCGTAGTCCGTAAACCGTAATCCGATGTCCGATTACGATTCACGATTTACGGATAACGAATGACAAATGACGAACGACGCCACTATGAAATACACGGCCGTTATCTTTGACCGCGATGGGGTTTTGACCGATTTTGACTTACGGGGGGCCGCTGCTTACTTTGAGTCGCTGCTGCCGCTGTCTGTGCCGGAATTGGCCGGGCGTTGGCAGCAGTGGGGGGAACAGGTTGGTTTTCCGCGCAGCACGGCGGAAGAGGCCGCCTTCTGGCAGGGGTTTTGGCGCGAGTTGGCCGAGGAGTTGGCCCTGCCGCCCACCGTGCAGATGCAGTTACAACAGGTGGAGTACACCCGCTTTATGCACCCCTTTCCCGATGCCCGTGTGGCCCTTTTGACGGCGCGGCAACAGGGACGGCAAACGGGGGTGTTGTCTAACTTTACACTGGCCAGTCTGGCAGATTCGCTCACGGCCGTAGGCCTGGCCGACCTGATTGATGAAGCCTGCGCCGCCACCGTAATTGGCGTGTCCAAACCCCATCCTGAAGCGTACCTGACTATTTGCCGCGCCCTGGATGTGCCGCCCGCGCACTGCCTCTTTTTTGATGACGAACCGGTGTGTGTGCAAGGGGCGCGGCAGGTGGGCATGGCCGCGTACCTGGTAGACCGGCAGCGCCCCAACCATGACCTGGCCGCCGGTATTGTCTGTGATCTGACGGCCGTGCCCCTCCTTCTTGCCTAAACACCGGAAAACCTGAACACCAAAACACTTCATTAGTACCATTATGCCGCTGAAATTCACGGCCGTAACGACTATACTTTCTCTATCCTGAGATCGTATCAATTATTCACCGAGGAGTTAACCGTGAAGCCCACCATAATGGTTGTAGATGACGAAGCCCATATTCGTGACATGTTAACACTGCTGCTGGAATTGCATGGTTTTGCCGTTTCCACAGCCATAGATGGCGCCGACGCCTGGCAAAAAATCAACCAGCGCCAGCCGGACGCCATCATTTTGGACGTGATGATGCCGGTGATGGATGGCATTACCTTCTGCCGCCATCTGCGCGCCGACCCGCAGACCACCCATTTACCGGTGATCATGCTCAGCGGCAAGACACAGTTTGGCGCGGAAGCCGAAGGGCTGGCAGTCGGCGCTAATTTTTATATGTGGAAACCAATGAAAACGTCAGAGTTGATGGCCAATATCCAGGCCGTGCTGGAACGCACGGCCGTACCGGCTTAAGGGGCGTAAGCCGTGATCCGTAATCGGCTTACGGATTACGGCTTACGGATTACGGTTTACGATTCACGCAGTCGCCAACTTCTTCACCCGGAAGGCCAGCACAATCAACACAATGCCGCCGACAATGCCCCAGACGGCCACCGCCAGCACCAACGCTACCGCCGACATCAACACATTCCCCAACACCAGAAAGCCAAAGATGATGTAGAGAATGCCCAGGAAAAAACCGGCCCAGGAGCGTTCCCGCCCCCCATTCTGGCTGCGACCGGCAAAGATGGTCACGACGCCATTGATGAGGGCGGCAACACCCAGAATCAGCACTGCCAGGCTGGGCACAATAACGGCCGACCAGGCCATATTGCGCAGCACGGCCAACCCGGCAATGATGGAGATGACCCCGGCCACAATCACCCACCATTTGTGGTTGGGCACATGCCCCGCCAACGCGGCCACAATGTTAAAAACACCGCTAACCATCCAGTAAATGCCCAACAGGGCCACCAGAACGGTGACGGTTTGTTCGGTAGCCGTCAGCAGCAACACGCCGATGACTAAGGCGGCAATGCCTTGCAGTAAATATATCCACCAGGAACTGGCGGCCGCCTGTTTTGTCTGTTCCATTTCTGCTTGACTCATGGTCATGGTTTATTTCCTCCTCTCTCAAATTATGAATTATGAAGGATGAATTATGAATTTTTGTTCATCGCTTCAATGTGTTCAGCGCAGGCTGTGGTGAGTCACTGCCTGTGTCGCCTCCTTTATTTACGCCACAAGAATTGACATAAATGTAAACATTATAGCAGCGTCACGGCCGTTTTCCAACTGCCACATCGCCCTATCAGCAATTCTCACATTGGCTGGCAGTGGCAGATAAATCTGCACACTTCAACGACGGACGGCAGCCGTCCGCGCTCAGTGCAGGCTCAACAAGAGGCAAAGTCGGCCTTCGCCGACTGGCGTCCAGCCCACGAAGGTGGGCTTTGCTCTCTGTAGGCGCGATTTCAATCGCCGGCTCTCGGTAAATTGAGAATTGCTGGCACCCAATTGTGTTACAATCCAGATGTTCACGTGAACACATAAACACCAGAATTTTGGAGAACTGCCATGCCCCTGAACTGGACGCCCCCTGCTGATTGGGTTCGGTTAACGGCCGTAGACGCCCACACCGCCGGCGAACCCTTACGCATTTTTACCGATGGTTGGCCGCCAATACCCGGCGACACCATCCTGGAAAAACGCCGTTACGCCCAGACCCACCATGACCAACTGCGCCGGGCCACCATGTGGGAGCCTCGCGGCCACGCCGATATGTATGGCTGCCTGCTCACCGAACCGGTCACGCCGGACGGGGACGTGGGGGTGTTGTTCCTGCACAATGAAGGGTTCAGCACCATGTGTGGGCACGGCATCATTGGCCTGACAAAGGTGGCGCTGGACACCGGCCTGATTGACAAACCGGGTAACGCGCCCATGCTGAACATTGACAGCCCGGCGGGCCGGGTGACGGCCTATGCCCGGCGCGAAAAGGGGGTGGTCACGGCCGTCTCCTTCCACAACGTGCCCTCCTTTGTCTATGCCCTGGATCAGGTGGTGGACGTGCCCGGTTTGGGCGCTGTGCCCTATGATGTCGCCTTTGGCGGCGCGTTTTATGCCTTCGTGCGGGCGGAAGACGTGGGCGTGGGATTGGCGGCAGAAAATGTGGGCGCGTTGATAACGAAGGGGCGGGCGATTAAAACGGCCGTCAGGCAATCCCTCCCCATTCACCACCCCTTTGAGCCGGATTTAGGGTTTCTCTACGGCGTCATCTTCGTCGGCGCGGCACATGACCTGGCGCATCACAGCCGCAACGTCTGTATTTTTGCCGAGGGGGAGGTAGACCGCTGCCCCACCGGCACGGGCGTCAGCGCCCGCGCCGCATTGCACTTTGCCAGAGGGGAACTTGGCCTGCGCCAGCCGTTTGTGGTGGAGAGCATTTTGGGGACGACGTTTACAGGTGAGGTGGTGGAAGTGACGGTGTTTGGGGGGTATACGGCCGTGATCCCCCAAGTCACCGGTACCGCCCACATTTGTGGCCGCAACGAACTGCTCATTGACCCCGCCGATCCACTGCGGGATGGCTTTATTTTGCGGTAACAGGTACGCGGATAACACGGATTTGGCGGATTGGCGCGGATTTTTTCTCTGTGAACATCTGTAACATCCGTTCAATCCGTGGTTCATTTCTGAATCTTCAAACAAACGCGCACTCATGCCATTACCAGATTCATTCGTTCACACAGTCAGCCTCACTTTTGAGGAGGGGGCAGAATGGCTGGCGCGGCTGCCGGCGTTGATTGCCGCGTGTGAGGCGCGGTGGGGGTTGGCGGCGCAGCCGCATTTCCCCGGCCTTTCGTACAATTATGCCGCCCCGGCCACGCTGCCGGATGGCACGGAAATTGTGCTGAAATTGGGCGTGCCCCGCCACGAATTGACGACGGAGATTGAGGCGCTGAAATTGTACAACAGCCGTGCCATGTGCCACCTCCTCGACGCCGACGCCGCCATGGGGGTGCTGCTGCTGGAACGTTTGCAGCCGGGGCATATGCTCATCACGGTGAGTGACGACGAAACGGCCACCCGCATTGCCGCCGACGTCATGCGCCGCCTGTGGCGGCCATTGCCCGACCAGCATATCTTTCCTGCCGTAGCCGATTGGATCGCGGACCTGGCGGCGCTGCGCACTGAATTTGACGGCGGTACCGGCCCATTTCCGGCACGGCTGGTAGCGATGGCCGAATCCCTATTTGCCGACCTGGTGGCTTCCAGCGGCCCACCTGTGCTGTTGCACGGCGACCTGCACCATTACAACATCCTGGCGGCCGAACGTGAACCCTGGCTGGCCATTGACCCTAAAGGGGTGGCCGGGGAACCGGCCTACGAAGTGGGCGCGCTTATGCGCAATCCGCTAAATTTGCACGAATGGCCGAACCGCACGGCCGTGACCGCCCGCCGCCTGGACATCCTGGCCGAGCAGTTAGACATGGATCGCCAACGGTTGCTGGCCTGGAGCTTTGCCCAGGAAATTCTCAGCCAGTGGTGGGATTACGTAGACACCCATAGCCTGCCGAATCTGTGGCTGGCGGAATGTCTGGCGGGGATGTTGGGTGAGGGGGTGAGCAGGTGAGGGGGTGAAGGGGTGAAGGGGTGATAAGGTACTCTCTAATCTCTCAATCTCCCAATCTCCAATCTCTAATCTCCAATCTCTACTTCCCCCTCTTCCCCAATCTCTTCCAAACCCCACAGAATATGTTCGGCCGTTTTTTCCCAGGAAAAGCGGGTCACATTGGCATGGCCTTTTGTGACCAATGTCTGGCGCAGGGTATCGTCTTGGGTCAGTTGGCGTATCCCGTCGCTGATGGCGTTCACGTCGGAGGGGTCAACCAGCAGAGCGGCGTCGCCGGCTACTTCCGGGCAAGAACTGGTGTTGGCCGCCAGCACGGGTACACCACACGCCTGCGCCTCCAGGATGGGAAAACCAAACCCTTCATACAACGAGGGGTAGAGTACGGCCGTTGCCCCTGAAATCAACGCCGCTTTATCTTCATCGGCAATAAAACCGGGTAGGGTGATATGGGCCGAGATTGGGGATTGGAGATTGGAGATTTGCTCTAGTATCGGATTTGCCAGCCATCCTTTTTTTCCGGCCAGGACAAGTTGGTGAGGCAGGTCGCTTTGGGCATAGGCCAGCACCAGCCGTTCCAGGTTTTTGCGGGGATGGATAGTGCTTATGTAAAGCAAATAGGGGGGCGTGATCTGGTATTTCTGGCACACGGCCGTAACCATTTCTCCCTCTACCCGCTGCAATTGCGGGTCTACGCCAGGGTAAACCACCGTGATCTTGTCGGCGGGAATGCCATCAAAACGAACCAGATCATCTTTGGTGGCCTGGGAATCGGCAAAAACACGGTGGGCGCGACGGCCGTTGTGCCGCGTACTCCACTTCAAGTAAGCCAACTGGCGGTGGGGGTGCGCCTCCGGGAAATAGTGGTAGCCCAGATCGTGGATGGTAGCGGCAGCACGGCCGTGATAACTCAGCGGAATCACGTGCGCCGGCGTAAAAAAAACGTCCGGCGGACGCTGCTGCAACTCCGCCGCCAGCCGCACGTGCGTCCACAGCCGGGCGAACGGGATCACCACCTCTTCAACGTGATCCGCTGCCGGAAACAGATGGGGCGACGGCGGCTCATTAAAATAAAGGCGAAGGGCATGCCCCTGCGCGCCCGCCAGCGGAATCAACGCCCGCAGCAAAAACCAGGCATACGCTTCCGTCCCGGTGCGCTGCCCGGCCACAGCCCGGCTGGCGTCAATTCCAATTAACATAACGGGTAATTGTGTAATTGCGTAGTTGGGTAATTGGCCTGTCAATTACCAATTACCCAATTGCCCAATCACTCCCTATTGGCAGCCTGGTTCAATGTCCAGGTAATCCTGGGCCACCCAACCTTCCTGCCCGGAGACCACCGAACTGACCTTGCGCCAGACCAAGCCATTCACCTCTTGGGGGGGTTCATCCGGCACCAGTGTAATTAGCGTCGCTTCCGGCAGAGTGGTAATCTCATCGCCGCCTGGCGTCCGGCGCAGCAGCAGGCCATTGCCCTGTGTACCCTGCACCACCGCCCGGCAAATAATGGGCGTGGGGGTCGGCGTCGGCAGCGAGGTGTCTTCAGTCGGCGTGGGCGTCAGCGGGGGCGGCAACACTTCAATCTCCGGTGTGGGTGTGGCGGTCTCTACGCCCTCAATAATGGCCCCGGCTTCGGCCGCCTCTTGCTCTGTTGTTTGCTGCAACTGGGTAAACAACAGGCCAATGGCTGCCAGGAACATTAAAACGGCGCCAGCCAGCGTAAAACTGGCGCGGCGCAAAATGGCTTCTCGCTCTAGCGTGTAAAAACGTGCCCCACCCCGCCGGATGCCGCGATAGGTGGCAATGGCCGCAAACAGGCCGGCGAGGGTAAGGGCGATGGGAATAAGCATAAGAAAATTAGCATGATAGAGGGATATTGAGGCCTCAATATCCCTCTATCAATTTTCGTCAAGTACAACCGGCCCCTGGCGCAAAACAACCGGGGTACTGCCGGTACAATCAATTACAGTAGAAGATTGGCCCATGGGGGATGGGCCGTCATCCAACACGGCCGTAATCAACCCACCCAACTGCGCCAATGCCTGCTCTGCCGTCTCTGCCGGCGGCTGACCGGACAGATTGGCGCTGGTAACAGCCATCACACCACCCGCCGCGCGAATGACGGCGCGCGCCGCTTTGTGGTTGGGAATGCGCACGGCAATGGTGTCATCCGGCGACAGGGACGGGGGCAAACCAGGGCGTTTGGGCAGCACAATGGTCAGCGCGCCCGGCCAGTATTGGGCGATGTACTGCTGCACGGCCGGCGCTATCGGGAAGGATACCTTTTCTAAATCGGCGACATCGGCCAGTAAAACGGGAATTGCTTTGTAAAGCGGCCGTTGTTTGACCTGATACAGGCGGCGGATGGCGGCATCGTCCAGGGCGTGGCAGCCCACGCCATAGACGGTATCGGTGGGGATGACTACCAGCTTGCCAGCACAAACGTACACGGCCGTTTGGGCTACATCGGCCGGTCTGTCTGCATAGAGATGTTGGGTATGCTGCTCTTCGTGACGGTCCACTTGATTTTTACGTTTCCATTTGGAGATTGGGAGATCAGGAGATTGCTCACCGCAGCGCCCCATCACCCTTACACCTGCTCGCCTCATCACCTCATCACCACCACAATCCGGTCATGCCCGGCAAAATCAACCTGTAGAGTTACCTGCGCTTCTGGGAAAAATGTGTGTGCCAGTTGGGTAACGGCCGTTCCCTGCTGCCAGCCAATCTCCAGAAAAATCGCGCCCCGGGGGGCCAACTTGTTGACAGCCTGGGCTAATAGCTGCTGGATTAAATCTAATCCATCCGGCCCCCCTTTCAAGGCCAGGGCCGGTTCGTACCATTTTACCCCATCAGCAAGCGCCGTCCACTCACCGGTGGTTACATAGGGCAGGTTGGCGACGATGCCATCCAGACCGGGCGGCAGCGGTGTGAGCAGATCGCCCTGGTAAAAATGAATGCGCTCAGGGGCCAGCCGGTCAGCATTGCGCCGGGCTACAGCCAGGGCATCGGCAGAAATATCACCAGCGGCAATGGCGGCGGCGGGCAACTGCCGCGCCAGGGCAATGGCAATAGCACCGCTGCCGGTGCCAATGTCGGCCAGGCGGGTGGCATGGTGGGTTTTGGCCCATTGCACGGCCGTGTCCACCAACTGTTCTGTCTCCGGGCGAGGAATTAAAACGGCGGGGTTTACTTCCAGTTCAAAATCATAGAAAGGGGCGCTGCCAATCAGGTAGGGAATGGGTTCATGCCGGTGGGCGCGTTCGACTAGCTGCCGGTAATCTGTTTCCTGTACGGCCGTCAGGCGGGCGTTGTTGTGGGCCACCAGGTAGCTGTGGGGGCGCTGCAACACGTGTTGCAGCAGCAGGCGGGCATCCAGATCAGGCGTGGGAGAGAGGGCAAGGCGGGTACGGCCGTAATCCAGCGCCTCGTCAATGGTCATGCACGGCAACCGCAAAATCAAGCGAAGTCAACTGTTCCCACTGCATGGCAATTCCCACATCAACCGCTGATGATGCCCCATAGCACCACGAATAAAATGCCAATGACGATAATATCCAGCACTACCAGCAGCGCCAGCACCAACCGCTGCCCGGCAGTAAAGTTGCTCAGGGAAAATCCAGAACCGCCGCTGGAAGCTGGCCGGCCGTCTTCCAGTTCATTAAACATGGTTTCACTGCGGGCACTGGAACGGCGCAGTTGGTCAAATTCATCTGAATCGTGGCCGGCATCAGAAGCGGATGAAAAATCATCATCAAAACCATAGTCATCATCGCTCAGATCATCAAAGTCATCCATTTAACCTATCCTCCGCGGCTCTTTTCTCTGCATGACAGGGATGCCGCACTGGTAAACAATTCTTTACAACATAACATAACATAAAATCAGAAAACAGGCTACCCCCTGATGAGTAGTGCCAGGCGTAACCCTGCCACTTCTCACACAGCGCGCAAGGTGACATCCGCCGCGAGAATGGTGTGTTGACGGCCGTCCGCCATTTGCAGCAGCAGATGGCCCCATTCATCCACGCCGACGGCCGTACCCGTCATCTGGACCCCACCGTCCGCATAGGTCACTGTCACCGGCTGCCCCAGCAGCATCAACTGATTTTGCCAGGCGGGTTGTGGCGAACGGCCGTCCAGCGCCGCATCCAGCAAATTTTCCAACCGCACCAACACATCCAGCAGCAGCGCCAGCCGCGAAACCTGGCGGCCTGACGCCACCCACAGGCTGGTAGCGGGCGTCGCACCGGCGGGCAAGGACGCGGCGGGAATGTTCACATTCAGGCCAATACCCAGAACAGCCTGGCGGCAACGGCCGTCGGCCGTCATTTCCCCTTCCAACAAAATACCACACACTTTGCGCCAATGGCCGTCTATGGGCAGCACCACATCATTCGGCCACTTAATGCGCGCGGCCAACCCGGTTTGGGACTGAATGGCACCGGCGGCGGCCAGACTGGCTATCATTGTCAACCAGCCGTTTTTTTCACCCGGCCAATTGGGGCGCAGCAGCAGCGAAAACAGCAGCGACGTACCGGGCGGCGCTTCCCAGCGCCGGTCAAAACGACCGCGCCCGTGGGTTTGATAATCGGTGATAAACAGTGCGCCTGAGGGCACGGCCGTTGCCGTACTCTGCTTTTTCAACTCATCATTGGTGGAACCTACTTCGGCCTGATAAAATACCTGCCGCCCTAACCAGCGCGTTTGTAACGCGGCCCTTAATGCTTTTACGTCAAAATATATCATCATACCCTTTCATTTTTGCCAAAATCAAGGTTTGACATGAACCAGGCAAACTTTATAATATGATTTCGGAGTCATCCATAACAGCCCGAACAGTGCTTACCACATTATCACACAAATACCGGGGATGATGTTAAAGCCTGCAAGGATTGAGAGTACAAAAAATGCATAAAGAGCCACTAACCGTTGATACCCCCCACGCTCCCACCGATGATATGTTTTGGGAGGCTTTGTTTACTCAGGAATTGGCAAACCCGCCTATCACTCCCGGTGAAGATGAGCAATTGATTGCCGAGATGGAGGCACTGGACAATGTGCTGCCTTTGCCGACGGCCGTAGAACTCTCGCGGGAAGATGCCTGGCAAATGGCCTGGGAACTGTATGATGCCGACGAAACAATAGAGACCGTCGTGGCCGGTTTCAACAAAGGCGGTCTGCTGATTAACTGGAACGGTTTGCAAGGTTTTGTGCCCTCCTCCCAACTGATTGATTTTCCGCCCCACCGCCAGGAAGCCGAACGCGCCCGCGCCCTGCAACGGTGGCAGAAAAAGGTGCTGCGCCTGAAGATTATTGAAATCAATGACGAGCAGAACCGCTTTATCCTCTCAGAGCGAGCGGCATTGGTAAAAGCAGATGAGCGCGATCAGGTATTTAAGAATATGTCGCCGGGCAGACGGGTGCAGGGGGAAATTACCAACCTCACCGATTTTGGCGCATTTGTAGATTTGGGTGGCGTGGAAGGGCTGATCCATATCTCCGAACTCTCCTGGAGCCGGGTAACGCACCCCAGCGACGTAGTGCAGCCCGGCCAAAGCGTAACAGTGCGGGTGCTCAGTGTTGATCCGGGCAACGGCCGTATCGCCCTCAGCCTCAAACGTCTCAAATCAGACCCCTGGCAAACCGTAGACCAGCGTTTCCAACCCGGGCAAATCGTCGAAGGGGTGGTGAACAAAGTGGTCAATTTTGGCGCTTTTGTGCAAATTGAAGACGAACTGGAAGGTCTGATCCACATATCAGAACTGGCCGAAGGCGCCTTTTTACATCCGCGCAACGTGGTGCGGCGCGGCCAAAAGGTACGCGCCCGCATCCTCTACGTAGACGGCGCCGCCAAACGACTGGCCTTGAGCCTGCGCAATGTTTCCGGCTAAAATAGGAGCCAGTATCTAGTAAACGGGCATCGGTCTGAGAGCCGATGTCCGTTTACCGAAAGACTTATGGCTCGTCCAAAACCCACGCCCACCCGCGCTCCCCGTAAAGCTGACTCCCCATCGCCGCCCCCACCCACCTGGGACGAACGTCTCATCAAAAGTCTGACGCCTTACCGCGTGGAACTGACCGGCGGGGCAGTCTTTATGGCCGCGGCCTTGCTCTTCCTGGCGCTGCTGAGCCTGCCAGATGAGGGCTGCCCTGGTGTGCCGATCTGTGCGTTTCGGGAACTATTTGGTTGGGGCATTTACCCGGTATTGCTGACGGTGATGGCTGCCGGGATTCACCTGACGCTGCGCACAGTCGGACGGCCGTATCACATCCGCGCCAGCCAGGTCATTGGTTTTGAACTCATTTTGCTCACACTGCTTCCCCTCACGTTTATCTTCACCCAATCCACCCTGCCCGACGCTTATTTGGGGCGGGGCGGTGGCTTGTTGGGATGGGCTTTATCTGCACCGCTGCTTGACTTTTTTGGCCCTGTTTTGACCGGCATTTTTTATTTATGTCTACTTATCTGGGGCGTTTGTTTGCTTACCCAGGTCAGTTGGAATGATGTGCTACTGGCGCTAAACAACCTGTCGAACCGGCTGTGGCGACTGTCGCAGGAGCTATCGCCGCCCACGCAACCGCGCGTCGTCACCAGTCGGCCCAAACCGGCGGATACGGTCGCTTCGCCTACGCCCGGCGCCGGTGTGCCCCCACCCCAGGTCAACCTGCGCCCGGTGGTGATAGAAGAGGAGTCTGGTCAGGTGGACACGGCCGTAGCCTCCCCCCACCGCAGCAAACGCCTGCCCCCCTACACCCTGCTGGAAGAAAGCCACTTTGTTCCTCTCAGCGACGACGAAATCGAGGAGAAAAAGCGGATCATCGAAGAAACGCTGGCCCACTTTGGCCTCACCGGCAAAGTGATCCAGGTGCAGCGCGGCCCGGCCATCACCCAATTTGGCGTAGAACCCGGCTATCTGGAAAAACCGGGGCCGGATGGGGAAACCAAACAGCACAAAGTCCGCATCGGGCAAATTGCCGCGTTGCAAAAGGATTTAGCCCTGGCGTTGGCCGCGCAGCGGCTGCGCATTCAGGCCCCCGTGCCCGGCCAGGGTGTGGTGGGCATTGAAGTGCCCAACAGCGAAATCAGCCTGGTACACCTGCGCCCCCTGGTCGAATCGGAGCCGTTCCGGGCGCTCAAAACGCCGCTGGCAGTGGCTATGGGGCGGGACGTGTCCGGCCACCCGATTGCCGTAGACCTGGCCAAGATGCCTCACCTGCTGGTGGCGGGCACCACCGGCTCCGGCAAATCGGTCTGCATGAATGCCCTCATCGCCTGCCTGGTATTCAACAATCCACCCGAAGATTTGCACCTGATTATGATTGATCCCAAAAAGGTAGAACTCATCCGCTTCAACGGCCTGCCCCACCTGATCGGCAAGGTGGAAGTGGAGGCCGACCGGGCGGTAGGGGTTCTGCGCTGGCTGACGGCCGAGATGGACCGCCGCTACGAACTGTTTGCCCAGGTAAATGCCCGTAACTTGAGCGGCTATAATCGCAAAGCGGGCCGCCAACCGGAACGGCCAAAATTGCCACACATCGCCGTTTTCATTGATGAACTGGCCGACCTGATGCACACCTATCCGGGGGATGTGGAGCGCACGCTGTGCCGGTTGGCACAAATGGCGCGGGCGACGGGGATTCATCTGGTGGTGGCGACGCAACGGCCGTCAACCGATGTCATTACCGGCCTCATCAAAGCCAACTTTCCCGCCCGCCTCTCCTTTGCCGTCGCCTCCAGCATAGATTCACGGGTCATCCTGGACACGGTAGGCGCGGAGCAGCTGTTGGGCAAAGGGGATATGCTCTTCCTGGCCCCCGACGCGGCCGGGCCGGCGCGCATCCAGGGCGTCTTTATGAGCGATAACGAGGTAGAAGCCATCGTCAACTTCTGGCGGCAAAACCTGCCTGCCGATTACAATCCGATGTCACCCCCCTGGGAAAGCCTGATTGCCAAATACGCCTTGTTGGACGAAACAGACAGCCTGCTGGAACAGGCCATCGAACTGGCGCAAAAATATGATACCCTCTCTAGCTCCTTCTTGCAGCGGCGGCTGCGCATTGGCTACCCCCGCGCCGCCCGCATCATGGAGCATCTGTACGAAATGGGGCTGGTGGAAGACCCCAAAGAAGGCGGCAAAACCCGCAAAACCACCGTCAGCGAAGAAGACGACCCTCTGCAAGACATTCTCACCAATCAAGATCAGTAAATGTCGGCGTGATATAATGCCGCTAAACTTTTTTCGAGGTGACAAATGAGTACAGCCACGATCACCATACCCAATATCAAAGTTCAGCTCACAGTGGAGCAATTGATAACGGCCGTGCGCCAGCTAGAGCCTGGGGAACGGGCCAAACTGGCCAGAGCATTGGCGGACAGTGAATTAGACATGGAATTAACACAACTCATTGCCGACCTATACCACCAACCGCCCATAGATGAAATAACAGATGACGAAATTCTGGCCGAGATACAAGCTGTGCGCCGACAACGCGCTTAATTCCCTATGTTGCGACTTGTCATTGACACGAATGTCTGGATTCGCATTCTGTTGCGTGGACGTATTACTTTGCCCATTTTGACTCTCTGGCAAACCGGCCAGTTTCAGTTGATTACCAGTCAAGCCTTACTTGACGAATTTGAGAATGTCTGGCAACGCCCGCGATTAAGCAAGTTAATTGATCCGCTCCAGGCGCAGAAGCTATACCGCCAGATGCGCACACGTGCCGAAGTCGTTGAGCTACAGACGATTCCGCCCTTTTGCCGCGATCCCAAAGACCAACCGGTATTGGCAACAGCGATTGATGGACAGGCTAATGCCATTATCACTGGTGATGATGACTTGCGGGCAGATGAAGTGTTGCGCACGGCGATGGCTGCTTATGGGGTTCAGTTATGGGGAGTTCAATCGTTGCTTGATGCACTTACAAACGAGTAAATGGATGCCTTATGGAAGAGTATGTAGTACCAACCGGATATAAATCGGGGTTTGTGGCGGTGGTGGGCCGGCCGAATGTGGGCAAAAGCACCTTGATGAATGCGTTTTTGGGGGAGAAGGTGGCCATTGTCAGCCCCAAGCCGCAGACGACGCGGCAGCGACAGTTGGGCATTTTGACGACCGAAACATACCAGATTGTGTTTATGGACACGCCGGGCATCATGCTGCCGCAACATAAGCTGGATGCGTTTATGGTGGACACGGCCGTCGAAACTCTGAACGACGCCGACGTGGTCCTGTGGCTGGTGGACGCCAACGAGCCGGTAGGGGCCGGCGACCGGGCCATTGCTGCCCGGCTGGCTGCCACACCAACACCCACCATCCTGGCGCTGAACAAGGCCGACCTGCTGCCCGCCGCCGAGGTGCTGCCACGCACAGAAGCGTACCGCGCCTTGCTGCCACATGCCGAGTGGATTTTATTTTCGGCGCAGAAAGGTCACGGCCGTGATGAACTACTCTCCATAATCGTTGCCGCCCTGCCCGAAGGGCCGCTCTATTATCCTGAAGATCAGGTGACGGACAGTTATGTACGCGACATGGCCGCCGAGTTCATCCGCGAACAAATTATGCTGCAACTGCGCAACGAGGTGCCGTATGGCACGGCCGTGCAAATCCTGGAATTCAAAGAGCGGGACAGCGGCGACGTATACATCAGCGCCAATATCTTTGTGGATCGGAATACGCACAAACAGATCATCATCGGCAAAAAAGGGCAGCAGTTGAAAGAAATTGGCACGGCCGCCCGTGCCCAATTGGAAGAGTTGGTGGGCGGCAAAGTGTTCCTGGAACTATGGGTCAAAGTGGAACCCAAGTGGCGGCAAAACGAAAAGTGGCTTAAGCGATTGGGCTATGTGAAGCAAGAATAGAGTTTTATACTTTTACTGGTCTGCATTTTTAGTTTGGCGCAAAACCATAAGGATTTGTGTTGCAATCAACGTTATCGCCATAATAGTGATGGTCGTAATGGCAAGCCAGGTAAATTGGTAACCAAAATTCATAGTTGATGAAGATTGCGGAAGCCACTTATATGGTAATTGCCTCGCCCAAGCACTTAAGGGTACTATCAGGACAATGAAGAGCAGATTCAGAATTGCAAATCCCCATGTCAAGTTAGCATCCTCACTTTGCTTCTTAACCTTCCCATAGAGGTAAGCAGCTATACTCATCGTAACGATTAGACTGGCTGGCAGTAATGAGCCAGGGGATCCTTCAAAAAAGTCGTTGACAGTACGCTCCCAAGTGCCTTCAGGTGGTCGAAATGGTCTTGTGTCCCAAGGCGCCAACCACCCTTCAGTAAACGCAGCCAGCAGAATGAAGATAACGCTCCATGTAGTAATAAGTAATAGGTAACCACTTAAAAGAGATATGTTCTGCACAGTATGATTGGCTTTTTGAACAACTTCACGAATAGCCTGGTGAATAAACATTACTATTAGCCCTTTTTGAGGTGAATTAGGATATCAATAGTGTCAATAGTGATTGAAGTAAGGTCAAATGGAAAAGGAAACCCTTTGCAAGCAGTAATCAACTTGCAGTTAGGGGTTGACCAGGCAAGCACTAAGTATTATTGACAAACAATACCTATCAAGGAAGTCACAGCGTTGTAGAACCCTTTTATCGGTACCGTACCTTCAAGTGGTTTTGGACATTGGCTGCCCCACCTGCGGCTATAACACCAGCTGTACCAAGACATATGTTGATTTGATATAGATGGAAACCATAGGTGGATAGCATTCCACCATAGACTTGATTAAATGTAAAGGTTACTAATGAGCTGGTTGCATACCAACGCATTGCCGAGGGGATAACCGTCTGAGGCGTATTTGCAAAAAATACCCAATCATTGTCAGTAGGATCACTATCACATAAATCATCAGTCCAACGGCTTGAGATACTCACATTTGGATTTGCTTGAGCGCCATGCGGCATTTGAATATTGTACGCTGGACTCAAAGGGGATGGCCAACTATCTTTATTATCTTTTTCTCTTTCCAGAAAACTTGCAGGGACCCCTGCAAGTTCTGCGATTCTCTGCGATATGGTTCCTCTTTGCTGATCATTCAAAGCATCGTAAAGCAGTTGAGTGAATTCAGGGGACACCTGTTCATAAAAAATCTGGTCTGCTACTTGACGTAATTCCTCTACTCCAGCTTCATTCGCCAGGTGAAACACCCTACTTGTATCGTCTTCCTGAGCAGTAATATATGAAGATGATACCCCTAAAATACCTGCAATGATGCTGCAAACAAGCAATACTTTGAGGATAATATTGTTTATATTCTTTTCCATCGTTTTCACCTTTTTAACCTCCACACTTGGTTTGATATGACATTTACTGCGCATAGGTTATATGCGGTGAATGCGTGTGTCCAGTTACAACTGTACTCAATCTGTACCAGGTGTTGTACCCAACTTGTACGGGTGATAGTACAAACGAATTAGAAGGGCGGGTATGTTATTTCAAAATTTAACGCCGGGCGTTGACAAGATAGATTTTCTGGCTACAGTATCCATCGGGTGGATAAGTTCCCTTTCAGATTATGAAGAAGTTGCTGAGAGAAAAAAGGAGAGCCTTTCATGTCACACGCGATCCAAGTTTTGGTTGCCGACGCTCACTCTGCCACACATGTGGCCCTAACACATGAAACCAGAGGGAGCGACCTTGTTGTGTTGCCAGATTACGCCCGAACCTGGGATGAAACAATTTCGCTTTGTTTTGAATACCGACCAGACATTTTGCTACTGGCTTTAGAATTAGTTCCCTCTTTCCTCCAAAATCACCTTTTGTACTTATTCAAACAATTCGCCGATTTGCACGTCGTTGTCTTAGGCGATAGCGATGTACCTGTGAATTTGCCATCTCTCATAGAGGTCGGTCTTGCCGGCTACTTCCTCAAAACGGATGAGATGGCGTGCTGGTTAACAGGAATGAGAGCTGTAGTATCAGGCGTAAAATGCTTCAGCCAGCATGTGCTGGCAGGGCAGCAAGAGAATGGTCTCATTCAGCCCCAAATTGAGAACGTGTATGGACTGACAAAACGGGAATATGAAATTACCACTTACATGGCGGCTGGAATGGACGCCCGACAAATAGCTACCGAGATGAACTTGAGCTACCAGACAGTACGTAATCACCAGACCAGCATATACAAGAAATTAGGAATCAGAGGGCGCCATGAAATTTTCTCTTCGCCAATCATCATTGCCAGTTCGCAACCTTCGGTTTAATAAACTGATGGACGCTTATGAGGATAAGATGAAGCATGGGGCTTGACAGGAACGGGTCACGGCCGTACTGTGTTTCCATAGTATAATCCGCGAAGAACGCGAAGGGCTTCGCAAAGGGTGCGAATTAGTGTCAAAAATAAACCGGAGGAGAATTCATGGGCAGCAACCCATCACATGAATAAAAATTCATAATTCATCCTTCATCATTCATAATTCTCGGAGGAGTCTATTATGGCAGAGTATCAGGAATCAGAAGTAAGTCGGAGAGGATTTTTATTGGGCATGGGCGTCACGGCCGTAGCCGCCACCACCGTCGGTGCGGGCGCGGCGCTGCTCAAAGGGTCTCAGCAAGCGGCCGTTACTACAATAACTACTTTACCACCGGCTGCGCCGGTTGTTTCCCTGCCGCCATTGGCGGCCAATGCCGGCGCGGAATCATTCACCCAACTGGCCACCGCTCAGGCAGAGATCATCCGCTTGCAGGCGGCGCTGGACGCGGCCAACCGGCAGATCGAAGCATTGTCCCAGCCGGACAGCGGCGCCATCGCCGCCCAGGAAACGCTGCGCACCGAGCTGGCTTCGGCCAATGAGCGCGTGAGCGTGTTGGCCGGGTTGGTGGCTTTGTACGAGCAGCTAGACGGCGTAGACCTGGGCGCGGCGCTGGATAATGGGCTGACGGCCGTGTCCGGCGCGCTCACCAATTTACTCGACGACATCCCCAGCCTGGAAGCCAGTATGGCCGCGGGTACGTTGGCGTTGGCGGAAGTAGAAAACCATTTGCCGGTGCTGGCCAACGGCCGTGCCTGGCTGGATGCCCACCTGAACAAATTAGACGGCTACTTTCACCAGATTGAAAAACTGCTCATGGACGTGGTGGAGCGGGCCGGCGCGTTTGTGCAGATGGTCAATGAGTGGTTTGCCGGCGTCAAAAAGTGGCTGCCCTTTGGCATTGGTGAAAAAGCGACCACCATCATGCAGTCCATCACCACCCTGCTGCTGGAAACGCCGGCTACCATCACCGGCCTGAACGCCAACCTGGCGCAACCGTTGGACGTCTGGCTGGCCCGCGATGAGCAAAACGAAATTGCCCTGAACAAAAAGCTGGTAAAACCGTTACGCGATGACCTGATGGTGAAAACAACCGTCGCCTTGAGCAAAGCCAAAGGGGTGGAGAGCGTGTATGCTGTCAACTTGCAGGAGCCGGTGGGCACGGCCGTAGCCCGCCAACAAACCCTGCGCACCCTCATCGCCGACTATCGCCAGCAGCACCAGGTTTAGTAAGCAGTGAGCGGCGCTGACCGCTCACTGCTCACTGCTCACCACTCACCGCTTACTTATACGGTCTCCTAGATAGGCGCTGTATCCAGGGGCGGGGCCACGGCCAGAAAATCGTGAGCGAAACGCTGGCCGTATTCGGCGATAAGTTCCTCCACCCGCGCCTGACTGTCCGAAGCCACAATCAGCCCGGCATGTTGCTGTTTATGCACCCGGTACACAATTTCTGCGGCCTGATAGCCAGATAAATCCGGCCACTCTTGTTTGGCCAGGCAGATGAGGACCCCGGCATATTTGCCGGCGTCTGGTGGGGCGGCATAGGACTCCCCTTTCACCTGGGCCACTTCCATCTTGGCCCACTCGTCCCACAAATTGACGCCGCCGGCCGCCTCCACCAGTTGTTCAATGTTCGCCCCACCCACGCGCGCGGCCGTTTCCAAAAAGTAAAACTCGCCATCCCCCCCCTTGATAAATTCGGTATGGGAGACGCCGTTGACCATGCCCAACGCCTTGAGCAGCTTGGCGTTAAAAGTCAGCAGCGCTTTGGCATCTTTGTCGCGGCGGGGCATGGTGCGGGTGACAAAAACGCCGCCATCGTGGGCCACATGGATGGGCGGACGGCCGTAGACATGTGCCAAAGCAAATTCCACCTTCCCCTGCCAAATGATGGTGTCTACGTGAAACACATCCCCCGTCACAAACTGTTCCAGCAGAAAGTAGGATTGCTGGTCGCCCAACTCATTCAGCCAATGCCACACCTCGTCGGCTGAATTGACCCGCTTGATGCCCATCGCCCCCGCTTCCATACGCGGCTTCAGCAGCCAGGGTGGGGAAACCCGGTTCATCCACTCAGACAACCGGGCATGGTTAAAAACCGGCGTAAATTCCGGCACACGAAACCCTTCGGCGCGCGCTTTCAGGCGCATTGCCAGTTTGTCCCGGAAATGGCGCGTCACCGTCTCGCCCAGGCCGGGAATGCGGAAATGCTCGCGCAGCAAAGCGGCCGTGGGTACGTCATAATCATCCAGCGGCACAATGCGGTCAATCGCCTCCGCACGCATCAGATAGCCAATGGCATAAATAATGTCCGGCTGTGTGGAGAGACGGGGCATGCAAAAAATCTCGTCAATGTCCTGGCGCGGCCACGCTTCATCGCGCAGTTTCTCCCGCGTTACCAATAAAACCCGGCAGCCCAACTGCTTGGCGGCCGTGAGAAACGTGGTGCCCTTGCAATAACTGGCCAGACATAAAATGGTTACTTGTTGTTCCATATGGTTTCCTTAAACATACAGCAATTAGCGCAGCGACATGATGACGAAAAAAACCACGATAGTAAAGATGATGATGGCGATCAACAAAAGGATAACCGCCCAATCTACCTGCTGGCGCCCGCGCGGCTGTGGCGGTCTGGGCCGCGTTGGCCTGGGTTTGGGGGCTGCATCACCGACGGGCGCATAGGGAGACACGGCCGTGACCATTTCCCCAGCCACTTCATCTTCCAACGGAACCGGCGCACTGGTCAGGGGCAGTTCATCCTCAGGGAAATCAAGGGCCGGCGCCTGTGGCTCACTTTGCCATTGCGCCAGTATATCCGGCGTCAACTCCACCTCTTCCTCACTCTCCATCAACGCCGACAAATAAGATACAAGCTCGTCATTGAGCAGCGGGGTTGCCGGGGATGGCGCGACGGCCGTTGCAAGTTCCGCTTCTTCTTTGTCTACCGGTTGGCTCTCTGCCACCTCTGGCGGCGCAATCTTCTGCACCCAAACAGGCACCTCTGCCGGCGACTGCCGGGACACATCTGCCCGGCGTTTAATGCCGGCCAACGCCGCCGTAAAAGCAGCCTGATCTTCCACCAGACCGCTCAAATCAAGCGCCAGGGGATCAGCCTGTGGCCCGGCCAGGCCACCAATTACCTCCACATCGCGGGCCAGCAAAGAATACGCCGCCCGGCGAGGATCAAAAGTCAAATGACCGCCCAAGCGCACTTCCAACTCCTCCCGTAACGTCACCTTTTCCGCTTCACGCGCAGACAGCCTACAGCGGAGGTGATGGCCTTTTTGTTCTAAGTCAAAGCTGGTAAAGGGAGTACGGCCGTTGCTCCCTTCCCCGGCACTCTCCAAATTCCTGACCGTACCCGTCACAAACACCAAACCCAATGGCAGTTCCGCCGGTAGTTGCAGTGCCAACCGATGGTTCAACTGACTGACTGATATGTCCATAATTTCCTACTCCACAGCGTTGTCAGCAACGAACATATATCAGCGCCGATTATACCCCAAAACTCAGGCAGTTATCATTTGACGAAAAAATCGCAGATGTTATACTTACCCCTCGCCTGGGCTTGCTCATAATTTAGGTTGTCTATCCTTAACAAAACAACAATCAGGCTATCATTGCCGACGTAGCTCAATTCGGTAGAGCAATGCTCTTGTAAAGCATCGGTTATGGGTTCAAGTCCCATCGTCGGCTCCTGATTAAATCATTTCAAGGGTCAGTGTCCCGAGCGGCAAAGGGGGCGGACTGTAAATCCGCTGGCAGAAGCCTTCGTAGGTTCGAGTCCTACCTGGCCCACTATTCAGTAATCCGTAATCGGCGACCGGTAATCGGTAAACTGATTACGGATTGTTGATTACCGAATTACCGGTAAAGATGCCCACGTAGCTCAGCAGGCAGAGCACATTCTTGGTAAGAATGAGGTCATGGGTTCAAATCCCATCGTGGGCTTTTGTCCTGTTTATCTGAACATGGTTATCAGATGACAAGGCGCTTTTTTGGTAACATCTAAGCGAGTTGGTCGTGTATCTGGCGTAAATTTGCCTTTGTATACATAGAGTCATCTCACTATTTTCAAGAATAAGGATTTGTAAACGATGGCAAAAGAAAAA
>JAHBVI010000115.1 GCA_019637635.1 Anaerolineae bacterium
ATTAACATGATAAACCTCGGTGGTGGTCTGCCCGTGCCCTACGGCCGTGCCATCCCCACCCTCAGCGAAATCACCGACACCATCAACGAGGCCCGCCACACCTTGTTTACTGACCAGGTTCGTTTCCAGATTGAACCGGGGCGCTTCCTGGTGGGAGACACGGCCGTGCTCGTTACCAGCGTCATCGGCAAAGCCAGGCGCAGCAACACCGACTGGCTTTATCTGGACGTGGGCATTTACAACGGCCTGTTCGACACCATTGAGCAATTCGCCTATGAACTTGGTTTTGATGTGGAACACGGCCGTGCCCAGACCCATTTCACCATCGCCGGCCCCAGCTGTGACAGCATGGACAAACTGTTCACCGGCCACCCCATCCCCGATCTACAAGTCGGCGAGCGGCTCTACGTCCGCAACGCCGGTGCATACACCACCGCCATCGCCGGGCACTTCAACGGCTTCCCGCCGCCCACTGTGATCTACAGTGATGATTTCGAGCATAGTATGAAATTTTGAGTGTCATTCCGAGGAGTCTTCGACGAGGAATCCCTCTCACTTGTACAGTGAAGGGATTCCTCGCTCCGCAGACTCCGCTCGGAATGACAGGCCAACTTGAAAAGTGAAAAAACTTCGCTAACGGCGTGTTTACCGTTAACCAATTACCCTGGAGGATTAGGTTATGTACCGCAAAAAACAACTGCACTCATTCGTTTCCTTGATCGTCAGCATCTCCCTGCTGCTCCAATTCATCGCTCCGGCCATGCCCCCCCTTCGCGCCGCCCCCGCCACCCAATCTCCCAATCTCCCAATCTCCCAATCTCGCGATGTCTCCATCGCCAGTCTCCCAATCTCCCTCTCCCGCATCCAATCCACCACCACCGCCGGCAGCACCATCGTCATCAGCTACACCGTCAGTAACCACCTGCCCGCCACGTTGCAGCCAGACATCCCCGACACGACCCCGCTCACCGACACCGTCGAATTGTTGGCCGCTTATGACCTCAGCGACGACATGAACACCCTGGCCGACCCGGAACTGCAACTGACGCTGACCAACGGTACACTGGTAGACGCCAACGGCGGCACGGTCAACGGCAGCACCATCACCTGGCAACTGCCCGACCTGCTGCCCCAGGCCAGCCATGTGGTCACTGTCACCATTGCCGCCCCCTCCACCGCGCCCACCTTTGTAGAACTGGACAATGGCGCGACGGCCACTGGCACAGTGTGGGGGGAAGAAGTAGCGGCTGGCGCACGGCCGTCTACCATCATCCCCACCTCCGTCAGCGCCAGCTTCACCCAACCCACCATAGACGCCGACAGCCACGACAGCGATATGCTCTGGGCTACGGCCGTGACAACCCAAGACCCCCTCGCCGCCTTCTACCAGGTACGCGACTTCGCCTACGACCCCTACAAAGGTTCGCTGCGCGGCACACGCGGCACATTGTGGGGCGAAGCGGGCAACAGCCTGGATCAATCCAGCCTGCTCATCGCCATGCTGCGGAGCGCGGGCGTCCCCGCCCGCTACCGTCATGGCTCGCTCAGCACCGCCAACGCCCAAACCCTCATCGCCAGCATGTTCCCCGCCACGCAAGGTTTGGCCGGTTCCCAACCCGCCGACGAACCCACCGCCGACCCCTTGAACGATCCTGCTTTGCTGGCCATCGTGCAAGACCACTGGTGGGTGGAAGCGTACCTGCCCGGCAGCGGTTGGACCAACCTCGACCCCTCCTTCGCCGCCGCCCAACCCGGCGACATCTTCGCCACCCCTGGCAGCAATGACCGCATCGCCGCCATTCCGGACAGCCTGCGCCACAAAGTCGCCTTCAGCCTGGAAGTGGAGCAGTACCAGACCTTCCCCGTCGGCGGTACCAATCTGACCACCTTCGTCCCGCTCACCGCTACCTACAACACCGCCCAACTGGCCAGCAAAGCCCTCATCCTCGGCCATCTGGTGGACTCAAATGTGCCCGGTGGTATGGTCTTTGGCACCGTGCAGCACACCTACACCCCTTACCTGGGCGTGAACGGCGCTGACCTGGTGACCACCGGCGAGCCGTTCACCGATCTGCTCACCAATTTCCCCCTGGCGACGACCTTTACCACCGCCGAATGGCTCACCTTTACCCTCACTGACCCAGACGGCCGTAGCCAGACCTTCACCCGCCCCGTCAAAGATTTGATTGGCCCTGGCACGCGCCTGCTCGGCGGTAATCTGAACATCTCGCCGGCCGACGACAACGCCCCGTTTATTAGCTTTGCCGATTCCTTTTCGGCCGTTTTCCTGCCCAACCACCTGCGCAACAACGACTTTGCCCAACGCCAGCAAACCAGCTTGCAGCAAAAGATGTTCACCCTGGCCACGGCCGTAGACGCCCTGCCCCGCGAAGACCTCACCGCCCCCGAAGTGCAAGACCAGGTGGGGGACACGGCCGTCCTCATCGAACAAACCCGCGCCCTCCTCTACGCCCTCTCCGGGCTGGAATTTGCCCGCCAGGCTGACCCGGCCGCGGACGAGTTGCAGCAAAACCTGGGCGTGAAGTTGTTCTACAACCAACCGCGCATCATCATCATGCAGGGCGTGAGCATCCAGGACGCGGCCACCCGCTCCGTAGATTTGCGCAATACCAACGCCGCTGTGATTGTTGCTCCGGGACGGCCGTTAGCTGCCGCCCGCACCGCCCAATGGGTCAAAGCCGTGGCCGAATCCTACTTTGAAGGAGACGCGCTGCGTCATCCGCTCGGCGAAACCCCCGTCACCACCGCCCGTATCTTCGACGAAGCGCAGGCGCAGGGCATCGGCTTCGTCTACGTCAAACCCAACCAGCTAGACTTGCTCGATCTCTATCTGCCTGACCCCAACAGCTATGGCTACGCCGCCGCTGCCCTCATTGCGGGCAAAGAGGTGCTGATCCCCAAAGCGCCCGTGCTCATTGACGGCGAACCGCGCCTGGGCTGGTGGGAAATTGACCCGGTGACGGGCACGGCCGTGAGCGTCCTGGACGACGGTACCCACGGCGCACTGATTGAGTATGCCCAGCTGATCGCCGAAATCGCCTGGGAAGTGTGGAGCGCCTGGGACGACTTCGGCGAATCGGTGCATCAGTTATGGTTTGACTGCATCGTGGATAATGTGGTGCCTGCCCTGCAAGGCAACCCCGGCGGCGGCTCTGGCGCGGCCTGCCTGGATGATTGGTCACCGCCCGATCCCACCTCACCCGCGCTGCGCGGTGGCTCGGCCACACCCTGGTTTTACCTGCCTGCCCCGCTCTGCCCAATTGATAACTGCGGGCTGGAGCAATACCTGATTGCCGGGTATGAGCACGCCGCCATTCCGCTGCCGCAGATGCCCTTTGGCTATCAGGCTGACCGATTGACGCCGACGGAATACGCCGGGCAAGTGATTCCCGTTACCGGCAGCGGCGGCACGCCCGCCTTTACGCTGACGGCTTCTGGCACAGGCACGGCCTTACCGCTCTCTGTCTACAGTCTTGACATCAACGCCCAGGCCAACTTCAACGGCCACCTGGATGTGTGGACATACGTACCCGCCGGATGGAGCGTCGGTTTTACGGACACGGACATCGTGCAGATTGTGGCCCCGGCAGGCACGGCCGTTGGTGATTACACCCTCACCATCGTCGGCCAATCCCGCCAAAACCGCGCCCTGATTGAGACGATTGAACACACCATCACCATACCCACGCAGCAGGCCATTGACCTGAGCTACCAGGTGGAAGAAAACATCACCATCCCGGTGGTGCCCGGCAGCACGGCCGTGTCCAATGAAACGAACGACGGCGAAGCCGAAATGCCCGCTTCCGCCTTCCGCCTACGCCTGCACAACCAGAGCAGCGTCACCAAAACGCTCACATTGAACGTCACCAGCGCACCGGCGGGTTGGATTGTGCTCAACGGCCGTGAACAAACCTCCGCCAATATCACCCTGCCCCCCTTTGGCCGCACCCATGTTGGATTGTACGTTGCGCCACCGACACGGCCGTCGCCCGGCGCCAGCTTCACCCTCAACGTCACCGCCACAGACGGCGGCAGCCTGAACGACAGCGTATCCATCCCCTGGACAATGCCCGGACAGGCGCACAACCACCTGCTCATCAACCCGCCCGTCCTCTACATGACCGCCAGCAGCAGCCAGCCGATAGAACTGAGCATGAGCAACGTCGGCAACGCCTCCGGCAGCTTCCCCATCACGCCAACATTACCGGTAGCCAACTGGTCAATCTCCAATCTCCAATCTCCAATCTCTCTAAACGTGGATCAGACGAACGAGCAAACGCTTACCCTCAACGTCACCACCGCCGAAGTCGGCCGCCGCTACCCACTCTGGTTCGCCTCCACCGCCCCGGACAGTTATACCCAGTACGCGCAGGCGGAAGTGCAAATCGTCAGCCCACTCACCGGGCCGGTCTATGAAGCGGCCGATAGCTGCAATCTGGGCAGCGACGCTCTTTCCGGCGCGTTACAATCGTTGGCGCTGGCAATGAGTACGTTGGAAGCCTCCTGCGCCGACGGCAGCTGCAATCTGCCGCAGCGGGACACGGCCGTCGCCGCCGGGCAGAGCGTGGTCAGTTATGCCCGCGCCACCAGCACTCAGCTTACCGCCGACGATGCCATCGAAACGGCCGTCACCACCCTGGCCACGCACACCACCGCCACCGACATCCTGGCCGACCTGGGCAGCATCAGCACGGCCGTGTCTATGATGAGCGATGAACTGTGCGCCATTGAAGCGTACTTACCCGACGCCCGCTTCACCCCTTACCTGGACGCCATCCTGCTGGGCGACACTGCCACCCTCACCCTCACCGTGCAAAACCTGGGCAACCTGGCCGCCACCTACGCCGTCACCGTTACCACCCCCGGCGGCGACCAGACCTATAACCCCACGCTCGACCCCGGCGACACGGCCGTGCTGCCCATCAACACCACCCCCGCCAGCCTGGGCAGCTATGATCTTGCCGCCACCGTCGTAGCCCAGGCTTCCAGCCTGGCTTCCGACACGGCCGTTGCCCGCCTCAACGTGGTAGACAAATTTGTGCAGGTCACGGCCGTGGCCGCCGATCCCCCCTTCGTGGAAACGGGAACCAGCAGCACCGACCTTAGCGTTACCGTGGCCAATGTGGCCGGTATACGCCAGAACCTGATCGCCCACAGCGAAATCCTGGCCCCCGGCGGCAGCGTGCAATGGAGCGCTGACATCCCCGTTACTCTGCTCATCGGCAACCCCCGCGCCTACGACCTGGCCACCGTCAACACCTCTGGCTGGGCGGCCGGCGTCTACACCCTCACCGTTGACCTGGCCGTATCTGATGGCTCTGGCATTGGCTACCTGGGCGTTGGGCAAGGCTTAGGCGTTTCCCACAGCGTCAGCCCGCTCATCGTGCCCACCGGCGATGTCACCGTCACCACCACCATCACCACCGCCCTGCTCGGCGAGACCATCCTGCCACCGGCGGCGACGCAACCGCTGTTTGAATGGGTGGAACGGCCGTTGCTGAGTGAGCAGTTAGCAGTGAGCGACGGACGCAGCGTCCGCGAAGAGTCATTGCTTGGTGGGCGGTTTGCGTCTGTGACCGTTGCCGAACCCGAACCGATCACCGACTACCGCTTACCGATTACGGATTACGGATTACCGATTACGGCCAACGAATCTCCCAATCTCCCAATCTCCCAATCTCCAATCTCCAATCTCCAATCTCCTCTCACCACCTGGGCCATTACCCGCACCGAAAACAGCAGCGCGGCGATCACCTACACCGGTACCTGGACAAGCTTCAACGATGCCATCCCCAGCGGTGGCAGCTACCACCGCTCCGCCACCGCCGGGCACACCGCCAGCCTCAACTTTAGCGGCACGTGGGTCGCGGTTGGTTTCTACACCTCCGGCCAAAGCGGTCATGCCGAAATTCTGATAGATGGCGTCAGCCAGGGTACCGTAGACCTTTACAGCCGCTACGCCGACGTGAAGCGCGTGACTATTGACGGCCTGGCCGACACCGCCCACACCATCACCGTCAGCGTCACCGGCGCCCAAAACCCGTTCAGCACCGGCGCCCGCGTCAGCCTGGACTACTTCGACACCTGGGACGGCACCGACATGCCCGATGGCGCATACGAACAAGACCACGTGCGCGTCTGGCGCAGCAGCAATTGGACCAACCAGAACGACCCCAACGCCAGCGGCGGCAGCTATTACCGCAACGGCCAGAGCGCCTGGTTCCCCTTCACCGGCGACTCCATCACCTTCCAGGCCATCAGCTTTGGCAACTCCGAAAAGATTGCCCTCTACACCGATGACGACTTTCGTGGTTATTTTGACCTGACCGGTTTTGCCGTGCAACCACGCACCTTCACCTTCGATGGCCTGGGCGCGGGGCCGCACGTTCTCACTGTGCGCGCCTTCCGTGGGCAGGCCACGATGGATCTGTTCACCGTGCCCGCCAGCGAACCACCTACGCCGCCGCCCACCATCGGCAGCTTCCACCGTTACGAAGAAAACGCCGCCGGTATCCTGTACAACGGCGTTCCCTTCCCCCAAACGGCCAATACGTGGAGCAGCGAATTCAACGATGTTGTCAGCGACCGTTACATGTACTCTTCCGGCAATCCGGGTGATACCATTAGCTTCACCTTCAATGGCGTCAGCGTCGGCGTTGGGCTTTACGGCGCAATCCAGAGCGGTTACGCCGAAATCTTCATAGACGGCGTCAGCCAGGGCATCATAGACGCCTATCGCCGCGACCCCACCACCGTTTCCGCCTATTACCACAACCTGGCCCCCGGCAGCCACACCCTGACCATCAACGTCCTGGGGCAAAAGAACCCCTTTGCCAACAACGACCTGGTGCAACTGGATTACATTGACGTATGGGACGGCACAGCTTTGCCCGATGGCACGTTTGAAGAATTAGATGAGCGCATCCAGCGCAGTTTCCGCTGGGCGCTCAACAGCAGCCCACAGGCCAGCGGCGGCCAATACCTGCAAGACGCCATCACCGGCGCGGCCAATGCCTGGTTCCCCTTTACGGGTGACTCTGTCACCTTCCGCGCCATCGCCAACAACCAGGGCAGCCAGTGGACAAAGGTACTCGTAGACGGCCAGCCGCTGGCCGAAATCAACCTGTACAACGACACCGTCGTCAGCCGCACCTTCTCCTTCAACAATCTCGGCCCCGGTCTGCACGTCCTGCAACTGGAGCGGTATTATGGCGAATTGACCGTAGACGCCTTCACCACACCGGGCAGCCCTCCCTTTTACCAGACCCCCGTTTACACCGGCGTTGTCCGCTACGAACAGGATGATCCGGCGCTGATTTACAATGGCGTGGCGGCTTATAACCAACGGCCGTCAAGCTGGAGCGAGGAGTATCAATGGGATTCCAGCAACGGCTATTCCGTCCTTTCCACCACCGCCAATGACAGTGTGAGTTTGACCTTTGACGGCCGTTGGGCCAGCGTCGGCTTCTTCACCAACCAGTACGGCGGCCAGGCGGAAATCTTCGTGGATGGTATCAGCTACGGCGCCGTCGGCACCTACAGCGCCGACTCCGGCGTGAAGAGCTTCCCCGTCACCGGCTTGCTCACCGGCAGCCACACCATCAGCGTCACCGTCCTGGGCATCCCCGACCCACCCAGCCCGCAGCACCGCATTTACCTGGATTACATTGACGTGTGGGACGGCCAACCCATGCCCGATGATATTGTTAATGCCAGCCAGGTGGAGATGAACGGCCGTGTTCACATCAGCGACCTGCTCAACACCGTCAGCCACCCCAACGGCATCAACGGCGACTATGTGGTCAACGGCGCGGGCAACTACCCCGGCAACGTCTGGTACGCCTTCACCGGCGACAGCTTCACCTTCTACGGCTTCAGCGCCAGCGTTGGCACCAACCTGGTAGACCTGTATGTAGACGGCCAATTTGTGCAAACCATTGACCAGATATACCCCTTCTCCCAGCAGCCCATCGCCCATCACTTCAGCGGTTTTGGCGAGGGCGCACATGTGGCCCACATCAACAATAATATCGGCATCCGCGTAGACGCCTTCGCCAGTAATCAGCCGCCCATCCCCTACCGGCCCCTCGCCGAATGGTGGGAAAGCGACCGCACCGGCGGCGCGTCCTGGTGGGGTGGTGTGCATTCCGCCCTGGCTACCGGCGACCTGGACGGCGATGGCAGCGTGGAAATCGCCCTCACCGCCAGCCACCTGGGGCCAAACGGCGAACTATTCGTGCTGCGCGGTGATGGGCAAGACGCGGGCGGCGGCGATCCCATCATCTGGAGCGTGGCCTACAACATCTTCAACGGTTTTGAGCACGTCGGCGGCGTGGCTATTGCTGACCTGGATGGGCAGCCCGGCGCGGAAATCGTCACCGCCAACCACATCGGCGTCTACGCCTACCATCACGACGGCACGCCTTACTGGTCAACCAACGCTGTTGCCTCCAACCGCTTCTATGGCACCCCGGCTGTCGGCAATCTAGACTTAGACCCGGAACCGGAAATTGTCATCAACCTGAATACCAATCTGGTGGTGTTCGAACACGATGGCACGATTGCCTGGCAAACGGCCGATACCAACGGTTGGGGCATTCCTGTCCTGGCTGACCTGACCGGTGACGGCCTGCTGGACATCCTGGTACACGACTATAACGATACGCTTACCCTGTTTGATTACAACCTGGGTACGCCGCAAATCGTATGGACATTTGTGTTCACCAACCCCCTGCACGCTTACGGTGCGCCCGCCGTTGCCGACCTGGACAACGACGGCCTGCCCGAAGTGGTGATGGCCTCCGAAACCCTGCTCTTTGCCTTTAACGGTGCAGATGGCACGGTGCAGTGGACGGCTCCCCTCGATCCCGGCCGTACCGGCGGCGTCACCATCGCCGACATTGACGGCGATGGCGCGATGGAGATCATCGCCTCCTCCCTGTTCAACGGTGGCACCCTCTACGCCTTTGAAGCCGATGGTACGCTGAAATGGACAACACTCGCGCCAGATAGTTCCCCGCTCAACACCTCCGCCGCCGACCTGGACGGTGACGGCGCGGCAGAAATCTTATGGAATGGGGACGGCATGGGCTTTACCATTTTCGACGGCCGTACCGGGAACATCCTCTTCAACGAACCGCTGGCCTACTCCGCCACCGGCACCGACGTGCCCGTCGCCGCCGACGTAGACGGTGACGGTTATGCCGAGGTCATCGTGCCTGCGTTTGGCGGCATCCGCGTCTTTGGCTTTGACGGCGTCTGGGGGCCGGCGCGGCCGTTGTGGCACCAGCTCAACTACAGCATCACCAACATCGAAGATGACCTGACCGTACCCTTCACTGAATCGCCCAGTTGGGAGACGCACAACACCTACCGCGCCCAGACCGAACTGATTCATCCGCTGCCCAACTACAGCGTCAACCTGACCCACACGGCGGCCATCACCGGCGTGGCCGTCCTGCCCGGCACATTCAACGTGCCGCCCACCACCGCCACCGATCCGACCTATGGTTGGGATTACAGCCAGAACTGGACTGCGCCCGCCGTCACCCGTACCTTCCAAAGTCTGGTGACGGGCCTGGAGCCAGGCGAAGTGCGCAAAATAGCCGAAGGCACACAGGTAGCCTACACCCTGGCGGGTGGCTCCAACTACCTGACGCTGCCGCCGCTCTACGTCACCGCCGCCCGGTTGGCGGCTTTGGAGCCGCCGTTACACACCAGACCGGCGGGCGGCACGGCCGTTTACGAACTCAGCCTCACCAACCTGGCGGCTACGCCGGGCAATTACACCATCGCCGTCAGCGGGCCGCTGGCTGACTGGACAACGGCCCCCACCAGCGTACCCGTCCCGGCCAACAGCACCATCATTGTGCCCCTGACCGTGACCATTCCGGCGACGGCCGTGCCGGACACCCTGCCTCTGCTCGTGAATGTAGACAACGGCAGTGGCGCTGAAGACGTGGCCGCCGAACTGACCATCACCGACGGCGTGGATGTAGCTATCAACCCGGCCTATCAAACGGCGGTGGTGGGCGAGACGGCCGTTTATACCCTGACCATCTCCAACCTGGAAACAACCGATCAGAACTACACCGTCACCCCCTCCGGGCTGGCCGACGTCACCCTGCCGGGCAGCTTCTTTGTCCCCGCGGGGCAATCAGCGGATTTCAGCTTTAGCGCCAGCGCCAATGAAGCTGGGCCACGGCCGTTCACCCTGCTCGTAACCGCCATTGCCAGCGGCGCGGCCGACAGTGCCGACGCCATCCTGGACATCACCGCCGCGCCCGCCGTAGACCTGGCCCTGGCCCCTGACCCGGCGCTGACCGGGCCGGGCAGCACGGCCGTGCTCACCCTCACCGTCACCAACAGCGGCAGCCTGCAAGAGACGTTTGATCTGGACGTGACTGTGCCCGCCGGTTGGGACGTGGCATTACTAGATAACGGTCAGCCGGTGAGCAGCGTCACCCTGCCCCCTTACTTTATGAACAGCCGTGCCCTGACGCTGCTGGTGACACCGCCGGTGGGGGCGATGATGGGGGATTATGAGGTGACGGCAACGGCCGTTGGCCAGAACTATCCGGCGGCTGCTGCCGAAGTGACCGGTGTGGTGCAGGTGGGCAACCGGGGGGTGCAAATCAGCATTCTCTCCGGGCCAACGAGTGTGGATCCACGGGACACGGCCGTGTGGCAGGTGCAGGTGCGCAATACTGGCCTGGTGGCGGACACCTTTGACTTGCAGGTGGCGGGTGTACTGGCCACGGTGGCGACCTTCGCCACAAACGCCGTCACGCTCAGCCCCGGCCAGGCGCAAACCATCGCCCTGACGGCCGACGGCATGGAGACGCTGCTGCCGGGCGTGGTTGATCTGGTAGTGGCCGCCCAATCACAAACGGAAAGCGCCATTATCAGCCAGGACACGCGGCCGGTGACGCTGCTGCCGTATGAAGCGGTGGCGGTGGAACTGACGCCCACCAGCCAGACCGTGCCCTCCGGCACATTAACGGCCTCGTTCACGCTCATCGTCACCAATACGGGCAGTGTGGTCACGACCTACAGTCTCCAGAGCAGCGTACCGGGGGCCAGCAGCCAGGTGGAACTGCCCGACCTGCCCCTGCCCGCGCACAGTACCGCCCACCTGCTGCTGACGGTGACGGCGACCGGTGGCGGGACGTATGTGGTGACGGGTACGGCCGTATCCGCCAACAACACCACCGCCAGCGACACCGCCACCCTCATCATCCCCGGCGCACCCCCGCCGCCGGACAATCTGGTGGTCTACCTGCCGATCATCGTCAAGCCGTAAAACAAAAAGCCCTCCATCATCGGAGGGCTTTTTGATAGGGAACTGTTGGAAAGAACAGCGAACTAACGCAAAATTCGATCATAAACTTCGTGTTTGCCAATCCAGAACCAGGTGATGGTGTCCCCTTGTAGTACCCCCAGAGCACGATAATTCCGCCCTACTCTGGCGGAGTAGATCGGTTTTTCCGGGTCTACTCGTTTGAACTGTAGTCCTGGGTGGTGGGGATTTTCTTGCCATAACACATACGCTTTGTCGGCAAGTTCCCGAATATCCTTGGGCAAGGCGTTATAGAGTTCCCAGAACTGTTTGGTGGTTCGCGACTTCATCGAGTGCTGACTTTGCCATTTTCTATGACCAATTCCAACGTATTGCCTGTTTCTAAATCGTTAAGAGCCTGTTCCGCCATCTCTCGAAACTTTTCCTGGTTAGCCAGATAAGTTGCTTCCCACGCTTTTTCTTCAAGCGCCAATTCTTCTGGCGTTATCTCTTCGTCGGGCAATCCGACATGCGGTGTCTGTGTTTGCAGCCAACGGGCAAAATCCAGCACTTGCCGTGCCCGGTGTGGTTGCAATGCCCTCACTGTGGCAATTAACTCTTGTTCTAAGGCCTTTTTGGGTCTGACAGTTTGTGTTTCCATAGGTATCGCCTCCAAATGAAGGGAGTATAGCATTATTTTGGGTTATTGGTGTACGGCCGTGTCGCCTAACAACACCGCCGCCAGCGCCACCCTCATTATCCCCGGCGCCCCACCCCCGCCGCCGGATAATCTGGTGATCTACTTACCCATTGTCCGCAAGCCGTAAATGAAAAAGACCCGAAGGGTTTGGGAAACCCTTCGGGTCTTTTGTGGTGTGATAGAGGAGGGGGAGGGGGTACGGCCGTGGGCTTTTAATGACTTGACTAACGACGAGCGTTAGTGGCTGGTGGGAGGGCTGAGACTCGCCGTCGAAACGGGAAAAGCTCAAAGTTCAGAAAAATGTCTGAAAACGCGCCGCGTACCCACCTGTCCACTGCACGCATTGTTAGGCGCATTTTATCAGAAGGCAGTTGCTACTATACCAACAATTGCCATGCAGACTCCAAAGCCTTGAAATCTTGAAACTCTATCGTTCAAGAACATTACAGCCAGCATAATCGTCACAATTGATAAAGCAGATGCGATTGGCGTTATTAGTATTGCGTCGCCGATCGTCAAACCGTAATTTACAAGTGCTACTGCGGCAACTTCAATAACGCCCATTAGTAAGATCACGTGTTTTGTCTTTCTTGAACTATTCGTTAATCCAATTTCCTGCTTGACAGCAAACGAGAAGATAAGCAGGAAGATCGCAATTCCAAATTTTATAAGAAGGGTTGTCAACAGCCACCCAATTTCTTCGGATATAATCTCGCTGAAATTCCAGAAAATTCCAAAGAAAAACGCTCCCATAATTGCTTCTTTCACGCCCAATGACAGCCGTAGTTTTTGACTTCCAACATTGGCCCAATCAATGGAGGCTAATGTTGCTCCAGCGATAATCATAAATACGCCTATGGTTTGGGTCGTGGTGAGGCGTTGTCCCATGAAAAGAAAAGCAAACACCATTGTGAACACTGCCCATAAATTCATGGTTGCGGCAATGATTGACACATTCCCCTTTTCAAAGCCTTTGAAGAAAAACAAGTAACCAGCGGAATAAACGATGGACGCAACTGGGAACAAGAGGATTGCCAAAGCAGGAAGGTTGATTTCTGTTTTGAAGATCAAGGCAAGCAGAAGGATGGAAATTAGGCCAGCCAACTGTGACCAAAATAAAGACTTGAAAGAACCAATCTGCTTAGAAAAAACACCGCCTAGAAAATCATAGATTCCCCATCCAAACATACCGCCAATTCCCGATAATATGCTTAAGATGATTGTACTCATGGGTTCATATTTTCATGATTGACGATGACAGATTAAGCGGCTAACGATAAAGGATTGATGCGGCGCGGTCAAACGAAACCTGCAATGACCAACGCCTTAGCCACTGCATTGGGTATCAGAACACCTTGTTGCACAAAGTCGGCCCACGATGAGTGGATTATAAACCTCTTTTTTGTTGGTGACCATTTGTTCTGACTGTGCATAGTATAACGGGCAAACGGCCGTGTCACCACCACAAAACCGGCCTGATGTATGGGGTACGGCCAGCCTATCAGGTGGTGGAAAATGTGGCGGGCGTCGCCAGGCGATAGATTGCCGGTCGGTACATTGGTTTGGGGATAGGTTTACCACCGGTACGCGCCGTTTCCAGCCAGGCTTCTTTGGCAATTTGCACTTCGCGCAGCGCCTCTTCGGGTGTCTCGCCAAATGCGGAGCAAAAGCGCAAATCGGGAATATCGGCAATATAACCACCATCTTCTTCTGAATAGAAAATGCTAATGAAATAATCTTTGAGAGGGGTTGAAACGGTGCGTCTGGGGACGCATTTCCAAAAGCTACCAGGTGAGGACGGCCGTGTTTTCCTGAGAATCCGGTAAAAGTCAAGAGGGGAAACGAAAAAAGTTCCAGAGAGGATTTTGATCTCTGAAGAGTAATCTCGGCTTTTCTTACCCCCGCTTTTGGCTGGCCTCAGCCGGCGAATGGCATTCCTTATGACCTCGGATCCCGTGCAGGTACCGGTTCCCAACTGGTCTTTAACTGGCGGCGTAAATCCTCCACATTTCCAATGGCCGACACGCGCGCCAACGGCGCGTAATGGTGGGCCACCCCATGTGGCGGCATCCAGGCGGGGTCATCTACCGGGCCGGGCCATTCCACGTCGCCGGTAGCCGTGCGCGCCGGAATGAGCCAGTAATCGCCGCTGCGGTAGCTGTGGTTCTCGCCTTCCTCTCTTAACGACTGGAACTCAATCTCAATACCGTCTTCCAATGGCAACGATTTGCCTTCCTCAATTTTGATAGTGTCGGGGCTGTCCCAACGTCGCAGCAGTGGATGGTTTGTATAGTCGCCATCGGGTACGCCGGAGAGGGTAACGGTCATGGCCATGCCATCTACGGCCTGAACTTTTAGGAGTGGCCTCGGCTCGTTGCGCAAGGCGTAGCCGTCATCCACCACTTCCACCCAATCGCCGGGCTGTAAACCGGTACGGCCGTCCCGCCCCAACCCCTCTACCGTAGCCACAGCCCCACTCAGGCGGCGGATGGGAAAAACGACCGAACCGTTGTCCCGCGACCATTTGAAGGTAGCCTGCTGCGGTCTGCCGTTTTTGTCGGAGCTGCCCTGGTGAATTTCCACCCGGTAAAGCTGGTTCTCCGCGCCACGATACCGGGCGTCCGGCGGAGTGATGCAGGCGTCATCTGGCCTGTCGCTGCCCTGTTGGGCGCGGGCTTTCAACAGGCCCCGGTTGGCCGGCTGCCACCGTTCTGTAAACGTGCGCCACTCCTGATCATTCGTGGGGTCGTTGGGAGCCTCATGGCTCACCTTCACCTGCCAGACCAGTTGGGCGCGCACGGCCGTGTCCGCCCCACCCAGCGCCACTTCCCGAATGGTGTCGTCTTCAACGGCCGTGATCAGCCGCTCCCACACATCCAGATACACCAGAAAGGGCAGGTCTGGTAACGGATCTTCTGCTCTATCCAACGGGTAGTTGGTCTGCCCATAATAGGCAACGGGGATGATGTTGCCCTCCTCGTCGTAACGAGCAGGGTTTTCGCACAAACGGCCGTCCACGTAGTAACGGCCGGCGCCGATCTGCAAATCCGTGATCGTCCCCCCGCGCTCCACCGGCATAATCTGAAAGCCCACATTCCCCTGCGGCCCGGCGTGGGGGCCAATCAGGTCGGCGGCCAACGCCTGGAGATAATGCAGCAAAATCGCGCCTTGCTCGTTCCAATCGGCATCCAACTGCACACGCCCTTGCTGCATCAGCACGCGCGTAAATTGTCTGGCCGGGTCAAAGGTATTACGGGTAAAGTCCCCTTTCATGGTGTCCTCCAGTTGGACGATTTAGAAAATCGTCCGCAAATGATTAGCTCGCAAAAATAAGCCCGGCGTCCATGCCTGCCGGGGTAAATTCGTCCAGCCGGGCGCGCAAATTCGCTTCCCGCTGCGGCTGGTATAAATCGTGAAAAGCGCCCATCTCGGACTCGTCGTCTGCGCCGCGCCGGATTTCCGGGGCGCAGGTCAGCGCCAACTGGCAATAGGTGGGGGTACCGTAGCGGGTGCTGTTGAACAACGGCCGTACCCGCAGTTGTTCCCGCTCTTTCGCCTGGTCTCGCTCCAGGCCTTCCGGCGCGGTGTCCGTAACGATCTGCTCCACCAGGTCTGGCTGGCACTGGTAGCGGCGCGGCGTGCGTGAACCGGGGGCCACGTAACAAAAGCGCATACAACCCCGCTGGCGGCGGCCCACCCGCACCCGGCTCATAAAGATGCTGTTTTCGGCCAGGTCAATGGCGTGGACGAATACCTTGCCAATGACGGTGCTGCGCAAAACGGTTAGCACGGCGTGGGCCAGCGGCCAGCCCGGCGCGCCCAGCGCCTCGCAGGCCGGGCTGTCACAGTCAGAACCGGTGGCGTCCAGGATGCTGTCGCTCAGGTGAATGGTAATGGGGTCAGTACGCACCTGGTCGGCCGTCACCTGAATCGTGCCCAGGATGCTGCGTTCGATGTGAACGTGGGCGCCGGTATTGATCAATTCCAGGCTGGGCTCATTGGGGCGTCTTGGTTCGCAGTTATTGTCCAGCATCCAGCCGGGCACCAGGGTAGTGTGGCGAATGGTGAGGCGGCATAAATCTTCAGCGGGATGGCTGTCTGGCGGCGCGTCCGGCTCTATTTCGGGGCCGAGAATTTGCAGGCTACGGCCGTTAATCAGCAGCCCATCCAGCGTAAACCGGCTGCCAGCCTCACCCGTCACCGTAAAAGCGTCGGGCCGGTCGGCCATATAATCCAGCAGGCGGATAATGGGCCGCGTGCCGTTGGCCGCCCGCAGTTGCAAATCATGTTCCGCTTTCAAGTGAATGCGAATGGGCAAGGTGTAGACGCCGCTATCCATGATCTCAAACACCGCCTGCGCCGGTTGATCTTCAAACGCCTCGCTGTTTTCATCCCAGGCCGCCAACGCCTTTTGCAGTTCATCCTTGCCGCGCACCGGGTACACCACCGCGCCCGCCGGTTGTGACAGGGCGCGGTTATACTCGCCGCCGCCCATATCGGCGCTAAAGGCGTACTGGTAACTGACGCGCACCCCCTGTTTGGGTAGCTGGTTGGCCGGAAAGAGGATGCGCCCCAATTCCGGGTCAACGGCGATAAAGTTGCGCGGCACGGTGTATTGCCAGTCGCTCAGATCGGCGGGGATGATCTGGCTGTTGGCAAGCGGCTGCGCCGCCCCTTTGCGCGGCCAGTCGGGCGCCCAGATGAGCAGGCTTTTGCCCGCGCCGTAATAGTCGGGCGACGCCTGGGTGGCTTTTTTGCCATCGCGCTCCACTCGTTCCTCAAACGGCCGTCGTCGGATCGGAATAGGCAGGTTCAACGGTTCGGCAATGTGGGTTGGCTCCGGTTCCGGCTGTGGCCGGTTGTAGAGGGGGGTATCGTTGCCCAAGGCGCTGAAGGTGTAGACATGCGGCCCCACCTGTTCCAGGCAGTAGGCGGGCGTTTCTGTGACGGAGTAGCTTTTCAGCCGCCAGATAAAAAGACCGACGCCGTTGAGATTGGGCCAACCACGGCGGCGGGGCGAATTGATGCGGCGCACGTCCACCGTGTGCGCCAGATCGGTAAAAGGTGTGCCCAACCGGTCAAGGGCTTCACCCAGGCGCAGGTCGGCGGTACGGCCGTGCGCCAACCGCAAATGATTCAACTCCTGCGTCCAGCCCAACAGCCGGTAAAACTCCACCGCCCGCGCCGGCCAGCCGGCCACGTCTTGCGCCAGCAGTTCCAGCAGCGCCAGCGTCCCTTTGCGCCGCCGGTAGCGGATGGTGTTCGCCACCTCCTGGCGGGAAACTAGAATTTTGTTGCGCTGGCTGCCCTGGGCGGTGGTAATGTCGCCCGGTTCGCCGGCCTCGTGTACCGGTTGGTAGCCGATCAGGTCGCCAATGTAGGGCGCCACCCAATCCTGGCAGGTCTCAATGAACCAGTTTTCATACAACTGATCCATGTCGGCCTCCACCACATTCACCTGTTCGGCGATAACGCGCAGTAATGCCTGCAACGGGTAGCCCTCGGCCACGTCGCGCTGGCGGTAAATGACGGGCAGCAGTTCGTAAAGACGGTCGGGATTTTTAGTCATGGGACAACTCCGTCAGGATCAGCGTATCCGGCACGTCTGGGCTGAGGTAAATCAGTTCGGCCGGTTGGATATGCTCATCCGGGTCTGTCGCTTGCGGATTGATGTGGGCCATGGCGGCCCCCAGGCGCGTTTGCAATTTTAATGTGTTGGCCAGGTTTGTTAACTCTTCCAGGCTGGCGTCCCCGGCAACGGCGTCCAAAATGTCCACGTCCACGTAGGCAACGCCGCGCACGGCCTGGATGACGCTGATTACTTCGCTCAACACCACGTCCTGCCCCAGATGGCGGCGCTCAAAACTGAATGTATCGAGCAAACGGCTGCGTATTTGAGGGGCGACCGCTTCCCACAGATAATCGGGCAGCAGACGCACCTGGCCGCTGATGATGAGCAGTTTGCGGTGGTAGATGTCTATCTGCACCGGCTGGTAGGGGTCGCCAAACTGGCGGACGGCCTGGCTCAGGTTGTAGTACAGGTCAGAATTCTTGTCTATGGGGATGTCACCGGCCCCGGCAATGGTCAGGTGGACAACCTGGCGACGGCCGTCCGCCAATTGCACCGCACTGGCCTTACCAATCCCGGCAAACGTGCGGGCAAAGTCGGCATAATCGGCTACGGAGACCAGCCGATCCAGGGCGGTGACGGCGATGGGGGCGTTGCGCCGCGCCTGATCGCGGCTGTCCCGGTCGGCGCCGCCGGTAGCGGGCAGGGGATTGATGACGCCTTTGACGCCCAACGGCCGTGTCACCAACAGGCTGATTTGCCCGGCGGCCACGTTGCCCATCTTACCAATGCCGTTGCGGTAGACCGCCCGGATGTTTTCAATGCCGGTGGGCAGGCGCGCTCCGTAACGGCCGTCGCCAAAAATCACCGTCATCTTCTCCTCGTCATCCGTTTGCGTGGTGAACTGGCGGTCGGCCGGTTCCAGCCCCACCAGGCTCTCCGCTTCGTGCCATTGGATGTCATTCACCCGCACCACCAGGCTGCTGGCCACGCCGCTGGGGGTGGGGGCGGAGACAAAGGTGACCGGCGGCTGTTTGAGGGTGAAGCGTTGAAACGGCTTGCTGCCGTCGCCGCTGCCCAACACTTCCTGGCGCGTCTCGCCGTGCGTGGCTTTGGCTACGTTGCCGTAAATGATGACGGTATCTCGTTTGTAACAGTAGGCCAGGTCGTTCGCCAGTTGCAGCCGGGTATGGATCGTTTCGCCGGGCACGGCGGGGTTGTAATCCTGCACCACCCCGGCCAACATCACCAGTTCAGTAGCCGGAATGCCGGGCAGGGATACGGCCGTGTCTTCATCGCCGTCTCTGATATTGGCCCTTTCTCGCCCTTCCGGTTTCACGTCGGTGCGTTCGCCGCTGATAATCAGCCAGCGGCCCGCTTCCAATCCGTCATACAGCCCATCCAGTTCAATTTCGCGGCCGCAAATCGCCTCGGCTACCGGGTCAAGGGGCGCTTCGGCCAGGGTCAGCGGTTCGCTTTGGGCAAAAACGGCCGTACCGCGAATGACGCCAAAACCATCCTGAGCCGGGTTCAGCCAGGCGCGATCTAACGTCAGGCGGGTGCTTTTCATGCCAGGCAGGCCATAATCGGCCCGCGACTGATCACTCACGGCCGTGACCTGGGCGATGACGGTTTGGGGGATGTAGTTTTCGTCACCGGGTTCGCCAGAGGCAGACGGCCGTGCCAGCGCCACCCAACTACCCGGCACAATTTGCCCATACGTTGTGTCCAGCCAGACCACATCGGCAACTTCGGTGGACATATTTGCCATTGTGTTTATTTCCCCGTGAATGCTTATCTCAGGCTCCCTACTCTCCCCATCCGATGAGGCGCCAGCGCTGTCCAGGCGCAGCGTCACCGGATTACTGCCACTGCTGGTCACGCTGGCCCGGCCCTGGGCATCTACACGGCCGTCCACCACCATTGGCCGGTGGGCAAAACGAAAAAGCATTTCTATGGGTAATAGTCTTCGTCCATTCTCATCCCTGCCAACAGATAGGGTAAAGGTGATTGTTTCGTTGGCGTCCGGAAAATCTATATTGAATTCTCCATCCTCTAAAGGCAACGGTGCTTCATCATCAGGCGGATAAACAACCGAATGGGGCCCGATGACAATGGTGATGCGAATGCCAAACCCATCTTGCATACCAACCAGGCGCAGGCGAATGGCAAATGATTCGCTGGCGGCGGCGTTGTGGCCGAAGACAGATGCCCGTGTGCGCAGCGCCAATACCTGCACGGCCGTTGCCGGCGTCAGCGGCAGGTCGCGCCAGGTGCGGTATAAAACCGGGGCCAGTTCCGGGCGCAGCGCCGCCAGCAGCCGGGGGGCCACGTCGGACGTAGGCGCATAAGTTTTGTCGGTGGCGCGGGGTAGCTGCCAGGAATTAGCCGGTTGTAGTGACGCCGGTTTGGCGGCCGCCGCCAGATACCCCTCCAGGCCAAGTAGAGCGGAAGTTTGGCCGTTTGCCGCACCTGGTTTCTCCACCAGCGAGCGTCTGGTCATGCCTGCTATTTGGCGGCCAGGGATCACCGCTCGCGCCTCTGCCAACCCTGCCACAACGCTGCCTACCCAGCGTTCCAACCGGGTAAATTGACTTTCATCCGCCACCCGATGTTCCCGCCTCACAGAGAGCAGGGTTCTGTCCATCACGCTGGCGGCCTCGGCCATCGTCCTGGCAGCCGCCAGCTCGCTCTGCATTTGATTCAAGTCCTGGTTGACCCGATCCGCCATCTCTGTTCTTGGCCCCGGACCCAATCCGGCAATAAAGTTCCTGATCCCGACAGCAAAAGCAGCCACTCGCTGCCATTCAGGGAGAACTTGCAGGGTGACTTTGGTGCGGTTTTCGGCCGCCTGAGGTTCGGCGCTCGCCACCTGTCGCAAGATCTGCTGCTCTGCATAAACGAACAACAAGGGGTCACCCGGCTTTAAGTTGGTGGAAATACCCTGGAAGTACAGATCGTCTGTCATTTCAATGTCTTCCGGCGCAAGGGGTTGCGGCCGTGTCTGGCGTGGTTTCAGTTCATTCCATTCGGCGCGGGCAGGCAGCGGTTCGGCCGTTTCAAAAAATTGGGGCAGTTCGCCGGGGCCGGGAATGCTTTGCGAACGGCTGCCCGCCGGAATGGTCACCTTATAACCATCATCCAGGCTGAAGGCCAGGTAAGTGCTGGCAGCCACGCCGGGGCGCAGCCGGTAGCCCACCAGCCGCGCCAGTTCCAGAATGGAGCGGCGCTCGACGGCCGTGCGCAGATAACCCTCGTTGGCAATGCGCTCCTGATAAAAGGTGAGGACGTCGGCTACGGTGGCCCAGCCATCTAGCAGGGCAATGGCCGGGTCGCTGGTCTGGCGGGTGGTTAACGCTTGTAGCGGGTAGATGGTCTGCGCCTCCTCACCCTCCTGCCTGGCGGGCAGTTCCAGCACCAGGTTGGAGAGGCGGGCGATCATCGTTTCCAGGAAGCTGCTGTGCGTGCCCACCCGGTAGGCCAGGGCGTCCAGCCCAGGCCGGTTGGCGGTGGGCAGAGGGGTCAACACCTCCACGCCTTCACAGCAGCCGCAGGTCGGGTTCAGGTCTGTTTCGTTCATCGTCCACCTTCCATTTCCAGGGTCAGACGGCCGTTTTCAGGCATATTGGGGTCATTATCCAGCCGGGCCACTTCCAGCGGGCCGAGGGGTAAAATGCCCTCTTCGATAGCCTGGTGCGACGGTTCATCCAACCGCTGCAACGTTTTCACGGTTACGCTTTCCACGCCGGGCACGGCCTGGGCCGCCGCCACCAGGCTGCTGAGGGCGATCCCTTCGCCAAAGCTGAGGTTATCGGGATGAAAGAATCCGGGACGGCCGTTGCGCTGCCGCCGGCTGCTCAACCGATCCAACAACGCCGCCTTGACGTGGCCGCGCAAATGCGTGGATAAGACACAAATGTGCAGGATGATTTCCAGGGGCACCGACCGCGCCGGGTGTACCGCCACGTCATGGCCGATGCGCCGGTAGCGGTGCAAATGCCCGGCAATGGCCTCCAGCAGGGGTGTATCGCCCGCTCCTGCCGCCTGGCCGCGCGCGTCCACGGCTACCAGCACTTCATACCAGCCGCCTGTCCAGCGCAGTTTGGCGGCGGCGCGCTGCACCTGGGGAAAATCGCGCATGACGATGGCGGCGTAATCATCGGCCGTAATCGCCCGTTCCAGCCGCTGGCGAAAGGCGTGGGGGGCAAACAGTTTCACTTCATGCAGCGGTTCGGGGGCCAGGCCGCCCTGCGCCGGTAAGGGGTTGCGCACCAGGCGGATGCCGTCCACTTTGTGCTGGCGATAGACCAGGTGGCTGATGGCTTCGGCGCCGACGTTACCCGCCGGGCCGCTGCCGGTGCGGTAGGTAGCCAGGAAACGGTGGTGGGCGGCCGGCTGCTGCCCCAATTCACCATCGCCAAAACGGAGGGTAGCACGGCCGTCTTCTTCTACTTCGGCCACAAAATGGGGGCTGTCGGCGGCGCTGCCGAGCAAATCTGGCTGCGCCAGCCAGGAAGTGGCCGTTAGCTGGTCAACGTCCAGCGTTTCCCCGGCGCAGGTGGGGTCGGCTATGCTGACCAATTGGATGGCGGCGGTAGCCTGGCGCGGCTCTTGCCTCAGCAGGCCGGCCGCCGGGCCGCTTTCGGGCACAGGCTGGCTAAACAGGAGCGGGACGCGCTGTAAGGTAGGCCGGAAGCGGCCCGGTATGTGACGCACATCAGACAGGCGGCCACATTCACAGTCGGCCTCGGTGGTTTGCAGGGGGACGCAGCCCAGGTCTTCGTCAGTGGTGGGACGGCCGTGATCCACCAGGATGATATTGCCCCGCGCCACGCTGATGTGGGGCCGGGGCTGGCAGTCTGGCGGGCGGGCCGGGGTGGAAAGGCAGAGGGGGAAGGGCAGCGCGTCCGCTTCGTCCCAGGTGATCTCCAGGAGGGGCTGCTGGTACAGTTCATCTACCGTGCGCTCCAGCGTTTTCAGGCGTACCACGTGGCGGTGGGTGGGGTCGGCGTCGGCAGGGTTGCCCGTCTTGGGGCCGATAACTTCCTCAAAGAGGAGGAAGTCACCAACCTGTAAACCGTCCAGGTCGCGCTGGTAGCTGATCTCTTTGGTTGGCGGTTCTTCAGCCGCCTTGTTCCGCCCTTTGCGTGGTTTTGCCGTTTGTTTTACGTCTATTTCCGGTGCCACTTCGACGGCACGGCCGTCATAAAGCGTAGCCGACGTCGCTCCTTTTGGCAGGCAGCAATCCTGATCGCCCCAGGTGTAAAAGAGGATGCGGTTGTGGTTCTCGTAAAGCCGGATGGGCGTGGGGTCGTCCACCGGCTCAATGCGCCAGCGCTGGTGCAGCCGCGCGGCCCGGTAACGGCGGGGGGCGCGGGGAACCAGGGGGGCAAACAGTTCATAGGCGCCGGCAGGAACCGGGCGCAGATCGTCCCAGGCGATGATGGGGCCGTCCAACACCCGCGCTTCGGCCAGGTCGGTGCTGAACAGCACGTCATCCGGGTCTAGCTGGGGGTTGCCCTCCACTTCCAGGTGCAGCCAGGCGCGGGCGTTACAGCCTTCATGCATGGCGTAATCCACCAGGCGAGCGTGGCGGCGCACGGAAATACGGCGGCGGGCGGTGTCCAGGTACGCCTCCGTGGCCACCGCATCTTGATAATAGCTGAGGTAATCGCCGGTATAGGCCAGCAGTTCCACCAGGGTAATGCCGAGGTCGGGCACGTGGCGCTCTTGCCAATCGGGCATCAGCAGCGCCAGCCGGTCCAGGATAAGCTGGCGGAAGCTGGCGTAATCTTTGGCCAGGTAGTTGATCTCCGGTTCCACCACCGGCTCTGGCGGGCAGACGTCTGCCTGGCGGCAGTCCAGGTCGCTGGGACAGTTGACCTTGAAGCTGAATTCCAGGCAGGCATAGCGGGGGTCAAAGCCGGGGTAGGGGCGGCCGGTAGGACGGCCGTCGTCGCCCAATTCCACCACACATAGGCGGTAGGTAGAAAAGTCGCCGGGACGGTCTACGGTCAGGATCAAACAGTCGTCCAGGGTATCATCGGGCTGATCACAAAGTTCCACGTCCACAATCTGCACGTCACGAATACGCCGCCCACCTTCGATGCGGAAATACGGCCGTACCCGCGCCACATAAACATCCCTGGCCTCATCCTCCCGGCGATAAAAGGCGGGCGGCAGCTTTCCCAGAAAAAAGAGCGTCAGGCGGCGCTGGTCGTCGCTCACTTCCAGGTAATCCAGCCCATAAAAATCCGCCCGGCGCACGGCGTGGCGGCGTTGTTCGTCCTGGCAAGTGAGAGACAGTTCGTGTCTCAAGGTTAGTTCGTTCATCATGGCCCACTCCGTTCAAAGGCGGCCGCGCGCTGTTCACCGGTGCGGCGCACGGCGTATTGCACAAAGACGCGCAGGGTAGACTCTTCGCTGGTCACTTCCAAAGCCTGTACTTCGATCAGGC
>JAHBVI010000116.1 GCA_019637635.1 Anaerolineae bacterium
TGCCAGTCGGCGAAGGCCGACTTCGCCTCTTGTTGGTGCAGATTTATCTGCCGCCGCCAGCCAAATTGAGAATTGCTGAAACTTCTTGTTTATTTGTATCACACTTGACGTTTTGCTGTAACTTCATATATTCTTTGTATTCTTAAATGCTTTTCATCAGTCTTGGACTCAATACTTGCCAAGAGTCTTTCACTCGGTGTGGATGTGCTTGCCGCCATTGAAATTACGGTGTTACCGTTCAAGGAGAAGGGCATGAAACACAGAGACAAGTTCATATTGTTATGCGTGGTGGTCGTCTGTGTGCTGCTGGGGCAGGGCTGGATGCGACAAGATACTCCACACCGCATGTGAAAGGTTTACGACAAGCGCCAAGACTGTGAAGAGAGTAGCACTGGGGGGTTCGATCCCCCCCTCCCCCACCTTTTCCTAAATTATTCATCCTGCGCCCAGCCATTCTGCCCTCGTACACATGGGTACGGGCACAAAAAAGGCGGGGACGAGCATCAACAAGCCTGCCCAAAGGTGAGAATTTCACGCAAGTTTGCCCATGACACACGGGCATGGTTAAAATCCCCTCCTCTATAAAACCTGTCATCCTGAACAACTGCCGAAGCGCAAAGTTACAAAACCCGTTCATCTGCGCCTCCGCGTCTATGCGTTAAACAACATGTTACTGGCGATTGATATTGGCAATACCAACATAACCCTCGGCGTGTGGCACGGCGACTGGCAGCAGCATTGGCGGCTGCAAACCAACCCCACCCGCACCGCCGACGAATACGGCCTGCTGCTCAAAGGGCTGCTGCGCGACGCCAACCTGGCGGCCATCAACGGTGTCATCATCACCTCCGTGGTACCTACGCTCACCCAAACGTTGACGGAAGTAAGCCAGCATTACCTGGGCTGCCGACCTCTGATCGTCACTTCAACGCTTGACCTGGGTCTGGACATTCAGGTAGATGCGCCGGAGGCGGTGGGCGCCGACCGGCTGGTGAACTGTGTCGCCGCTTATCATCTTTTTCCCGGCCCCAGCATCATCATAGATATGGGCACAGCCACTAAACTGGATGTGGTTTCCGCAAGGCGCGAATTTTTGGGTGGGGTGATCGCCCCTGGGTTGCGCCTGGCGGCCGATGCCCTCGCCAGCCGCGCCGCCAAACTGAGCCATGTGGCCCTGGAAGCCCCACCCGCCGCCATCGGCCGTAACACCGTTCACGCCATGCAATCCGGCCTCATCCTCGGCTATGTCTGCCTCATTGAGGGCATGGTAGCCCGGCTGCGCGCCGAACATCCTGACCGGGAACAGCCCATTCACATTCTGGGCACCGGGGGGTTGATCGATCTGATTGCGCCGCACACGGCCGTGATTGACCACATTGACCCCTGGCTAACCCTCACCGGCCTGCGGCTGATTTATGAGCGGGTGAGGGGGTGAGCAGGTGCTGGGTGAAGGGATGAAAAGGTGACAAAATGAATCGTATAAAACATGACAATGACTGAACAACAACCAACTACCAATTACCAATTACCGATTACCGATTACCGATTACCGATTACGCATCACGCATCACGCATCACTGCCCACTGCTTACTGCTCACTGCCTGCTGCCTATTCCTCCTCACCGCCTGCCAGATGGGCACGCCGCCGCGCCTGGAAGTAGAAGCCACCCGCGCCGCCTGGACGCCCACCCCCACGCCGGAAAAATTGCTGCTGCCGGTTGAGGGTGTACCGGTGGCCACCATTCCCGCCACCGAACCCACCCTGCCCGCCGCGCCTTATCAATCCATCAAAGTGTGGGTCAACGAAACCTCGGCCGAACATCGGGCGGCGCTGCAACAAATGGCAACTGAATTCACGGCCGTCAACCAGATTGACGTGGAATTGATGTTTGTCTCGCCGCCGCTGCTGCCGGGTTTGGTGAACACGGCCGTACTCTCCAACACCCTGCCGGACATCATCATTCATCCCCTGGAATACACCGCCGGTTGGGCGGAACAGGGAATATTGAATGCCGACGCAGCGGAAACGGCCGTGAACCAGATTGGCCGGGACACCTTCGACCCTGCCGCCCTGGAACTGGTCACAGCGGGTGGGCAAATTGCCGCCCTGCCCAGCGACGGCTACAAACAACTGCTCATCTACCGCACCGACTGGTTTGACGAAGCCAATCTGGCTGTGCCTGATAATTTTGCCGCCATGTTAGCCGCCGCCGAAGCCACCACCGACCGCGAAAATTTGCGCGCCGGTTTTGTCATCCCCACCGAATCTAACCTGGTCACCACCCACCAGGCATTTGAACAAATCGCCCTGGCCAACGGTTGCGACCTGATTGATGACAAAGGGGAAGTACTGCTGCCGGAACCACCCTGCCGCGAGGCGCTTGACTTTTACTTCCGCATTGTCAACCAGTTCAGTCCCATAGGTGTGCAAACCGACACCAGCACCCGTAACGCCTATCTGGCCGGGCGCACCGGCCTGATCATGGCCGGGCCGGAGATGCTGCCGCTGCTGGCGGGGCTGGACAGCGCCCTGCCGCCCATCTGCCCGGAATGTGCCGATGAAGCCCGCTTCCTGGCCGACAACAGCGACATCCTCACCGCAATTCAAGGGACGGGCAGCACAGCAGCCGGGTTCAGCAACCTGCGTAACCTGGGCATTACCAACGCGGCAGATGTGGACACGGCCGTAGCCTTTGCCAGCTTCTGGTTCAACGAAGGTTATGACATCTGGTTAAACGTGAATAGTGAACGGAAAGTGCCCATGCGGTGGGGCACGGCCGTTGCTCCCACCCAATTCATAGACGCCTGGGGCTACACGGGCACACCATCCCTGGCCGAATTGTATGGTGATGCGGTCATCGCCCAACTGCGTGATGGCGTCGCCGCCGCCCCCCGCTGGGGCATCCGGCAAGGCCAGGGCGCGCTGCTCACCAGCCTGTATGAAAAATTGACCATCTCCATTACCCTGCAAGAGATGCTCAGCGGCTACTTTAATCCGGCGCAAACCATCATCGAGGCGTACAATAGAGTTACTGCCCAAATTCCCAATTATCAGTATGATAGGGATTTGGAAAATGAAGTGCAGGAGACGGAAAACTAACCTTTGTATCCCATAAATCCACTCTTTGAAATCAGGAGATTGGGAGATTAGGAGATTAAGAGATAGGAGACCATCAATCTCCCCATCTCTTAATCTCCCAATCTCTTGTTATTATCATGACCACCCAACCCTATATTGAAGAACCCTTTGGCATTTTAACGGACGATGATTTGTACCTGGACTGCATCCTGGTGCGCCCACCCAATATCCCCGACGAGGGGTTACAATCGCTGCGGGTATGGGTGCCCAAATTTCCCCTCACCAAAAACAGCGTCATCACCTGTGCCCGGCAAGAGGTGCAGTATTACGGCGCCCAGCGCAAAGTGGCGCATCTGGTCTTTGACCTGCGGGGCACCGGCGAAAGCGAAGGGTCCATGGGTGATGAGAGCTTTGACCACGACTTACACGCCATCCGCGAGTGGGCAAAGGAGCGGTTTGGCAAGATCAACGTGGGCTTTTTGGGGACGCCGAATTCGGCTTACGGCCGTGTCAACCTCTGGCCCCTTGGCCCTGGCTCGATGATGGAAACGTATCAGTACACGGCCGTGAGCAGCGAAGTCACTCCCCCCACCCTGCTCTATCTGGCTACCTATGGCAGCTTCGGCAAAACAGACGACGTGGTCTGCACCCGGCTGGCGCAGGCCGGATACGAGGTGTTTGGCCTGGATCCACTGCGCTATTTGCTGCACGCCAGCAGCCAGAACCGGCTCAAACCGGACGACCTGAACAACGACCTGCGAATGCTCATTCAAATGTTGCCCACGCCCCCCATCCTCATTGGGCAGCCCTTAGCCGCCGGGCTGGCGCTGTTATGGGCCAGCCATGTGCCCCAGATCAAAGGGGTCATCGCCATTGGCCGGGCACAGGCCGGCTTCACCCCCGCCCACATCTTCCACAACAACAATCCCTACACCTATCTACTAAGTCGTTATGTAAAGAACATCGCCCCCCGACCGGCCGCCCTGGTCATGCTCACCGACCACGCCCTGGGTGGCGACGAGCAGGAATTCACGGCCATGTACCAAAGCCTGCAAGAGCCGCGCCGCCTGGAAAAAATTGAGCGCCTCAGCCTGGCCACCCTGCAAGATCTCCTGCAATGGGTCCGCCAACCAGGTACATAAACCATTTCGTGACATTAGATATAGTGCTATAATGATGCCATGCAAGAGAGTAAGCTCTTACGTGTGGTCCTGGACACCAACATTGTCTTCGAAGGGTTGACCAAACGTGATGGCGCCTGCGGTTTGATCATTGATGCGTGGTTTGCCGGAATCATACAGGTTTGTATCTCCAATGCTTTACGATATGAATATATGGATGTGCTTTCCAGGAAGTTGTCACCTGAGAAGTGGCAAAAATCAATGCCACTTCTCGCATTTCTGATGACAAACGTAAAATTCATTGAAATCCACTTTACCTGGCGACCAACGTCGCCCGATCCTGCTGACGATTTTGTTATTGATTGCGCGATGAATGCCAATGCGATTGTTGTGACAGCAAACAGAAGGGATTTTCGGAAGGCAGAGTTGAATTTGGGACTTCAAGTTATGACACCTGTTGAGTTTCTGGCATTTTTAGCAAGATAAAGGATAAAGCCATGAGTAGATTCACATTGAGATTACCGGAAACACTTCATAATGAATTAGAAACACGCGCGCGACAGGAAGGCGTATCGTTAAATCAATATATTGTGTACGCTCTGACAAAACAAGTTTCCCCCGTTTATACCGTGCAAATGGTCTCGAAGGAAAACATTCGCGAACAACAAGAACAGTTTCAAGAATTTCAAAAGAGTCTTGGCGAAACTTCGAAGGCTGAAGCCCAAGCCTGGCTGTTAGAAAGGGAGGCATCTCGACCTGAAGAAGATTTGACTGCGGAAATCATCTATCGTGTTAAGGCGAAAATCGTTGCTGCTGAAACATATGAACAACTATCTTAAACTTGGGAGATACCCATCATCAATTACACCTTACCAGATTTGCCACTATTAAAGGAGCAGGCAGAGTGGTTGGCGCCGGCGCGGGCGCGGCTGCTGCGGGGGGGGGGCATTGCCCACCGGCGGCGGATTTTGGATTTGGGGGCGGGGTATGGGGTGGTGACGGGGGAGTTGGTGCGGCGCGGTGGGGGCATGGTGGTGGCGTTGGACAGGGAATTGGACGCGCTGCGCCAGATTACCACCGGGTATTGCGCCGGTGGGGATGCGCTGCGTTTACCCTTTGCTAAAGCGTCGTTTGATCTGGTTTTTTGCCAGTGTGTGCTGTTGTGGGTGGAAGATATAACGGCCGTTGTCGCTGAAATCCACCGTACCTTACAACCGGGCGGTGTGTTGGTGGCGCTGGAACCGGATTATGGCGGCCTGATTGAATATCCGCCGGAAATTGCCACCCGCGACTTGTGGCTGGCGGCGCTGCGGCGGGCCGGCGCCGAACCGCTCATTGGCCGGATATTGCCAGGGCTTCTGGCCCAACAAGGCTTTCAAGTGCAGACCAGGCTGTTGGATGAACTGACACCCCCTTCCCCTACACGCTTTGAATTCCTGCGCACACTGCCGCTGACGGAAGAGGAAACGGCCGTCCTCCACCACCTTGCGCAGCTACCCACCCCACCCCAGGTTGTGCATTTGCCGTTTATGCTGGTCACGGCCGTGCGGTGAGCCGTAAATCGTAAACCGTAAACGGATTACGGCTCACGGATTACGGCTCACGGATTACGGCTCACGGCCCACGGGTTACAAAACCTCAATCGGCTGCACCAGCGAAAAATCAAACGACATTACCCCCGCCTCGCCTGAATTTTGCACCGTTTCCGATACCGTCTGAATGTTGTCGCGCAGCCGGGCCACGTTGACGCCCCGGCACACCGGCGGCAGCGGCTCCAGCCATTGGCGCAGCCGCAGCAGCATCTTCACCGCGCCGCGATAGTTCCCCCGCTGCAACTGATAGAGGGCAATGCCATATTGTAAAATACCCTGATACAGGCTGCGCCCTGGCGTCTGGTCTTGCCGCCATGCTTCTTCCAGCGCATCGTGGCAGCGGTAGTATTCGCCCTGGTTAAAAAGAGCAATCCCCTCACAAGCCAGATCAGGTAATGGCTGTTCACAGGCCGTGTTCACGGCCTCATGGTCGGGCAGACGGGCGTGTTTTTGCAGGATGGCGGGCAGGTCGGCAAAAAAGCGGGAGCGGGCATACACAGCGTCCGCGCCCCGGCTTTTGGCCGTCTGGAACAGGGCCACATCTTCGTGCGGACCAAAGGCAATGATGGGAATACGGCGGGTGGCGGGCGAAGATTTGAGTGCGGGCAGCCAGCCAAACCAGGGGATGGCCTGGTTGGTCAGGTCAAACAGCAGCAAGGTCGGCTGCCAATGGGTGATTTTTTGGAAGAGGAGACCTTCACGGCCGTGTAACATCTCTCCCGGTGTCTCTCTCGGCGCAGTTGGGTCTACGTCGCCAATGTCGGCGGCTGTTTCCACCCATACCATCTGGAAACCAACGGCCGTTGCCGCCTTCGCAATCTGCGGCGTAAACATCAAATCAGCCACAAAACCCACAATAATCGGCTTCTCTTTTTCATTCATATCACCGATTCTAACAAAAGCACCCCCGCCGGAAAACCCTATTTCTTATGGTCATTACGTGTATAATTTTCGGGTATACCGATTTTTTACAGGAGATTCCCCCTATGGAAAACAGCGAACAGTCAAGTGAAGCTACAGCTATCCTGCAAGTTATCGCCGATGAATCGGCGGCATTCTGGCACAAGGATTTTGACGCCTGGGCAAAATGCTGGGTACATGCTGCTTATATTCGCAGGCTTGGCTGGTGGGCAGAAGGTGGCATTACTGTTACAGAAGGGTGGGATGCCCTCAGTGAGCGGGTTAGAACCACCATGATAGCCTATCCAGAACCAAACCCGACGGCGCTACAGGTGCGTCGGGAAAACGTGAATTTGCGCGTGAATGGCAATATGGCCTGGGTCACATTTGATCAATATGGTCAGGATACTGGGGATTTGCAGATGGATATGCCCGGATTAAGTCGGGAAACACGTTTCATGGAAAAGCATCACGATGAGTGGAAAATCGTCTACGTCGGTTGGCTTCTTGAAGGTGAATGACACCCCTCTTGCCGATTCTTCTTGATGCTCAAAGGTCTGCATCGGCCAGAATGTGGTCAGGAATTGCCAGGTCACCCGTTACTTTTTTTCGCTTTTCCAGCGCGTGAACAACGGCGAGTATCTGGAGATGTTCGGTGATGTTGCATCGCGCACACTTACCAACCAAAATCCTTCCACCGGGTACTGTTTTATAATCCGGCCGCGTAATATAAAAATCAAACAGGCGCTCCTCTCCAGAGTAGGTAAGTTTAGGGCGCGGCTCACTCACGTGATCAAAAAAGATGCCATCATATTCACATTGCATACAGAGAATCCAAAGCGGATCGTCGCCCAAAATAGCCTTAAATGCCTGCCGGTATTCATCTTCGCGTTCTTCCTTGACAGGCAGGAGCCACTGCACAAACGTCAGCACATCAGGCTCAAAAGGCCGACCATCATCTGTGCCGCTGAATGCCTCGATAATGGCCTGCAAATAAGCCATCAATTCTTTGCGTGTAATAGCCATTGTCGTAGATGCCGTTGCCTGTAACACCCACAAGGCGTTGGCAATGAAACGTCTGATCCCACAAGATTATAGGCCAGCTTCTGCCAGAATATGGCGGGGAATATCCAAAGCGCCCGTGACCTTTTTTCTTTTTTCCAGAGCGTGCATTACAACCGGTATGTGTAAATGTTCGGTGATGCCACAATGAGGGCATTTTCCTATCAGGATTCTTTCCCCAGGCAGGAATTCGGGCATTTCTTTGGGTAAAGTGAGATACCGCTTATCAAAAACACCAAATACTGTTTCCTGGTCTGCGTATCTTAACAGTGTGGGGCACGGTTCACTCACGTGGTCATAAAAGATGCCATCGTATTCGCATTGCATACAAAGAATCCAGAGGGGATCGTCTCCCAGGATGGCCTTAAAAGCCTGCCGGTAAGCGGCTTCTCGTTCTTCCGCGATGGGCAAGAGCCACTCCACAAAGGCCATCACTTCCGGGTCAACAGGTTTCTGGTTATTTTCGAGCTTGAAGGCTTCAATGAGGCTTTGCAGGTAAGCCCGGACCTGTTTATTTATCATTGCCATCGGTCAGTCACTTGCCACCTGCAACCGGCCACTGGCTACCCTTTCCGCCGCCGGTTCATGCACCAGGGCGTAGTTGATGAACACGGCCGTAACAAACAAAAACATGGCCACTGCCTGGTGCGCCAACGCCAGCCACAGCGGTACGCTAAACCAGACCACGCTCACACCCAGGGCAATTTGCAGCAAAACCAGCCCACCAAACAGACGAATGGCTTTGTGAATGGGGGCGGTATACGGCCGTGACCGCGTCTGCCAGTATATCACCCCGGCCATCACCAGCACCGCTAGGGCAAACCAACGGTGGATAAAATGCACCGTTAGCGGCGCTTCCAGCAGGTTCAGCCACCAGGGTTGAATTTGGGAAAGCATACCGGGGGGAACGAGACGGCCGTACATCAACGGCCACGTATTTGAAATCCAACCCGCCTTCAAGCCAGCCACAAACCCCCCATACGAAATCTGAATCACCAACACGCCAATGGTCAACACCGACAAAATAAAAGATGACGATTTGAAGATGCCGGGCACACGCGGCGGGAAACGATAATAATGATTCAGCGCCACCCACAACGCCAGCGCCAGCAAAAAGAGCGCCATCAGCAAATGAATGGTCAGCCGAAAATGATCCACGTGCGGATTATCAATCAGCCCACTGCTGACCATGTACCAGCCTAAAAAGCCCTGAAAAGCAAACAAGACCACAATGGCCACATATACCGCCGATTTGCGCCAGGGAATAATGCCTTTTACCAGAAAATAAATCAACGGAATCAACACAATCAGCCCGGCAAAACGGGCCAGCAGCCGGTGAACATATTCCACGTAAAAAATACGCTTGTACCCTTCCAGCGTCATGGTGGTGTTGATCTTCTGGAATTCCGGCGTCTGCTGATATTTGGCAAACTCCGCTTCCCAGGCTGCGTCGCCGATGGGTGGTATCACCCCACTGATGGGATTCCACTCCACAATGGACAGCCCGGAACGGGTCAGGCGCACGTAGCCGCCCAATACCACCATAAACATGATCAGCCCACACACAATGAAGAGCCAGTTGGTAATTGCTTTATTATCTTTTTCGGAAAGTTCCATAAGTTTGTCCTTAAATGAGATTTGAGATCGGAGATTGGAGATTCGAGAGTGACCAATCTCTACTCTCCAATCTCCAATCTTCGCCAGCGATTTTAGCAAAGTTAGCAGGGCGGGGCGATTAGCAAGCGTCAGGCTTACCAGTAGACAAATGTCATCTTTGTGGCTATAATATAGCACATATGTTCTAATATATAGCAAAAGAAGTTCAACTTTTCCCAAAAGTTGAACTTCTCAAAACCCCAAAAATCATGCGTTACTTTGTCACACCAACTCAGGAAAATCAGATCAAACTGTGGGAAAAAATCTACGGCCGTAGCCACCTGCCCGTCAAATACCCCACCCCTCACCTGGCCTGCACCCAACGTTGGGGCGAGGCGCTGGTTTATTATCTGGATGTCACGGCCGTGCCCGCTGCCTTATTGGATCGTCTGGCTGTTTATGAAGCGCGGCGCATGGGCATCCGCTACGCCGAAGCCCGCCAGGCCGTGCGCCACGAATGGCTCATCCGCGCCGATGACTGCCGCCTGGAAGCAGACGCCCCCCCAACCACAACCCCCTGGCAGCCCGCCTTCCCCTTCCTGCAAAAAGTCCCGCTCAGCGCCGGAATTTAGGGGTAATCGGTTATCGGTTATCAAAAATTCTGTCAGCCCCTCGTTCCACGCTTTGCGTGGAATGACCAGTTCGACGCTCCGCGTCGGGCGAGCCGCAGAGCATGGGAACGAGAAAAATTCTGTCAGGTTTACCCGCGCCTATTCCCGCGCCGACAGCCATTTCTGCCGCAGCAGTTCCGGGATGCGCGTGGGACGCAATGTTGCCAGATCGGCAAAGTAACCGTTTTGAGCAGCTGTCGCCGCCACCAGCCCATTCGCCAGGATTTCTGCCTGCACTTCCCATTTGGTGTGGCTCAACCGGCTGATCCACATCTGCCCCACCACCTGATCGCCAAAGCGGGTCGGCCATTTGTAGTGAATGTCTGTGTGGGTAAGGATGGGGGTACGGCCGTCGGCCAGCGCCTGCGCCATCGGGTAATGCTCATCCATCATCTGCTGCCGCAAATCTTCCAGCCAGCGAATATAGACGGCATTATGAACGATATGAGCAAAGTCAATATCGTAAGTCTTGACGATAATTGGGAGTGTGATGCGTAACGGCCGTGACTCAGACATACCTCTTATCCAAATCTCTTCAACAGAAACTCGACCACCACGCGATCAATCACTTCACCATCTCGTTCCCCATCACCACTCCAACGCTCCTCCAGGTTTTCCTCGCCCACCAACGCCCGCAATGCCTTGCGCGTGGCGGCGTCAAATTCGCCGGACAGCGGCCCGGTGTAGTGGCCCGTTTTTTGCATAATGGCCTGTAAATCGCCCGTCACGTTGGCCAGAGGGATCAGGTCGGCCGGGTTCACCTGACCAAAATAGAGATGGTGCATGTTCACCAGTTCTTGCAGCTTCTCGATGGGCTGCGGGTGATCGTCCACGCGCAAATCCAGGTAGCGGTCATTGTCACCGCCGTAACCGCCATTTTCGCGCACCACCAACACCCCTGCCGCCTGCCGCCCCCGTTTGTCGCCGCCCGCCGCCTGGCCGGCCGCCAGCGCCATCACCAGCCAGTCGGCCAGCTCACCCGGCCCGCGCCGCGCTTCCTCATAGGCGGCGGCCATCGCCTCCACCGTGCCGGGAACCAGGATGTTGCCCTGGCAGGCAAAATGGTCGCCCACGATGTGCCCGGCCCAGGCGTAACAATCATCGCCGGTGAAGGAGGCGGCACGGCCGTGTTTGTCTACCATGCCTACCTGGCGCAGGGCGCGTTGTTCGTCTACGGCCGTCAGTTCCGCAATCACTTCCGCCGCCGACTGCCCGGCTGCCAGCCGTTCCAGACCATCAATACCATAGCGCACGTTGGCGTAACTTTGGGTGGCAATGGCTCCCGCGCCGGCCCGCGCCCAGGAAACAACGGCCGCACAGGCCATAAACTTGGATTGCACCGCCACGCCCCACTCCTGCCGGTGTGGGTCATAGGCGACAATGGAAAATGTGGTTATTGGTTGCATGGGGCCTCCGTAATCGGTAATCAGTAATCAGTAATCGGTAATTGGTAAGATTATCGGGCATGGGGGGGGATCAGGCAAAAGAAAAGCCCGGCGGGATTTTGTCTCGCCGGGCTGCCAAATTACTGTTTACCGCTTACGGTTAACTGCTTACTGGTTTGCAGACGGCCGTGCCTCCAACGTCAGCGATATATCCACCAGTTGCCCATCGCGGATGACCTGGAGCGTCACCGTCTGGCCCACGCTGGCGCGGGTGACAATGTAACCCAGCAGGTCATCAAACACATTCACCGGCTGATCATCAATTTTCACAATCACGTCACCGCCAATGGAAACGTCGAACCCATCAATTTTGGTGGTACCGCTGCTGCCGCGCAGACCGGCCTTTGCCGCCGGACCGCCGGTCAACACTTCCTGCACCAACACACCCCGTTGCGAAGCGTCCAGCCCCATCGCCACGGCCACATCACCGGACATCTGGCTGCCGGAAATTCCCAGCCAGGCCGTCTGCACCGAGCCGGTTTCAATGAGTTGGGGCGCTACCCGGCTGACGATGTTGGCCGGTACCGCGTAGCCCACACCGTTGAAACTGGGTGTCAGACTCAGGCTGGTCGGGTCGGTCTGAATGGCCGTATTGACGCCAATCACTTCCCCGGCCAGGTTGAGCAGCGGGCCGCCAGAGTTGCCCGGATTGATCACCGCGTCCGTCTGGATGATGTTGGGGATGTTAAAACGCGCCCCGCCAGGAGCGGTTGCGCCGGGCAAGGCGCGTCCCAAGCCGGAGACGATGCCGGTGGACATAGAACCGGCCAACCCATACGGGTTGCCAATGGTGGCCACCAACTGCCCCACTTCCAACGTGTCTGAATTGCCCACGGATAAGGGGAACAACCGATCAGCCGCCACATCTACTTTGATCACCGCCAGATCAGAGCCGGGGTCGGTACCCACGATGGTAGCCGCCGCTTCTGTGCCATCGGCGAAGATAACGGTAATTTTGGTCGCGCCCGCCACCACATGGTTGTTGGTGATGATGTGCCCTTCGTTGTCATACACAAAACCGGAGCCTTGCCCGTAAGAGGGGATTTGTGGCGTGTTTTGGCCTTCCGGCAGGTTTTCAAAGAAATCGCGGAACTCTTCGGGAATATCATCATGTTCGGGAATATCGGGGATCTGCCCTTCCGGTAATTGGTAGACAGTGGCGGAACCAGAACTGACCACCTGAATGTTGACCACGCCGGGGTTAGCGTGCTTGTAGATGTTGACGTAGGTTTGTTCGGTCACAACGTCGGTGGTTACGGCCGTGTCCGGTACCCGCTGCACCACCGGCGACTGCACATCAACTGCCGGGACAATGCCGTTATCCACCTGCGTGGTCGTCTCGCCCCCACCTGTCAACACCGGCACAGTGGTCTCCTGCTTCAGGTTGCCACAGCCGGTACTCATCAGCAACATCAAAATAAAAGCTATGGGAAAAGTTTTAACCTTGTTCAAAGTTGTTTCTCCTTAATCAGAATTTTGAGATTGGAGATTAGAGACTGGAGATGAACAATCCCTAATTCTCAACCTCTAATCTCCAATCTCCAATCTCTAATCTTCATACCCATTTTACAGAACACCAGCAATTTTCCCCCGTATTTGTAAAAAATGTATGAAAGCGACGTAATTTCAAGGTGAGAATTGCGCAACGGGATGGTTCATCTTCTCTGGAAACGGTGCTTTACAAATTTTTGACCGCAGACGGCCGACGGCAGACCTCCCATCACTGGTAAAATCGCGGGTCGGCGGTCAACTTGTAAAGATCGCTTGCACTATGCCAAATTTTGTAATTCTTCTGGCAACGGCCGTCTGTTGGATTTTTGAGATAAACTTGATGGTATGAAACGACGCCGATTGATCTGGATATTGATGATTGTGATGTTGATTTGTCTGGCCGGGGGATTAGCCGTTTATGTAACCATTGGCCGACAGGTGAATCTGAGGGGCATGTTGGGGGGCGGCAGCGAGACGACACTGCAAGCGCCGCCGGGATTTGCGGTGGAACTGTTTGCCAGCGGGCTGCGCGGGCCGCGTTTTATCGCCTTTGGGCCAGATGGGGTGTTGTATGTGGCTGACCGGGGCAATAACCGCATTGCCATGCTGCCGGATGCGGACGGCGACGGCCGTGCCGACGCTATCCTCTCTTTTGCCGACAATGTGCCCAGCCCGCACAGCCTGGTGTACCACGAAGGCGCGTGGTATGTGGGGGTGCCCAGTGGGGTGGTGCGCCTGGAAGACAGGGATGGCGACGGCCGTGCCGATGTGCAGACCACCCTCATTGACACCTTCACCCCACCCGGCCAACACAGCACCCGCACCGTTATCTTTTTGCCGGACGGCCGTATGGCCCTCTCGGCCGGTTCCACCTGTAATGTGTGTGACGAGGACGACCCGCGCCGGGCAGCCATCACCGTCTATGACAGCCCGGTGGGGCAGGAGACGGCCACCGGCGAACGGGTCTTTGCCACAGGTTTACGCAATGCGGTCGGGCTGGCAATCCATCCCCAAACGGGTGAACTGTGGGCGAGTAACAACGGCCGTGACCTGATGGGCGACGATCTACCCCCGGAGACGATTTACATTGTGCGTGATGGGCTGCACTATGGCTGGCCCACCTGCCACAGCGGGGACATCGTTGACCCAGACATGGGCAGCCCGGATAGCTGCCAAGGGGTAGAGCCGCCGATTGCCGAGATGCAGGCGCACATGGCCCCCTTGGGCATCGCCTTTTACACCGGCAGCGCCTTTCCGTCCGAATATCAAGGTGATCTATTTATTGCCCAACATGGTTCCTGGAACCGGCGTGTGCCGGTGGGGTATTCGGTGATGCGCCTGCCGTTGGATGGCAGCACACCCACCGGCCCGGCGGAGGATTTTGTGACGGGTTGGTTGAAGGAAGATGGCACGGCGGACGGCCGTCCCGTTGGTCTGGCGGTGGGGCCGGATGGTGCGTTGTACATCAGTGATGATAAAGCGGGGTTGATTTACCGGGTAACAGCTAGACCCTAAGGAGTGGTAAGGGATTAACTCTGCATCTTTGGAGATTGAGAGACTGGGAGATTGAGAGATTAAATCTCCTAATCTCCCAATCTCCTAATCTCTGTCAAAGTACGGAAAAGTTTTTTGTTACGGGCAGACCTGACAGGTTTCAAAAAACCTGTCAGGTCTTGTCTTATCTATTCAAAGTCAAACTGCCAGGAGGCGTCGAAGTCATCTTCGACCATGTTATACGTCAACACCGTTTGTGCCCCGGCCGACCAGCACCATTTGTCATTCCACCAGCGGGTAGACCACGATGTCCAGGTTTCCGGTTCACAGGAGCCGATGCCGCCGGCTACCCACGCCTCGGCCGACAACTGCTCTACCACCGGCGTGCGTTCATAGGTGAAGGTGATGTCGCCGCGGGCGCTGACCACCTTGAGGTAGTTGGTATGCACAAACATCCCGGCTAAGCCGCCGTAATACTGCCCGCCAGCCTGGTCTGACCAGTACCAGCCGCCAAAGCGCATCCCGCCATTAACCGTCATCACTTTAGCCACTTTCTGGCCGTTGACCGTTGTGTCTCCATACAGGCGCACATACGCCCCTTTGAGCAGGGTGGTGGCCTCGTTCTCGCCCGGTGCAGCCGGTACGATGTGCAGATGATCCAGCACGTCCGGGAAGTGGTTCTGCAAGACGGGGCTGTTGGGGTCAATGGTACCGGCCAACACCTGCCCGCCAAACGCGCCGGCTTTGAAGGGCACGAAGTTCCAGGCCGCTTCCAGGTTCAGGCCGATGTAACGTAGAACTATGCCACCATCCTCATCACCACCCAGTCCAAACGCGCCGGTCGCTTCTTCCAGGCTAATGTTCCACATCTCGAAGTCGTGCAGCAGGTTCACATCTTTGTGCAATCCGAGGCCGATTTCGATGGCCTGTGTACCGGGGTTGTAGAGGCCGGTTAAGTCCAGGGCAACATCATTCCCTACCAGACTGCTTTGCGCGTTATTCCCTTCCAGAATGTAATCCCCGTAGCGGCTGATCATAAAGCTGACCATATCGGCGTAGAAAATGGGCTGCGGCTCGTCGTTTTGCTGCACAGTCAATTCCATGGCCACCTGGAATGCCTCTAGCTGCATCCCCAGCCCAATGCCATCCACTTCCACCTGGCCGCGTAGTTTGTTGAAAATTGCCCCCTGTGCGGCGACTGCGCCCAGCGCCCCACCGCCAAAGTTGTCGGGCAATGATTGACCCGGCTGGCTCTCAAATTCATTGAGTACCTGGGTGGTGATCTGGTAGGTGGGATTGGCAAAGCCAGCATAGGTGGGCCACACATCTTCGGCCAATGCTTTGTAACCATCGCGGGTGGTGTTGTTCATACCCAATCGGGCGGCCCAACCGTTCATGTCGGTGTTAGTGGGCGGGGGGGGATTTGTGCCGTGAATGGCTTCGGACATGGCGCGGAAAGCGGCCGTACCTGAACTTTGCCCCAGGAAGAAGTGAACGTGGACGGGTTCCATAATGACGGCCGCATCTAAGTCCATGATTTGGGCGCTGATGGGTAAGTCATAGACATCAATGGCGATGGGGGGCACAAAACCATATTCGCGGAAGCCCAGCAGCAGGCCGTGATTTTCCAGGGCGCTGGAGGCGTAGACCAGGTTTTCAAACTCGTGAACGACCTGCACCATGGGCAGGTCCACCCAAACCCGTGCTCCTTTTAGTTGTTCGTCGAAACCTACGTAGTCGTCGTGCAACTGCATCCGCATGTCGGGGTAGTCGCCGGGCGCGCCGGATTCACGCACCAGCAGGCCAAAGTAGGGGGCGGCAATTGCGCCCTGCACTTCCACAAAACCCATTTGTGACCAGTCGGTGGGGGGTGGGGTGGCGGCAGTGGCATTGGGGTCCCACACGGCCGTTTCGCCCAACGTACTCAGCCGCAGCCCGGTCAGCAGCAGCGGGAAGCCGTCGAATTCAAAGTTGGGCCGGTTGGGGGCCACCAAGATGTCATCGTGCGGGTTGCCATCGGGCCGGAAGCCGACGCCGACGCCAATCAATGTGGGCGCAGGTTGGCCCGGCAGCGACAGGTGCGGCAGTTCCAACGCGCCGATGGTGCGCAGGACGCGATCCCAGTGGGGGTAGCCGGGCAAAACGGGCAGCGCGCCTTCGTCGGCAAAAACGGCGTGGTTGAAGTTGACGTTGGTATTCCAGTAGGCCAGGTTTTCATAGCCGTTGAGCAGTTCGCCGCCGCCAATGCAGCCATCCAGACCAAACCACATGGAGATAAAGCGCAGGTCGAGATCGGCGGGGAAGGGCAGATCAAGGTCGCCGGTGATGTGGTTGTCGTAGACCAGGTTATCCAGGAAGGAGAGGTCGAAGTTGTCAATGTCGGCCTGGTAGCCGTGAATGTTGGTGCTGAGCGGTGTGCTGATCTGCGCCTGGAAGCGTTCGCTGATGCCGCCGTGCCGGATGTAGCTGTCTACAATGGCGGGCAGGGCGGCGATTTGACCAGAGGGGCACGCTTTCCAGAAGAGGCCGTGATCGGCGCGGCGCACGTTGAGACCCGGCTCTAATTCGGCCGGGTTTTCCAGCCCCAGGTCTACCGTGTCGCCGGGGCGGGTGGCCCACAGCGCGGAGGTTGCCAGGCCGCTGATGGTTTGGCCGGGGCGCTGGCTGGTGGTGAGCTGGCCCAGATAGAGTTCGCTGTTGAGCAGCCCGGCGACGAAGCCGTTGGGCAGCATCCATTCGGTAGCGGCGGTATTGGGGGTCACGGCCGTGTATAACCCACCTCTGGCATCTACCGTCAGTTGGTTGAATTGGACGGTGACGATGGCCTGGGTATCTTCATTGACGGTTTGGTGGTGACTGAATACGGCCGTACCATTGCCCAATGATCCGGTTGTAATCTGGCTGTCCGCCAGGGTCAGGCTTTTGTTGCCGGGAAGGTTCAGGCTGAAGCCGAAGGGGTAGCTGGCCAGGTAGCTCATGGGCACGGCGCTATTAAACACGCCACCCAGACCGGCGGGGGTGAGGTGGAGGCTGTTGGCTACGGCCGTGTAACGGCCGCGCAAGAAACCATCGTTGGCGTCACCGGCATTCAAATTGCCGGGGCCGGGGCGCTGGTAGCCGTTGGCCGCCGCCGGGTTGTAACGCTCGTGATAATCCATGCAGCCGCCCGCCATCTCGATACCGGCCGGGGTGACGGTGAATTGGCCGGTGGGCACGACGGTGGTGGGCAGCGTCTCCAGATTGAAGCCCAGGATGGGGTCATCGCCGGCGGCGCAGCCGTGGGTGGCAATGTTGCTGATATTGGTCTGGAAAGTGAAATCCAGGTTGGCGTTGAGCGCCAGATCGGTGCCCGCCAGATTCAGCGTGTCCAGTTCCGCGCCATTGGCGTCAATGGTGCGCATGTTGGAGGGCATGATGACGCGCACTTTGCCGGAACCGTAGTTGACGTTGGCGAAGAACGGCCGGGCCATAATTTCCGCCACCTGGTAAGACAGCCCGGTTTCGGATGTGACCAGTAAGGGCGCTCCGGTGTTGGCGATGACGTTGGCGGCGACGAAGCCGGTGCAGACGTGGTTTTGGGCGTCGGCGACGGTGATGTTTTGGAACTGCGTGGGGATGAAAACGGGCGCGCCATTGTTAAGGACACGCAGGTCGCCCCAACCGGAGATGTTGTTGCCGATGATGGATGAGATGATCAGGTTGTGTACTTCAAAGCCATCACCAAAGAGCAGCGGCTGCGTGAAGTCGTTGCCGGATGGGTTGATGGCAGTGCAGTTGGGGATGAAAATGGGCTGGTTGGGGGTGTACAGGGTGCTTTGCACCAGCCCTTGCCCAATGGGGACGGGGATATAACCACCGGCCTGGGGTTCGGTATTGGCATCGAACTGCATGGGGATAGTGTAACCAACCGGCTCGCCGGTACGGCCGTCAAATGACATGACGCTGTAGAAGTAACGGCCGTGCTGGGCGCTATTGTCTATGTAGCTGGCGATACAGGTGCTGGATGGGAAGATGGGGGTAATCTGGTTGTACCCCTCATCCTGGCTGACGCTGCGGAAGACGGCGTAATAAAGTGGGCCGTCAATGGGCGCACCCGGTTGGCACGAATTCCAGGCCAGCATAGTACCGGCGTTAGCGTTCCATTCGAGTTGGGTGAGTTCAAAGAGAACCAGGGGGCGACGGCCGTCGCTGAGGGCGCGGTAGAAGCGGGGTTCGGAGGTCAGTTCACCCAGGCCAAATTTGAGCACGGCCGTGACCGTATAGCTGTACAGTTCCCTGGCGCGCACATCCGCGTCGTTGTAGGTACGGACGCTGGAACCGATGCCGTTGATGACGGCGGGATCAGGGTCATTACCTGAAACGGTCTCCCGGTTGAGGCGGAAGGAGTCAATCAGGGGTGAGCCGGGCATGCCCCATTCAACGCGGGCGGTGGCGTTCCCCAGTTCATCCAGGGAGACGGTGGTGATGTTGGTCAGAATGGGATCGGGTAGATTGGGCGGTTGTTCGCTTGTCCATTCATCAATGGTAGCCGGGTTAGATGGCTCGGAGATGTTGCCAAATTCATCCACCGCCCGCACCGTGCAGGCCACATCAAACAGGGGGAAGGGGGGTTCGTACAGGTCGGTGACAGTGAGGGCAGGCATATCGCCGCCGACGGCCGTTTGTTCCAGCAAGAAGACCTCCTCGCTGCCCACCCAGAAGGTGCAGCCTACCAGATAACGGGTGACATGTTCATCACCTTCCGCTATCAGGCAGTAATCGGGTGTGGGGTCGCTGGGGGTGGCGGAGCAGAAATAGGCATCCAGCAGTGGCGGGCCTGGCGGGGTGATATTGTGCAGGGTGGCGTGGACGGGCATGGTGTATTGGCTGCGGTTGCCGGATTGGTCTACTGCTTGCAGACGATACCAGCGGGCCTGATCCAACTGTGGATCGTTATCTACCCATTGTAAGGTGCCCGCGCCGACGGTGGCGATTTCCAGCCAACAGGCGGCGTCATCGGCACATTCGGCGGCGGGGGTGCTGCTGTTGAAGGCCAGGGTGCGCTCGATGCGGAAACCGGCCAGGTCGGCGGGCGGATCGGGCATTTCCCAGGAGAGTGTGACCTGGGTGTGGCCGACATTGACGGTGGCCTGCGCGTTTTGCGGTGGCAGCGGTGGCAGGAAGTCATAGGTGGTGACGGGCACGGCCGTGCTGAATTGGGCGCTGTGGGCGGGCCATTGCCGAATTTGCCCCAGCGCATCACGCGGGGCCACGCGGTAGACGTAATCGCCATGCGCCGGTGTGTGGTCGGCGTAGTAATGGTCAATCATCTGGTAATCTTGCGCGGCGGCGTCTGCCAGAATGACGCCGGAATTCACGATGTCCGGCGCAGAGACGGCGATGGGCTGCACGGAAACCTCGCCGTTGACCTGGACCAGGGCGTTTGGCGTGTTGCGCGGGGCGCGGTAAATGTCGTAGCCAATCGTCCAGGCAGCGGGGAAGGCTGTGCCGTCCGGTTCGCCCACATCCCAGCGCAGATAGGCGCTCTGGTGGAAACGGCGGTCGGCCTGCACCTGGCCCCAGTCGTCTGATTTGGCATGGGTGAGGTCGCTGGTTTCGGGGTCAAGCTGCACAGCCTGGACGTTTTGCGGCGCGGGTAGGGGGGTAAGCTGCCCGGCGATGAGCGTGACTTCCCCCATCAATTCATCATCGGCAGCGCGCACCACGCGGTAGCTGTAGCTGGTTCCGGGTGTAAAGTCGGTGTCCAGATAGCCCCAGCCGTTGATGAGGGCGATGGGGTAATACTCGTTGCTCAGTTTTTGGGCGACGAGCATGTTTTCATCCAGCATGGCGTACAGAGCGGGGATATTGTTGATGTTTTGGTCGGCGTATTCGGTACGCAGATCGTCATACAGAGTGGGCCAACGGCCGTCGGTGCTGTTGAGCGTGGTGATGGCGGCGGCGGTGTTTGCTTCCCGGCCTACCGTGGCCAGCAGTTGGTACGAACCGCCGCCGGCACGGCGATACACCTCAAATTGGGTGTTGCAGTTGACCGTGCAGAACCAGCGGATGAGGGTGCGGTCTGCACCGGTGGCGTAGCCGATGGTCGGCGCTTCCGGTTCTTCCGGGATGCTGATAAGGGGCAGGAATGTCTGATATTCCCCACCGGCACGCACAGCCGCCTGAGACCGTGAGGCGAAGCTGACGGCCAGGATGAATAGAAACAAGAGCAACCCTTTGAGGGGAGTCAAGTTTCTGAGTGAGAATGATTGTTGGAGCATTTTGTTTTCCTTGTTTGTAGAAGTTCAACTTCTCTGAGAAGTTGAACTTCTCGTCGTTTAACTGGATAAAAGTGAAGTGTTGTTACGCTTCTCACCATCCACTTTTCTCTGTCCTCTGTTCCTTTCTTTTCCAGTTTGTTGCTGCCATTCCGAGCGCAGTCTTCGGAGCGAGGAATCTTTCCTCTTCTTCAGCTTGAAGGTTTCCTCACCCTTTTCAGGGGTTCGGAATGGCAAGAGCCGGCGCTTCGGCGGTTTGGAATGACAGGCTTAGGCTATCCCGCACGGCTTCTTGCATGGTGGTGGCTAACAGGGTGTAAACGGCCGTCCATGCTTCCTCCACTTCGGCCGTAAAATGTGCACCCAACCCCTGGCCCAGCGTCCACAACAGCGCCGCGCCCACCGTTTGGTAGTGCTGTTCCTGGACGCCGTAACCGATATGCCGGACCCCAAGCTGGCGCACCGCCGGTAAAATTCTTTCTGGCTTGTTGAGTCCACCGACGGCAAAAGCCAGCGTGGTGATCAGGTGGTGTTTTTGCTCGCTCATGTCCGCTTTGAAGAGGCGGCGCAGGCTGGGGTCTAGCTCAAAAAGGCGGTCGTAAAACAGATTGGCCGCAATGTCGGCTATCGGTTTGACCATTTCAAAACTTTCTTGCACTAACTGAATCTGTCTCTGGTTCATTCGGTTTAATCTCCTTGGTAAGAATTGTCGAATCGTGATGCGTGATGCGTGACCCGTGAATTTCTCACGCATCACGTGTCACGCATCACGCCCTTTATAGGCAGCTATCGTCACAAGAACGTGACAAGAACGTGAGCTTTTTGGGTAGAATAGGGGGGATGATGCAACTCTCGTTGACCTTATTTGGCGGCTTCACGGCCGTAACCCCCACCGGTTCCTCCCCTCCTTTCCCCACCGACAAGGCGCGTGCTTTGCTGGCTTACCTGGCGTTGACGCCTGATGCGCCCCTGCGCCGCGAAGCGTTGGCCGGGCTTTTCTGGCCGGAGCAGCCGGAAGAACTGGCGCGGCAAAATCTGCGCCAGACGCTCTCGCGCCTGCGCAAGAGCCTGGATCAGGCGCAGCCTGGTTTGGGCGCGCAACTGCTGACGGTGACGCGGCAAACGGTGGAACTGCACGGGGCGTATGGCACAGCTGATGTGACCGGTTTTGGGGAGCAGGTGACGGCCGTAGCCAGCCACCCCCATACCACCCTGCCGACATGTTCTGTCTGCCTGGTACGGTTGGAAACGGCCGTCGCCCTCTACCGGCGCGGTGATTTCCTGGCGGGGCTGTCCTTGCCCGATGCCCCCGGCTTTGAAGAGTGGCTGCTGTTACAACGTGAGCGGCTGTACCAGAGTCAATTGGCCGCGCTGGGCCAGTTAGCCGCTGCTTATGAGCAGCAGGGAGCTTTTGACGCGGCGCATCGCTACGCCTTGTGGCAAATCGAGTTGGAACCCTGGCGCGAAGAGGCGCACCGCCAGGTGATGCGCCTGCTGGCCCGGAACGGGGAGCGCGGCCAGGCATTGGCGCAGTATGAAACCTGCCGCCAACTCTTGCAGACGGAACTGGGCATTGAACCGGCGGCGGAGACGGTGCAATTGTGGCAGCAAATTAAAGACGGGGCATACCAGCCGGTGGCCGCGCGCCGCACACAGATTCACCATTTTCCCAACGACCTGACCCCCTTTGTGGGGCGGGAACGGGAACTGGCGGAAATTCTGGCGCTGCTGCGGGAAAAGCAATGCCGGGTGCTGACATTGCTGGGGCCAGGGGGGATGGGCAAAACGCGCCTGGCGGTGCAGGTGTGCCGGGTGCTGGCGGACGGCGGCGCGACGGCAGATGACGGTTTAGCCTATCACGATGGGGCCTATTTTGTGCCGTTGACGGCCGTGACCGATGCGGAAATGCTGGTGACGGCCGTTGCCCAGGCTGTCGGGCTGCCGCTGGCCGAACATCTCCCCCCACGCCAACAATTGTTCACTTATTTGCGGGACAAACAAATGCTGCTGGTTGGCGACAATTTTGAACAGGTAGCCGCGGGGGCAGAGGTGGTGGCCGCTGCTGCCGCTGCCGCGCCGCAGGTGCAATGGCTGCTCACCAGCCAGCAGCCGCTCCATGTGCATGCCGAGCGCCGTTTTTTGGTAGGGGGACTGGATTATGCGGCGGCGGAAACAGCGGATGCGGTGCAATTATTCCTCAGCAGTGCGCGGCGGGTGCGACCTGACTTTCGTCTGACCGCCGCCGATCTGCCCGCGTTGTGGGAATTGTGCCGTTTGTTGGATGGGATGCCGCTGGCTTTGGAAATCGCCGCCGGTTGGGTGCGCTTGATGGATTGCCCGGCCATTTTGCGGGAGACGCAAAAGAGCCTGGATTTTCTGGCGGCGCCCTGGGGTGATGTACCGGCGCAGCGGCAAAGCGTGCGGGCGGTGTTGGCGCATTCCTGGCAGCAGTTACCGCTGCACTTACAGGGGGTGCTGCGGCGGATGGCGCTGTTTACCGTTGGCTTTACGTTGGAAGCGGCGCTGGCGGTGCTGCCGGATGTCTCCATGACCGATATGGCGGCGCTGCTGGATAAGTCGTTGGTGACGTGGCGGGCTGACGGCCGTTACCACATGCACCAATTGTTGCGTACCTTTGTCCAGCAGCAGTCGCCAGGGTCGCCCGAAGAGGAGTCCCTCTTCCGCACCGGGCACTGCCGCTATTACTTGCATTTTTTGGCTGACCAGGCGGCAAAACTAAATGGACAATACCCGCAGCAGGCGATTGCCGCCATACAACATGATCTGGACAATGTGCGCCAGGCGTGGCAGTGGGCGATGGCAGACCATCAGGGGGACCATACGGCAGACCATACAGCGG
>JAHBVI010000117.1 GCA_019637635.1 Anaerolineae bacterium
TCTGAAGAATCGCCATTCCCCTGCGTTCCGTCAGAAGCAATGGAAACGCGGCTGGTTTCTCCTGTTTGCTGGTCATGGACAAAGACATCCACATCACCATTTGTGTCACCACTCACCAGATTACTGGCCATAGAGGAAAAAACCACGTAACGGCCGTCACCGGAAATCGAGTCTGCGCCGGCCAGCATGTTTGCCTGCGTACCATCGGAGGCCACAGAAACACGGCTGGTTTGCCCTGTTTGTCGATCATGGACAAAAACGTCCATCTCATTATTGGTATCGCCGCCGACCAGATTGCTGGCGTCAGACGAAAAAACCACATAGCGACCATCGGCGGAAATATAGGATTGATACCAGGAACGCTCATTTCCTTCTGTACCATCAGAAGCGATAGAAACGCGGCTAGTTTGTCCCGTTTGCCGGTCATGCACAAAAATATCCCAATAACCATTGGTGTCATCACTGACCAGATTACTGGCCTCAGAGCTAAAAACTACGTGACGACCGTCGGCCGAAATTGAGGGAAGCTCAGAAAAACTATTGGCTTGAGACCCATCAGACGCAACAGAGACGCGACTGGTCTGCGCTGTTTGCCGATCATGAACGAAAATATCGGCAGACCCATTAGTATCACCACTGACCAGATTACTGGAATCAGAAACAAAGGTCACGTAACGGCCGTCGGCGGAAATAGAAGGGTATGCAGCATAGCTATTGCCATGTGTTCCATCTGAAGCGACAGAAACGCGGCTGGTTTGTCCTGTCTGCAGGTCATAGACAAACACATCTTTATGGCCATTTGTATCATCGCTGACCAAGTTACTGGCTACTGAGTCAAAAACTATGTAACGGCCGTCGGCGGAAATAGATGGATAATTAGAGGTACCATTACCTTGTGTGCCATCGGAAGCTACGGAAACGCGGGTAATGGTAAAAGTGTTTGTCGCGGTTGGCGTGGGTGTGTTGGTCGGCGTTGGCGAGATTGTTTCTGTTGGCGTAAAGGTTGGTGTAATTGTCGCTGTTGGCGTATGGGTGGCCGTTGGCGTAAAAGTGGGCGTGGATGTGTTGGTTGAGGATGGGGTATTGGTGACCGTTGCCGTACTGGTTGGCACAGTGGTGGGTGTAGTCATTGTTGACAACATTCGTAAGATCAGCGGTAGATACACTGCGGCAGTACCCTCGCCAGCACCTCTGGCCTGGACTGTGCCCCGGCCCGCCAATAATGGCAGTAACAATACAAGCCAAAACAGGCCTACGGCCGTTGCTCCCAACCCAACCCGTATAAACTTTTTGTGATCCATGAATGCACTCCCTTGCACAGTGAACTATTGGCAAGGGGATTATAGGTAACTGCCGGAACTTTGTCCACCGTCAACGGGGTTTTTATACAGGCTGGTAACGGCCGGCCGACAAGGTGGCCGCATACGTTTTTTGCAGGTCAACCATGACCCATTGCTGGTCAAGGCGTAAAAAGAGGGGCAGTGCGGGCAGGGACTGCCCAACTTGAACGGGTTCGGCCCATTCACGCACCGTCATGTGAGGCAGGGGATCATCGGTGGGCAGGGCGCAATAACTGGCGCACCATAGACCGGAAACGGCAGGCGTAGTATCGACCAGTCCTAATCGTTCCAGGATCGGCCGGCGTATACTCTCCCCCGGCAGGCTGATCACATCCAGCACCATCACATGAACACCATCTTGCAACAGGAACAACACTTTTTCCACAAACGCCTGCACGGCTTCGTTGCGGTCTTTGTTGCCTGGGGAGACGATTTCGATGATGGCAACCAGGCGGCTGGTATCGTAAGAACTGTAAATGCCGACCATGGGGAGATCGGCAGGGGTGGGGAGGACGGCCGTGGCCGTAGCCTCTGCCAGCGCTGGTTGTGTTTGCAGACGGGCCAGGTCTGGCTGGTCAGCCATTTGCAACAGCAGCACATCTGGTTCAATGCCCACGATGAATTCGGTGGGGCGCGCCTGAAAGCCCACCGGTAATACGTCCTGGTTCAGATATTCCACCAGACGCACAATCCAATGATTGTGAAAGCTGCGCCAGGGAACGTTGGGGTTGGGCCAATGATGTATAGACATCCGCTCCTTTACCTTTGCGAAGCATCCAGCACGGTTAAGCCAACCAGGCGATCATTCTCATAATCCAGAATAATACCATCTTCCCGCATATCGCTATGGGTGGAAACAGGTTTTTCAGCGAAATGCACATAGAGCACATCTGCCTCAGCATCATAGTCCAACCACATTTGCGGCCTGGGTAACTGTACCAGATGAGGAACAGCGCCCAACAAGTGGGAAATATCTCTTTCTGCCAGCATTTCTACGGCCATACTGTCATTCCTTTATTCACCTTACGGGCAATGAACGCCGTAATGATAAAACCATCGTCCTGATTTATCTCTTTGTATACTACATGAAGGTATTCTTGTCTGGCAATGGGCATCACAGCGACCAACGCGCCAGCGTACCCGCGCAATACCCAGCTTGGCCGTTCTACAGCCCGCAATACCGATTCATAATGACCGTGCATATACGGCTTATTGTCGGCAATGTGCTGCCATCTCTCCTCAGTCAATCTGATAGGAACGCCATAGACAGAATACACTACGTCCAACGTTTATCCTCCTGAAAACAAATGCAACCGGTGACTTTCTGTCACTCTTTCGGATACCCCAACTTTGCCAGGGCGTCGGTGATCTCGCCCAGGATGAGCGGGTCGTCAATGGTGGCGGGCATCCGGTATTCGTTGCCGTCGGCGATCTTCTTGATGGTGCCGCGCAGGATTTTGCCAGAGCGGGTTTTGGGCAGCCGGTCTACCACCGCCGCCACCTTAAACGAAGCCACCGGCCCAATCTGCTCCCGCACCCGTTGGATGAGTTCCTGCACAATCACATCGGGGTCGCGCATGACGCCCGCTTTGAGTACCACAAATCCGACCGGAATTTCCCCCTTTAACTCATCGTGGACACCCACAACGGCACATTCGGCCACATCCGGGTGGCCGGACAGCACTTCTTCCATCCCACCCGTTGACAGGCGATGCCCGGCCACGTTGATGATGTCGTCGGTGCGGCTCATAATGAACAGGTAGCCATCCTCGTCTTTGAAACCGGCGTCGGCCGTTAAATAATAACCCGGATACTCACTCAAGTAGGAATCCACATACCGCTGGTCATTGTTCCACAGCGTGGGCAGGCAGCCGGGCGGCATCGGCAATTTAACCACAATGCTGCCAATGTCCCCTGCCGCCACCGGATGCCCGGCATAATCCAACACCTGCACGTCATAACCGGGCACGGGTTTGGCGCAGGAGCCGGGTTTGACGGGCAGCATCCCCAGCCCCACACAGTTCGCGCCCATGGGCCAGCCCGTTTCCGTTTGCCACCAATGGTCAATGACGGGCACACCGAGTTGGTTTTGCGCCCAGAGCAGGGTGTCCGGGTCGCACCGTTCGCCAGCCAGGAAAAGGTAGCGGAACTTCTCAAGTTTGTACTGGCGGATATAGGTGCCATTGGGGTCTTCGCGTTTGATGGCCCGGAAGGCGGTGGGGGCGGTGAATAGGATTTTGACGTTGTGTTGGCTGATGACGCGCCAGAAGGCGCCGGGGTCGGGTGTGCCCACCGGTTTGCCTTCGTAGAGGATGGTGGTGCAGCCGTGAAAGAGCGGGCCGTAGACGATGTAGGAATGGCCGACGGCCCAGCCCATGTCGGAAGCAGCCCAGAACACGTCACCGGGGTCGGCGTCATACACGTTTTTCATGCTCCATTTCAGGGCCACCAGATGGCCGCCGTTATCCCGTACCACCCCTTTGGGGATGCCGGTGGTGCCGGAAGTGTAGAGGATGTAAAGCGGGTCGGTGGCGGCAACGGGCACACAATCAACGGGTTGGGCGGTGGTCATCAGTTCGGCCCAATCCAGGTCACGGCCGTGTACCATCTCGGCTTTCTCTTGTGGCCGTTGCAAAATGATGCAGTGGGTTGGTTTGTGGTGGGCCATTTCGATGGCCTTGTCCAGCAGCGGTTTGTAGGGGATGACGCGGCTGACCTCAATACCACAGGAGGCGGAGAGGATGAGCTTCGGTTGGGCGTCATCAATGCGGGTGGCCAGTTCGTTGGCCGCAAAGCCACCAAAGACGACGGAGTGAATGGCCCCAATCCGGGCACAGGCGAGCATGGCCACGGCCGTTTCCGGCACCATCGGCATGTAAATGATCACCCGGTCGCCCTTTTGTACCCCTTGCGCGGCTAACACCCCGGCAAAACGGGCCACCTCGTCCAACAATTGTTGGTAGGTGAAGGTTTGGACGGTACCGGTGACGGGGCTGTCGTAGATGAGGGCGGGTTGGTGGGCACGGCCGTGTTCCACATGCCAGTCCAGCGCATTGTAACAACTGTTCACCAGCCCACCGGCAAACCAGCGGTAAAAGGGCGGGTTGGCATCGTCCAACACCTTATCCCACTTTTTATACCAGTGAACGGCTGCGGCGGCCTCGGCCCAAAAACCGTCCCGATCATTGATAGATTGCTGATACAGTTGCTCGTACATGGCGCTCTCCTGCGAAATTATGAATTATGAAGGATGAATTATGAATTTCGGCCCTTGTGGTGAGCTTGCGCTCATGAACTGAGATTGGGAGATTGGCGGTGGGGACACCGCGAGATTGATGAACGTAGCCAATCTCACACTTTCTCACAAAGGGTGATGGTGGATAGTGTCCTATTCTACTGGGTGATGGGGGAGAGGCAAAGGGGAATGTGGTATAATTTGCCGCAGCTTTCCCAGATGAAAAACCATTTGTGACATCTGTGGACAGCTATCCGAGGAGAGTACGAAATGCCGTCACCGTTTCCGGGCATGGACCCCTATCTTGAAGGTAAAGAGTGGCACAGTTTTCACATTGAAGCGAGTGCGGCTATTACCCATCACCTGATCCCCAAACTGCGGCCAAAGTATTATGCCCGCACGATACCGCGATTTATCACAGGCACACTCGAAGTTGGCATCAAAAAACGAGAGGTATATCCAGACGTAGGCGATGTGTTGCGGGAACTGGCTCCTGCCTGGATGGAAGGGCAAACGGCCGTTGCCCCCGAACCGGTACAACTGGTCACGGCCGTGCCGACAGAGATTCCTCATTATGTGGTGGAAGTAGTAGATCGGGAAAATCAAGAGCTGGTCACTTCTATTGAGGTCTTGTCACCGGCCAACAAACGAGGCAAAGGGTACGGCGATTATCTGGAAAAACGAGACCGGATATTGCAAAGCCAGGTTCACCTGATTGAAATTGATTGGCTGCGGCACGGCCGTCGCATCCCCATGATTGACCCTCTGCCGGATGCTCCCTATTTCGTGTTCCTCAGCCGCGTGGAAACCCGACCGATCATTGATGTATGGCCGATTCAGATCACATCACGCCTGCCCATTGTGCCTGTGCCGCTCTTACCCGGCGATGAGGATGTGTGGCTGGATTTGCAGGCGGTTTTTACGGCCGTTTATGACATTCTGGATTATGGCTCTGTTCTTGATTACACACGGCCGCCGGAGATAGCGCTGGAGGGGGACACGGCCGTACTCGCCGCCACCCTCCTGCAACAAGCCAGAATGAAAGACCTCAAGGAGCCGTGAACGGCCGAATTGTCTCGTTACAATACCCAGAGTAATGCCAAAGTCCAGATATTCTGTTCCAGAAGAGCAAGGCCCGCCTTTGAAATCGCCCTGTAATTGCCGCTCAATTACCCAACCCCGGCATCAACTCCGCCGCCGGTATGCTGTTGGCCCAGCGGTACTCAAACGTTTTCTAGAAATCTTCTAATGCCTGCGGGTCATCTGTGCCAATGTTAAATTCCGTCAGGCCAAAATAGTGACTGCCCCAGGCGCTGTAGTGGAAGTTCTGGCTGCCCACAATCAAAAAGGCGTCGTCGATGCTGAGTGATTTATTGTGGATTTTGCCGCTGTAAAAGCGAATTTCCACCAGGTCTTGCAGGCCACGTTCCGCCAGTTCATCCACCAGCGCCCGAATCGCCACCCGGTTTTCCGCGCCGTTCATCGGCTCTCGTTCCACCAGGATGCGCACCGGAATGCGTTTGGTTTCTACTGTCTCTACAATTGCTTCCAGGAATGGCAGAGCGTTGTTGTCATAGTCACAAATCCCCTGAAAAACGATGGCGGCTGTACACAGCAACTCCAACGAGAAATTGACCTGGAAAATGTCAATCTTCTCTTCGGCGGCGCGAATGGCCGCTGCCACGGCCGTATCCGCCGCCATGACCTTTTCGGTACGGTACATGGGGTACGCCTGGCTGCTGGCGCCTTCCGGGACGTAAAAGCGTAATACTTCGGGCACATGATCGGCAACGGCCGTGACTTCCCGGCACACCCGCCGCCACACATTCTCCGTAAAACTCACCAGTTCCGCACAAACCAACTGGTCGGCTTGCGACCATTGGTCGTCATAAGCCGCCCGCGCCGCCTGCGCCACCGGCCCGGTAACCTGAATCCCCAGATCATACATATCAATACCCAGCCCGGAGGGATGGTCATTGGCAAAATGCAGGTAGCTATAGTTAAATCCGGCGGCCATCACCGTTTTCCCGTCCACAATCATCATCTTGGTGTGCATGTGCGGCCAACGGCCGTCAAAATCCGCAATCTCCACCCGCCAACCCAATTCCTCATTCACCAGTTCCGGCAGCCCGGCGGCGCGCAAATCCTCCAGCACATGCCAGCGATGATCCGGCACCGGAAAGAGCGAAAGCTGCGGCATATTGCCGGTGAGGATGCGCACCGTCATCCCTTTGGGATAGGCCGCCGGATTTTCCTTCACCCGGTGGTACAGGCTGACGACGGCGTCGGCCAGAGTGCTGCCGGGGCTGTCTGTGCCGGTGGGCCGGTCCCACTGCATAATGCCAAACAGCACCTCGTATTCGGCCGTCCGCGCTATCTCGGCCACCACGTCAAACGCGCCATTGGGCGTGGCCGGAAAGCGGCTGTTTTCTTCGGGATTGGGGGTAAAGAGCAGCGCCTCATACCGATGGCCGCAGATGGGCAACTGCTCGCCGGCAGCCAGATATTGCGGTTGATTCAGCGCCGCGTACACGGCCTGTTCGATACTGTTCAGGGCAGGGTCAGCACAGTCGTAGGGGATTTGGGTGGCGTGATAAACGGCCGTACCCTCCTCCCACACCAGATGCAAACGGCCGTCCCCGCCAGCCAGCAGCACCGGTTCCGTTGCCGCTGCTGTCTGGGCCACAATTATCGGCTCTGACCAGGCGCCATTCCGCCGCACACTTTCGTAAAGAAGCGACTGGTCATTGACCACCACGCCGGTTGTCTTCAGCGCCTCGGTAGAATGCCAGACGACGTGTGCATTACCCGCACCATCTACGGCTACGGCCGGACGGCCATGACAGCCCGGAAACTCTATTGTCTCCTGCTCCCCCCGCTGGCGTCTGCACCACCACTTGTCCCGTTGGGCTGCACCGGGCCTGCCAGAGGGGGGCAGCGTCGCCAGACACTGTTGGCGGCAGATCGGCGACAGTGTCTATGGACTGACCTTCGGCCCACCAGATGCCCTGGGCGTTAATGGGCACAATCGTTTGCAAGTCGGCCGGGCGAATGCGGATCAGTTCGATGAGGTTCCAGGTGATGGCGAGTACGGCCGTGATCACCAGCGCCAACACGACCACCCGCGTCACCCGCAGCCAGCGCGGCCAGGGGCGTACCGCTTCCCTCCTGGTAGCCTCGTACCGCGCCAGCCAGTGGTAAGCCCAGCCCATCCCTGCACCGCCGCCGGCCCCCAACAACCAAAAGAGCCAGACCACAAACAGCCAATCCGGCAGCCAGTTCAAAAAATAGCGCGCTTCATGCCAGTAGACAAACAGGCCCACCAGCGCCCCACCCCCACCAAAACCGGCCACACTGCCTGCCACCACCCGCCAGGATTGGCGCAGCTTGCTGGTGAAAAGTGCCAGGAACAAACCGGCGAGCAGCCCAAACAGAACCCCATAAAAGGCAAACAGGGCCACAACGGTCAGCGGTCGGCGGTCGGCAGGGTCATAGTGGAAGGCGACAACGGCCGTGACAAAAATCAGCGGCAGCGCCAGGAGGCCCAACGCCAGCCCCAGGCTGAGGGCGGTGCGGCGCGCGAAACGGGCCGGGGATTCAATTCGCTCCACACGGGTGAGCGCCCACCCACCCAGGCCGCCGCCCACCGCGCCGGCCCCGCCCACCGCCAGCAGCCCCAACACCAACCCCACCAGCAACCGCCAGAAGAACTGGCTGTCTGGGACTGCCTGGGCCGCCAGCCGGATAATGCCCAACTGCAACAATATCACCAGGGCCAGCCCCCCCAGCGCCAGCCCTCCGCCAAAACCGGCGGCGCTAATGAGGGTGGTACGGCCGTAACCGCCTTCTCTCATTCTATATCCTCCAGACTAACGTGATGGGTGACGAGTGACGAGTGATGCGTGAGAAAATCACTCGTCACTCGTCACGCCAAAATTCTACGGCGCCAGCGCGGGCATCAACTCTTCCACCGGAATGCTATCAGCCCACCGCGTTTCAAAGGCCGCCTGGAAATCTTCAATAGCCTGCGGGCTGTTGATGCCCAGGCTAAATTCCGTCAGGCTCAACGGCGAACTGCCCCAGGAGCTATAATGAAAATTGTGGCTGCCGATGATCAGGAATTGATCATCCACATTGACCGCTTTGCTGTGTAGTTTGCCGCTGTAAAAACGAATTTCCACCAGATCGCGCAGGCCACGTTTGTCCAATTCGGCCAGCATAGCCTGGATGGCCACCCGGTTCTCCATGCCATTCATCGCTTCCTTTTCCACCAGGATGCGGACGGGGATACGTCTGGCCTCAATTGTTTCCACCAATGCCCGCATAAAAGGCAGGGCGTTTTGGTCATAGGTACAAACCCCCTGGAAAACGATGGCCAGGTCACAAATAAACTCCAGCGAAAAGTTAACTTCGGAAATGTCAATTTTCGACCCGGCAGCGCGGATGGCGGCATCAATGGCAGCGTCACCGGCCAGATGGTTTTTGGTGCGGTAGAGGGCGTAGGCGTTGGCATCGGCGTCTGCCGGGACGTAATACTTCAATACTTCGGGGAGATGGTTGGCAACGGCGAACCCGGAGCCGCTCCGGGCCGTACCCCGCTGACAACTGCGTCGCCACACATTTTCATATTCGCTGATCAGTTCGTCACACGTCAACGTGTCTGCGCCGGCCCACAAGTCGTCATAGGCCGCCCGCGCCGCCTGCACCACCGGCCCGGTGACGTGAATGCCGTAATCCACCATGCCCAACCCCAACTGCGAGGGATGTTCCAGAGAAAAGTGCAGGTAGCTGTAGTTATACCCGGCGGCCATCATCGTTTTGCCGTCCACCAGCATGATTTTGGTGTGCATATGCGGCCACTGGCCGTCAAAATCGGCAATCTCCAGCCGCCAGCCGATTTCTTCGTTCACCAGTTCCGGCAGCCCGGCGTTGCGCAGATCGGCCAGCACATTCCACGTCTGGTCATCGGCCGGCAACAGAGAAGCCACAGGCATATTGCCCGTAAGAATGCGCACCGTCATGCCGCGTGGATATTGCGCCGGGTTTGCCTTCACCTGGTTGTACAGGCCTACGACGGCCTGCGCCAATGTGCTGCCAGGGCTGGGTTCATTGGTGGGCACGTCCCACTGCATCACGGCAAACAGCACTTCGTACTGCGCCGGTTCACCCATAGCCGCCACCCGGTCAAAGGCGCCATTCAGCGTGGGCAATTGGCCCACGGCCACCACCGGATTGGGAGTGTAAAAGAGCGTCTCGTACCGGTTGCCACAAACGGGCAGTTGTTCGTCGGCCGGTTTGAAAATGGGCTGGTTCAGCGCGTCGTAAACAGCCTGCTCGATACTGTTCATCTCAGGATAAGCGCAATCATATGGGGTTTGGGAGGTGTAGCTCACGGCCGTCCCCTCCGCCCATACCAGATGCAAAACGCCGTCGGCAACGGCCGTCATGTCCGGTTCGATCATTGGTACTGTCTGGCGCACGATGGCCGGTTCCGACCAGGCCCCGCTGCGCCGCACACTTTCATAGAGCAGCGATTCATCATGGGCGACCACCCCTGTCGCTTTCATCACGTCCGGGGAATGCCAGACGGCGTGCAGGTTGCCGTCACTGTCGGCCGCCAAGGCGGCACGGCCGTGACAGGAGGGAAAGGCGATGGTCTCCATCACCGCCGCCGGGGTTTGTACCGTCACCTGTCCTGCCGGGCTGCACCAGGCCAGGAAGGCGCCGCTGCCGGTAACGGCCACGGCCGGAGAATGTCCCTCGGCCACCTGTACCGGTGGCGACCAGCCGCTGCCATCCAGGCGGCTGCTGAAAATCCGGTTCTTATCGGCAAATACCAGTTGGAAACGGCCGTTGTCCGTGGCGGCCACCTGCGGCTGTTCCGGACTGCCCCCGGCAATAACACAACCAGACGCGCCCGCATCTGGCGACTGGGCCGCCGGCCAGGCGGCAAAAGCCAACGCGCTGCCTTCTTGCCACACGGTCATGATCAGGTCGTTGGCGTCTATGGCGCTGGCGGCCTGGGCCGCCGGACCGCTGCCACAACCGGCGGGCAAGGGGATAGGCGTTGTACAGGTCATGTTTTGGCAACGGCCGTACATCATCTGCCCCGCCCCATTTTGCCACACCAGGTGTACCTGCCCCTGGCTATCGGCCACGCCCGCCGGGAACGCCGACCCCCCACCCGGATCATTGGAAACGTTCACCGACGCGGCGCCATCGGCCGCCGCATAAAAAACATCTCCTGCCGCTGCCCAGGCCACAAACGGCGTACCATCCATCGCCGCAAACACCGTTGGCTGTGTCCCTTCGGCCAATGCGAAGACATCGGCCCAGTGCGTACCCTGCGCCCCCACCGGCAACACGGCCTGCAAATTAGCGTCACGGTAGCGAATGATGCTCAACAGGTTTAGCACAATGACCGTGCCCACAGCGGCAACCAGCAGCAAGATCACGGCGCGGGCAATCTGCCACCAACGCGGCGCGGGGCGCGGCTCTTTGATTGCTTCGCGCTGCGCCAGCCAGTGGTATGCCAGCCCCAATGCTGCCCCGCCCACTGCACCCGCCAGCAAAAACAGCAGGGGCACAAACAACAGGTTGGGCAGCCAGTCAAACAGCCCTCTGGCCTGATGCCAGTAAACAAACAGCCCCATGACCGCGCCGCCCAGCGTAAAACCGGCCACGCTGCCCAGCAGCACCCGCCAGGCGTGGCGCAGGCGGCTGGTGAAAATCGCCAGGAAAAAACCGGCCAGCAAGCCAAAGAGGAAGCCGTAAAAAGCAAAGAGGGTGATGAGGGGCAACGGCCGTCGGTCGGCCGGATCATAATAAAAAGCCACCAGCGCCGTGAGAAACAACAAGGGGATGATGAGAATGCCCAACGCCAGCCCCATGCTGAGCGCGCCGCGCCGGATCAGCCGCCGGGGCGAGGCCACCGTCTCCACCCGGCTGATGGCCCAGCCGCCCAACGCGCCGCCGGCCGCGCCGGCCCCACCCGCCACCACCAACCCCAATACCAGACCGACCAGCAGGCGGATAAATAACTGATCATCGGGCAGCAATCCGGTCACCAACCCGATGAGGTTGAGGCGTAAAATCAGGCTAAAGACCAGCACCCCCAGCGCCAATCCCCCGCCATAACCCCAAGCGCCCCACAGCGCGGTACGGCCGTAACTGCCTTCTCTCATTCCATGTCCTCCAAATAAACGTGAGGCGTGAGGCGTGAGGCGTGAGGCGTGAACGGAAACATCTCACGCATCACGGCCGTACCCAACTCACTGCCATCCCGCATAGAAAATAATCGCCAATTACGGTAATCTATTCTAAACTAACCGCCTATTGGCGGCGAATGGAGAGGAAACCATGTAATGGGGTAATTACGTAATTACCCCATTACTCAACTACTTTTCTGTGGAGACAGGCATGATACGCACCAGATATATTGTCTTTATTATTGGCATTTTGTTCGTCACGTCGCTGGCGTGTAACGCTTTTGCCGGGAATGTGAAGCCGGAGTTTGAGCTGCCGCCGCCGACCTTTGTGACCACGCTGACGCCAGCGACAGAAGCCACCGTGCCGGGCGCAGCACCCACGGTAACGCTGCCGGGAACAGGGACGCAGGTGGCAGAGAACACGGCCGTGCCCATTACCGGCCCCTTTGCTACCGTGCTGGTAGACCTGAACGTGCGCACCGGCCCCGGCGTACAATATGACCGGGTGGGTTTTTTGCTGCAAGGGGAGAGTGTGCCCATCATCGGCCGGGATCCTTTGTCTGGTTGGTGGAAAATCCAATGCCCGGTCACCATCACCGGCCCCGATTGCTGGATTTCCGGAGGCGCGCAATATGCCCAGGCCAGCAATACCGAGAGTGTGCCGGTTGCGGCCGTTCCCCCCACCCCCACCGTGCCGCCTACGGCCACACCGACGCCTACCTTAGAACCGGCCACGCAGGCAGCGGGCGGCACCGGTCTGCTGGCTTATGCGGATAATACCGGTTTATGGGTTGTGCCCTTGAACCTGGGCCAAAACCCACCTACCGCCGGTACGCCCATCCAGTTAGCGACAGATGCGGATATCAGCCAACCGATCATTTCGCCAGACGGCCGTAAAGTGGCCTTCCTGCGCGGCAATAACGACTCGAACGTGTTGGGCTACATGAATACCGATGGCAGCGGCGGCGATTTCCTGGTCACGTCGCGCAGCGTGCCCAACGCCAGCGGCTCGTCTGACGTGACGGTGTTGCTGGATCAGATCGTCTGGCTGCCAGACAGCCAATCGCTGGCTTTTAGCAGCCAGTTGGTAAACCGGGTTGGCCCCGGCGCAGCGCCGCAATCCGACCTGTGGATCGCGCCGCTGAACGGCTCGCCACAGGCGCGTTTTGCCGCCGGGCAGGGTGGGCATCGCTTCAACATTTCGCCGGATGGGGCGCGGGTGCTGTTTAGCCTACCGGAGAGCCTGGTACAGGTGAATATGGATGGCAGCAACCGGCAAACGGTCTTGACCTTTGCCTTTGTGAACACGGCCAGCGAATATGCCTATGTGCCGGTGACGCAGTGGGTGGGGAATGGGAATGTGGCGGTCACGGCCGTGTCCGGCCAGGACCCCTGGCAAGCCAATACCTCCGCCTCGCTCTACCGCATTGCCAACGCCAACGCCCTGGTGCAGGGCAGCCTGCCCGGCAATATCCTGTTCAACCCGGTGCAGTGGAGTTCAGACGGCAGCAAGCTGGTTTATGTGCGTTTTGTCCCCGATGGCACAAACCAACAAACCTTGATCCTGGCCGACAGCAGCGGAAGCAGCGCCCAGCCCTACCGCACCGGGCAGAATCTGCGCTCGTTTGGCTGGAATCCGGCCAATTCCCAGGTGTTATATGCCGGGGAGGGCTTTTTTGGCGTGGGGCAGGCGGGTATTAACCCAATGGAAGTGCTGATCCCCGTGGGGCTGTCTGATGCCCAATGGCTGAACAATACGGCTTATGTGATGAGCCTGGGCACGGGCAATGTGTGGAACCTGACCAGCGGCAACCTGACCGGCGACACGGAAATTGTGGCGACTGCCACCGGCAGCGTGCAGTTTGATGTCTGGTCGCCGTAGGGCGGTGATGGGGTAGTGCCAGGCAAGGGGCGGCGAAGCATTGGTTAACCAAAGTAGTTTTGCCCCTTGCCTGGCACTGCGGCTAGACGGCCGTGCCTCAAATGATTACACTCTAGACAACGTAACTTGAAGGTAGATTAAAGGAGCGTGTGATATGGAAAGGTTTACGGCCGTGTACGAACAGGTAGATGATTGGTGGATTGCCTACGTGGAAGAATTACCCGGGGCCAACACGCAGGGTGAAACTTTGGATGAAGCCAGAGAAAATTTGAAGGAGGCTGTCCAGTTGATCATTGAAGCAAACCGGGAAATTACCCGGCGACAATCAACTGGAAAAAACATTATTCGTGAAGAATTAGTTGTAGCTGTTTAGATGAAACGCCGATCTCTGCTTCGTCATTTACAAAAGAACGGCTGCGAATTACTCCGAGAAGGCGGCAAGCATTCTGTCTATTGGAATCCTCAAAATGGAAATTCAACAACCATTCCTCGCCATACCGAAATCAAGGACAAGCTCGCCGAAAAAATCTGTAAAGATTTAGGAATTCCTGGTATCAAATAAGCTCAGAATATATGGAAGAGTTGATCCAATTGGCCGGTTTCATTGAACAGAGAAATGAGATTGCCGGTAAGATAACCGCACTCATTGGTCGTCCTGCCCAGATCGGGCATATCGGCGAATACATTGCCTCCAAGATTTTCGATATTACGCTTCAAGAGTCAGCAGTTGCCAGAAGTATTGATGGATGCTTCTCTACGGGGCAACTGGCCAACTGCTCGGTAAATGTGAAATGGTATGGGAAACAAGAAGGATTACTCGATGTATCGCAAAATTCCCAACCGAATTATTACCTTGTTATGACCGGCCCCCACACCAATGCCGGTAAATCCAGAGGAGAAGTGCGCCCCTGGGTCATTGATTTTGTCTATCTGTTCAAAGCAGATCAACTTGTTAAGATGTTGCAAGAACGGGGCACAAAGGTAAGTGTAGCCACCAGTGTGCCCAAACGATATTGGCACGATGCCGAGATCTACCCATCCCAAAACAACCCGGACTTGATTTTGTCGGCTGCACAGAAAGAATTGATCGTCCTATTTGGCTCAAAAGTTTGATAGCGGAGGTGGGCATCCTCAGATGCCCGCCGTTCGCATCTGAGGATGCTCACTCCTCAAATGTTGGCAGTAAACTGAACCTGAACCGTAAACTTGCACAAGGAGGTGCGCCATGATTTCCCCTGACCGTGTGGTGCGCACGACCTGCCCCTACTGCGGGGTGGGCTGCCAGATGGAATTGAATATCAAGGATGATTACATCTTTGCCGTGACGGCCCCCTTTGATGCCGCGCCCAATTATGGGATGTTGTGCGTCAAAGGGCGTTTTGGCACCGATTACGTCAAACATCCGGGGCGGGTGAAGACGCCGTTGATACGAGTGAATCGGCATGAAGGGCGCAGCGCCAAACCCGTCTGGCGCGAAGCATCCTGGGATGAGGCGCTCGATTTTGTAGCCGATGAACTGGTGCGCATTCGTAACCAGTACGGCGGGGACGCCATCGCCAGCTACGCCAGCGCCAAAGCCACCAACGAAGACAACTACGTCTACCAAAAATTGATCCGCGCCCTCATGCACACCAACAACGTAGACCATTGCGCCCGGCTCTGCCACGCCGGGTCGGTGACGGGTTTGCAGTTGTCCATCGGCAGCAGCGCCATGTCCAACTCCATTGCGGAAATGGAAAACCTGGAAGCGTTTATCGTCACCGGCAGCAACACTACGGAAACGCACCCGGTCATCTCCAATTTTCTGAAGCGGGCAGTGCGCCAGAACGGGGCAAAGCTGATTGTGATTGACCCGCGCCACATTGACATGACCAACTTTTCCACCCTCTGGCTGCGGCAAAATCCAGGTACGGATGTGGCCGTCTTTCAGGCGATGGCCCATGTGGTTGTGAAAGAGCAGTTGTACGATGACGAATTTATCCAGAACCGCACCGAGGGGTTCAACGACTATCTGGAATCACTGGAGAAGTTTACACCGGAGTGGGCGGAAGCGGTGAGCGGTGTACCCGCCGAACAGATTCGAGAAGCGGCGCGCATTTACGCCGGGGCGAAACGGGCGGCCATTTATTGGGGTATGGGCATCAGCCAGAGTACACACGGTACGGATAACACCTTGTCGCTGGTGAATCTGGCCTTGATGTGTGGGCATGTGGGCAAGGCGGGCACGGGGCTGAATCCGCTGCGCGGCCAGAATAATGTGCAAGGCTGCTCGGACAGCGGCGGGCTGCCTAACGTGTTTACGGCCTACCAGAGCGTAGCCGCGCCAGACGTGAAAGCGAAGTTTGAACAGCATTGGGGCGTGGAACTGAACCCAACCCCCGGTTTGACGGCAACGGAGATGGTGGATGGGGCGGCCGACGGCCGTGTCCGCGCCGTCTTTGTCCTGGGGGAAAACCCGATGATGAGCGAGCCAAACCAGAACCACGCTCGCCACGCGCTGGAGCAGTTGGAACTGCTGGTTTGCCAGGACATCTTCATCAACGAGACGGGCGAAATGGCAGATGTGATTTTGCCCGCCACCAGTTTTGCGGAGAAGGACGGCACGTTTACGAACACGGATCGGCGAGTGCAGCGGTGTCGCACGGCCGTGCCCCCCGTCGGTAACTCCCGCGCTGATTGGGACATCCTGTGTGACCTGGGGCGGCGCATCGAGCAGCGGTTGGGGCTGACGCTGGCGCATGGGTTTGACTACGCCAGCCCGGAAGAAATTTGGGAAGAGATGCGCCAGGTGACGCCCGATTTCTGGGGCATCAACTATGAACGCCTGGAGCGCGAAGGCGGCGTGCATTGGCCCTGCCCCAGTTTTGACCATCCGGGTACACCCTTCCTCTTTGCCGAAGAGTTCCCACGCGGCAAGGGGAAATTCTGGGAAGTGGAATATGGCACCGAGTCCGAACTGCCGGATGAGCAGTACCCGTTTAACCTGAGTACGGGGCGGGTGCTGTATCATTGGAGCGGCAGCACCATGACGGGGCGGTCGCAGTTGGAGAATGTTTACCCGGAGGCGGTGTGTGAGATGAATCCGGTGGATGCCAGAGATTGGGGATTGGAGATGGGAGATTGGGTCAGCGTTAGCTCGCGGCGTGGCTCCGTGGTGTTGCGGCTGCTGGTGACGGAGCGGTCGCCACGTGGCACGGTTTTTATCCCCTTCCACTTTGCCGAGGCGGCGGCCAATTTGCTGACGCTGGATCGGATTGATAATCGCGCCAAGATACCGGACTACAAAAACACGGCCGTGCGCATCGAAAAAACCACCGCCCCATCTGGTTGGGACGCCGGGTATGATACGCCGTTGTTTGAACGGGGCGCAATTAAAGACCCGGTGCAGGTGCATTAACATGAGCCTCAAAAACCGATTGTTGGGTCGCAAAAATCGCACAGCGCAGTGGCAAAAAGAGCCATCGCTGCCGTTGGTAGTAGATTTGGACAAACACGCCTTCTGTGGCGTCTCGATTGGTGGACACATTGACCGATTGAGCGGCCTGGGGCCATCAGAAAACATCTACAATGATGTGGGCATGTACCAATACTTGAAACAAGGGTTTTACCTGGTTGAGGATAACGACCTGTTAGAGACGCTTGTTTTCATTTTATTACCAGATCAGAATACACGGCCGTTTACCGGCCTATGGCGTTACCAGGGGCGCGACCTGTCCATTTCCGGGCAAACCACGCCCAAAGATATGCGCTGGGCCTGCGGCAACCCCTTTCACGAATTTGTCGAAGAAGACGAAGTTCTCTGGTTTTATGAATTCCCCGGCGTGGAGTGGCAATTTAGCTGGCGGGCGGATGGGTTATTGGAATCGGTGGAAATTGGCCTGCCGGAATTGGCCTACCCGGAAGCGCGGGAATTTTATGGCATCAAACAAGCCTGGCCGTTCTGACGCTAACCGGGCAAAAGGTTGCACAGAATGGGGGGCGGGGTAGTATAAAAGATGAACGGCCGTACACGGCCGTGATCACCAACACAAAAAGGAGTAATAAACCATGACAACACGAACAGCAACGGCCGTGTGGAACGGCACCCTCAAAGAAGGCAATGGTCAGATGAAAGTACAGAGCGGTTTTGCCGATGTGCCCTTCACCTTTGCCTCTCGCTTTGAAAATTCAGACAAAGGCACCAACCCCGAAGAATTGATTGGTGCGGCCCATGCCGGCTGCTTCTCCATGTTCCTCTCCGCCCTGTTGAGCAACAACGGTTACACTCCCACCAGCATCGAAACCACCGCCTCCGTCCATCTGGGTCGGGACGACACCGGCCCCAAAATCACCCTCATCGAACTGGACACCAAAGCCACCGTGCCCGGCCTGAGCGAAGCTGATTACCAGGATTTCCTGGCTAAGGCCAAAGCCAACTGCCCCATCTCGCGGGCCTTGGCGGCGACGGATATGGTGATTAAGAGTGCAGCATTGAGCGGGTAATCGGTATTCGGTAATCGGTGAACGGTATGACTGATAACCGTTTACTGATTACCGGTTACCAGGTACGAAGGGGTAAAGACAATGGAAACCCTTGAACTTTTAACTGAATATGAATTAGAGCGAGGTAAACCAATGCCCAGCAAAAATCACGCCATCGTACAAACAAACTTGATCCTGGCTCTGTCAAAAATCGCTGCTGACCTGTCTGTATTAAGTGAGCTAACTATTGATTTGGAAACGGGACCCTTGACCCCTGACATCTGTGTTTATCCAGAGTTAGAGGTTGATTGGATTCACGACGAAATTCGGATGAGTGATCTGCCATTGCTGGTGGTCGAAATTTTGTCACCTAAACAATACCTTTCCGATCTGGTGGAAAAGCTGGAACTGTATTTTGCCGCGGGGGTGAAGTCTGGCTGGCTGGTGCAACCATCGTTGAAATCCATTGCTGTTTTTACCCCTGACATGACCTCTACTGTGTATACAGCCGGGGAATTAACCGACCCGGCATTGGGCATTACCATTAACCTGGATGACATTTTTGGTTAAGGTGGCAAGTGGCAAGTGATGAACTGCAATCTGCAACCTGCCACTTACAACCGGCAACATTACCATGAAGATGCAACTGATTCGCAGTGCGACGTTACGGGTGAATTATAACGGCCGTCTCTTCATCATAGATCCCTTCCTGGCGGCTAAAGGGACGGTGCGCTCGTTTGCCGGGATTGCGCCAAACCCGATTGTGAAACTGCCCTGTACGCCGGAGGCAGCGATTGCCGGGGTAGAAATGGCGCTGGTTTCCCATCTGCATGTGGATCATTTTGACGACACGGCCGTTGCCTTACTACCCAAAGACCTACCGATTTTGTGCCAGCCAGGGGATGAGGAGAAGATAAAGGAGAAGGGGTTTACGGCCGTGACCCCCATCACCCATTCGCTTACCTGGCAGGGCATCTCCTTCACCCGCACCCCAGGGCAGCACGGCACCGGCGAAGTCGGGCAGCGCATGGGGCAGGTTTCCGGCTTCGTCTGGCAGGCCGCCGGGGAACCGACCGTTTATTGGGCCGGGGACACCATCTGGTACGAAACCGTCGCCGAAGTCATCCGCACCGTGCAGCCAGATGTGATTATCACCCATTCCAGCGGGGCCAAATTTGGCGACAGCGCCCCCATTGTCATGGACGCGGCCCAAACCATCGCCGTCTGCACGGCCGTGCCCCAGGCCACCGTCATCGCCGTGCATCTGGAATCCCTCGATCATGGCACTGTGTCCCGCGCCGATCTGCGGGCGTTGGCCGATAGTCACGGCATACCGGCATCACACCTGCTCATCCCCCAGGACGGAGAAACCCTCAGGTTGTGAGAACCTGAGTGAGCCACCGATATGTTATACTTGGTTCAATGGTATGGCAGGCTAGTTTGGATAAAGTCCCTATAAACGGGCGGAGAACCTGATGATAACGACCACAGCACCTTCCAAAACCGCTAAAAGAGATAAAAGCGAACAACAAATACCCCCCTTAGCCAATGGCGATCACCTGACACGCGCCGAGTTTGAGCGCCGCTATATGGCCCAACCTCACCTGAAAAAGGCTGAATTGATTGAAGGAGTTGTTTATATGCCCTCACCTGTTCGTCTTGACAAACATAGCAAACCCCACAGCCGAATCATCTTATTTCTTGGCAGCTACGTAGCGGCGACACCCGGCACGGACTTTGGCGATAATGCTACCGTGCGACTCGACCGGGAAAATGAGGTGCAGCCGGATGCCTTTTTGCGTATTCTGGAAACGGCCGGCGGCCAATCCCGCGCCACTGCCGACGATTATCTGGAAGGGTCGCCGGAACTGATTGTGGAAGTGGCTGCCAGCAGCGTAGCTTATGATCTACATGAGAAGTTGCGTGTTTACCGGCGCAATGGGGTACAGGAATATCTGGCGTTGCTGGCATATGAGCAAGAAACACGCTGGTTCCAACTGGTGGAAGGAGAATACGTCTTGCTGTCGCCAGATGATCAGGGCATTATCCGCAGCCAGGTATTCCCCGGCCTGCATTTTCATCCCCACTCCTTTTGGGCTGATAATCTGGCCGGGATGTTGCAAGTATTACAGAGTGGAATCGCTACCCCGGAACATCAAGCGTTTGTGGCCTCACTGAAAGTGCCCAAGTAATACCAGAGCGGAGGATAAGATGGATTTGGGTTTGCAGGGTAAAGTGATTATGGTAGCGGCCGCCAGTAAGGGGCTGGGGTATGGCATTGCGCGGGCGGTGGCCCAGGAAGGGGCGCTGGTCTCTATTGCCAGCCGCTCCCAGACGGATATTGAAGCCGCCGCCCATCAGTTGCAGGCGGAAACCGGGGCGCAGGTGATGGGCTACGTCATGGACGCCACTAATGCCCAATCCATTCAGGATTGGGCGCAGGCCACCCAGGTTCATTTTGGCGGCATTGATGGGCTGGTGGTGAACGCGGGTGGCCCACCAACCGGCGGTTTCGATCATTTTGCGGATGCCGACTGGCAGGCTGCGTTTGAACTCACTTTGCTCAGCAGTGTACGTATGATCCGGGCGGCGCTGCCCGCCATGCGCCAAAAAGGGGGCGGTGCGATCTTGACCATCACCTCCTCCTCGGTCAAAGAGCCGATTGATATTTTGCTATTGTCTAACGTGATGCGTTCGGGGGTGGTGAGCCTGGTCAAGAGCCTGTCACGCCAGTTAGCGCCGGAACACATCCGGGTGAACAACCTGGTGCCGGGGCGGATTGATACCGACCGGGTGAAATCGCTGGACAGTCTGACCGCCAAACGGTTGGGGCAAAATCCCGATGAGCAAAAGGCGTACCAGGAATCGCTGATCCCCTGGCAACGGTATGGCACCATTGACGAGTTTGGCAAAGCGGGCGCGTTTTTGCTTTCCGATGCCGCCAGCTACATTACCGGTGAGACGTTGATTGTGGATGGTGGGGCGATGCGGACGGTGTGGTGAGACGGTAATCCGTAATCGGTAATCGGTCTTGGGGGCACGGAATGATGACGAACGAGGAAGCGGCGGCGTTTGTGGCGCAGTTGCGGGCGGGAAAGCGGTTTGTGACCCGCTTTCAGGAGGAGGAGTGGGGGCTGAATTATGCGGGCGACGGCCGTTACCAGAAATGGACGCGCCGCCCAGATGGTGAATCGCAAGAGACACTGACGGAAGCTGCCCTGCTTGACCTGCTCACCACCCATTACCGGTATGATGTGATGGTCGCCCGCTTGCAGGATTGAGGCATCCTTACCCCCGACCCAAATGGGCCACCCACTGCCCGCCGCGCCGGTCTAAGCCCACCTGCTGCAAAATGTCATAAGCCGCCCAGCCCACAATTTCCACGTAGGTGGGAAAAGAGAGCGGCAGTTCCGCCAGTTGCGCCACCGTTAGCCCGGCCTTCATGCCCGCCGCTACCAACTGCACCGTCTCTACGGCCCGTTCGCCCACCAGATGACAACCCAAAATTTGCAGCGACGCCCGGTCGGCTACCAGTTTGCAAAAGCCGGTGGTACGGCCGTCAATGATACTGCGTGGGAAACGGTCAAACCCAATCTTGCCAATGACGACCTCATGCTGCTGGCGGGCGGCCGCTTCCGTCAGCCCCACCTGGGCATACTCCGGGTTGGTAAAACTGCCAAAGGGAATCAGGTCATACTGGATGGGGGCATGGCAGCCCTTCACGGCATTGGTGGCGGCGTAATACCCTTCCTGGCTACTGACAGGCACTAACATGTGACGGCCGTTGACATCCCCCGCCGCAAAAATATGGGGCACATTGGTCTGCATGTACTCATTGACGGCAATATAACCTCGCGCATCCGTCGCCACCCCCGCCGCCGGTAAATTCAGCCCGGCAGCATTCGCCAGCCAGCCAATTGCCATGACCACCAGCGCCGTTTCTACCGTGTACTCTTGCCCGGCCAGACGATAATGAACATGGAAACGGCCGTGCGTGTGTTCAATCGCCGTCAACCCTTCAATGTCCTCCACCACCTGCACACCATTGGCTTCGTAGGCGGCTTTCACGGCCGTCGCCACCTCGGTATCTTCCGTCATCAAAATGCGCGGCGCGGTTTCCAGCATGGTCACTTTGGTACCAAAGGCATTAAAAATGGAAGCCACCTGCGCTCCAGTTGCCCCAGAACCGACCACCACCATCGAATCGGGGATCGCTTTCAGCCCCCAGGCATCGCTGTGAGTGACGGCAAGTTCAAAGCCGGGAATGGGCAGGGTGCGGGAATGGCCGCCCGTGCAGATGATGATGGAATGGGCGGCAAGGTGATGGCCGACGGCCGTGATCACCGTATGCGCATCCACAAACCGCGCCGCCCCCGCCTGGGCCACAATCGCCACCCCCCGCTCCTCCAGGTCGCCAATCAGGTCAACCTGTTGGTGAAACTCATAAATCACGTCCCGAATCCGCGCCAGCAGTCGGTCATAATTGACCACCGGCGGCGCAGCGGCAATGCCATACCGTTCGAGCTGCTGCGCCTCGCGTACCAGCCGGGCCGCGTGGGCCAGCGTGCGCACCGGAATCGGCCCATCATGCGCCGCCATGCCTCCCACAAAATCTTGCGTCACCAGCGCCGTCTTTGCCCCTAATTCCGCCGCCCGCTCCGCCGCCGCAATGCCTGCCGGCCCACCGCCCAAAACAATGACATCGAATGTTTGCATAGACCTCTTGAAAAACGGAGG
>JAHBVI010000118.1 GCA_019637635.1 Anaerolineae bacterium
ATGTGACATTCGACTCCACCGGTCTAACAGAAGGCGTTTACCAGGGCAACCTGTGTATTAACAGCGACGACCCGACAACGCCGGAAGTTATTGTGCCACTCACCCTGGAGGTGTTGGGCGAATTACCGCCAAGTATCGAAGTTTCCCCCACCGCTCTGGCCAGCACGTTGGTTCAAGGTGGATCAAGCACAGTGGACCTGAGCATTAGCAACACCGGTGAGGCAGACCTGATCTGGGACATCTATGAAGATGATGGGGCCAGCCTTCTGCTAGGTGGCGATTGGGCTGATAACTTTGACTCCTACCCCACCGGCCAAAATATGCACGGGGTTGGTGGTTGGAAGGGTTGGGACAATAGCCCAGCCTGGACAGCCTTTACCACGGATGTAGAAGCGCTCAGTGCGCCGAACTCGGTGGACATCGTGGCTGATGCTGACCTGGTCCATGAATATACCGGGGCCACCAGCGGCCAGTGGACGTACACGGCCTGGCAGTATATCCCCAGCTCGATGACCGGCCTCAGCTACTTCATCATGCTCAATACCTACAATGATGGTGGCGCTAAGAACTGGTCTGTGCAGGTGAACTTTGATGCGGCCAGCGGCACGGTTGCGAATGATGGCGTCTCCGGTGGTACATTGGCGTTGGTAGCAGACCAATGGGTGGAGATTCGGGTAGAGATTGACCTGGATGCGAATACCCAAGACTTCTACTACAACAACCAACTGCTTTACTCCGGCACATGGACAGAGGAGAATAGCGGCGGCGGCGCGTTGAACATTGGCGCAGTAGACCTGTTTGCCAATGGCGCATCCTCCGTTTACTATGATGACATCTCCCTGGTTGGCCCACCGCCGTTACCGTGCGAGGTACCTAGCGATATGCCCTGGCTGAGTGTGTCTCCGACCAGTGGCACAACCGCCGGCGGCGGCACTGACATCGTTGACGTGACGTTTGACGCCACCGGTCTCGATGCAGGTGTCTATAACGGTACGTTGTGCGTCGCCAGCAATGATCCGGTGACGGGTCTGGTGGAAGTGCCGGTAACGCTGACGGTGACGGAGTTTGTGCCCGAGTATGGTGTAGCCGTAACGGCGGACGATGATGCGCTGTCCGGCAATGCCGGCACGACGGTGATGTACATGCTCACGATCACCAACACCGGCAACGTGACCGATACCTTCGACGTGGCGGTGAGTGGTGAAACATGGACGACAACGCCCATGGACACCAGCATTACCCTGGGCGCCGGCGCCAGCGGCACGGTGATGGTGCATGTAGACATCCCGGCTTCGGCTGCCGACGGCGAAACAGACGCGGCTACGGTGACGGTGACTTCGCAGAGTGATGCGACGGCTACCGACGCGGTAACGTTGACCACAACGGCCGTCGTCGAGATCGTAGACACCAATACCTACATCTATCTGCCGATTATTCTCAAGCCATAGCAGCAAGAACAATCGTCAGCAGACGTGAGTGAGCCGGTATCAGGCTCACTCGCTTCACAAAAAGGGTGGTCTCTACTGAGGCCACCCTTTTTTATTGTCTACTTGCGGCACGGCCGTAAATCCTTTGTTATAATCAATCCCAACCACAATAAAATTGAAACACCGTTATGCAAAACATCACCGCCTGGCGACCGGATACCCCCTCTCTCCTCCTGGGATTGCTCCTGGGACTGGCGCTGGCGGCGCTCTTTGTCTGGCTGTGGCCGCGGCTGCGGCAGCAGGGGCGGCGGGCGCGCGCCTGGCTTGAAGGGCACATTGGCCGGATGCGTTCGGGGGTGGAGGCGCGTTTTCAGGGGGAAACGGCCGTATACGCCCAAAATTATCACCTGGGAGCCGATTGGGCCACGCTGGATCAGGTGTTTGTGCCACCGCATTTAACCGCGCCGCTGGAAGATGATTCCATTCTGGCCGAGCAGCGCGGGGCGGTGCAGTTGGCCTGGTTATGGCCGGAAGTGGCGGGGCGGGTGGGCGCCCCCGTGCTGCCGTTGACAACGGTGGAGCATTTATTGCGCGACGGCCGTCGCGTCCTCATCTGTGGCGCGCCCGGTTCCGGCAAAAGCAGCCTGCTGGCGCACCTGGCTTATCGGCTGGCTGTGGCCGAGGCCACAGCCGCCCACCCGGATAAACCCTTTGCCGACATCATGCCCGTTTTCCTGCACATAGCTGAAATAGATTGGACGTCGCCAATGGATGCGGACAAAACGCGCCCTGAGCCGGCCGAAGGCGCTGCCCCTGACCTTCTTGCGCCGCTGATTGCTGCCCTGCAAAAGCGGAGCGGCCCCCTCACGTCACCGGGCATTGGCGATATGCTGCGCCGCAAACTGGCGGCCGACCAGCTATTTCTGCTGCTGGATGGTTGGGCAGAATTGTCACCGGCGCAGCAGCCGGTGGTATTGGCCTGGCTGCGCTCATTCCTGGCGGTTCATAGTAAGACGCGCGTTTTTCTGACGGTGGCTTTGGATGGTTATGGCGACCTGCTGCCGCTGGGCTTCAGCCGCACCGTCATCCAGCCCTGGCGCATTGGGCAGGTGCAGCAGTTGATGGCTCAATGGTCGGAGCGATTGGGGCTGGCAGGCTCTGCGGCAGGCACGGGGCAGGCTGCGCCCCCTTTGGAAAGCTGCTGGCGGCCGGGGCAAACAGCCGGTGAAACAACGTTGCGTTTCTGGGTGGCGGCGTTGGCCGACAATCCCGTAGACGGCGAACTGCCTGCCTGCCGCGCCGATTGGCTGCCGCTGGCATTGGCGCTTTTCCAACCACGCAAAAAAGGGGAACCCGTTGTGCCGCTGCCGGGTGATGTGTTGGCCTTCTGGCAAGAGATGGCTTATCACCTGCTCAACAGCGGCCAGATGACGTTGTCTGCCGACCGGGTGGTGGCGCTGGCAACTGCCGCTGCCCGTCCTCAAGAGCAATTGGTTGCCGCCGGTGAACCCGGTGACGCCGCCCCGGCCGAGCCGAATAAAACCCAGGTGACGCGCTTGCGCCGCTCCCTGGCGCAAAGCCGCCTGTTTGTGCGGTGGGGTGGGGGGCAAATGGGCATCCGCAGCACCCTGCTGCGTGATTATTTGGCGGCAGCCCATCTGGCCGGGCAGGGCAGCGGTGGCCTGGAAGAATATCTGGTAGACGGCCAGTGGCGGCATGTCTGGCCCCATTTTGCTGCGATGGCCGACCCGGCGGAAGCCGCCGATTTTTGGCTAAAAGCCGGTGATGAAGATCCGGCGCGGGATGGCTGGTTTCAGGTGGCGAGCTGGCTGCCCCATACCGGCGCCATGGGCGCCTGGCGGCGGCAGGTGATGATTAACCTGGGGCAACTGGCCCGCCAATCTGACCAGCCGCCGGTGATGCGGCTGCGGGCCATGGCGGCTATGGCCCTGACGGGGGAGGATGGCTTGCTGAAATTTGTGGAGCAGTTGTTAAGCCGCCCGGACCCACTGCTGCGGCAGATGGGCACGGCCGTCTTGCCGGCATTAACCGATGATCAGGTGGTGGGGCTGCTGACGGAGCGGCTGGCAGACGAGGATATGGGGGTGCGGTTTACGGCCGTGTACGGTCTGGCCCTACGCCAATATGACCCGTTGGCGGAAGGGCCGTTGGTGCAATCGCTCATCGGTGATAATGAAGATATTGGTCTGCTCACGGCCGAACTGCTGTCCCAAAATGGTGGGCCAGGGCTGGAGATTTTGCAGGAAGCGGTGAAGGAGGAAGATATTCAGGTGCGCCGGGTAGCCATTCACGGCCTGTCCTTGTTGGATGATGCCTGGGTAGAGGCGCTGCTGGTAGACCTGGAACACAATGATAGTGAATGGTTTGTGCGCACGGCCGCTGCCGGTGGTCTGGAGACCATCCGCCGCCGCCGTTTGCCGCAGCCCTGGCGGCCGATGCGCGCCGCCGACCAGCCCTGGTTGGAAGATGTGCTGCGGGCGCAGGGCAAACGGGTCCCTGGTGGGAGTGCCGCCATCAACTTTGTGGCTTTGTTGTTCACCGAAGTAAACGATGTGCAGACGCGGTTGCTGGCAGCGCGGCTGCTGGCGCAGTTGCCGGCCAGAGATGCCATGCCCGCCCTCCTGGCTGCTGTCCAGGATGCTAACACGGATACGGCCGTGCGCCACGCCGCCTTTGAAGCCTGGTGCACCTTGCACCGCGCCTATGATCAGTAAACGGTAATCGGTGATCGGTAATCGGTTTACCCACCGATTACCGATCACCGATTACCGATAACCGTTCCTATGAAACCCCTTATCGGCACTGACCTGAAACGCTTTTTGCGCGATTATAAACGGCAGCACCGGCCGGCCGTTGACCTGGTGGGATTGCTGCAAAGTGTGGAGTACCCGGCCAATGTTGGCTCCATTTTCCGGGTGGCCGATGGCGCGGGTATGACGGAACTGGTGTTGACGGGCATTACGCCCACGCCGCCGAACCCGACCATTGAGAAAGTGGGGCGCTACAAAAGCCTGCGCATTCCCTGGCGGTATGAGGCGGACCCGGTCACGGCCGTGCAAGACCTCAAATCGCGGGGGTATCAGGTGGTGGCGGTGGAGTTGGCGGACACGGCCGTGCCCTACCACACTTTTGCCTATTCCCCCAAAACCTGCCTGGTAGTCGGCCATGAAGATCATGGCGTCACCAAAGCCACGCTGGCGGCCTGTGATGCGGCCGTTTTCCTGCCCATGTATGGCAAGGGGTTGTCGCTGAATGTACATGTGGCTTTGAGCATCGTGGTGTATCACATTTTGCACCAGACTCCCCAAAAATAAAGTAGCGATCAGGAGTGGAGGCTTTAGCCGTAACCGTTGCGGCTAAAGCCTCCACTCCACTAACTCACATTTGAATTCCATGGTTAAGCTTCGCGCCGCCACCCAAGACGACCAGGCGGCTATCAAAGCTCTCATTCGAGAGGTGGGCATTAACCCCATGGCCCTGGATTGGCGGCGGTTTGTGGTAGCCGAGGATGAGTCCGGGCAATTCATTGGCTGCGGGCAGGTGAAACCACACCGGGACGGCAGCCGTGAACTGGCCTCTATTGCCGTTAAGAAAGGGTGGCGGCGGCAGGGGGTGGCGCGGGCGATAATTGAACGGTTGCAGGCAGAACACGGCCGTCCGCTATGGCTCACCTGTGTCAACCGGCTGGTGGCTTTTTACGAACCGTTTGGTTTTGTGGAAGTGAGCGATTACAACCAGATGAGCGGCTATTACCGCCGCGCCAAACGGTTGATGACTCTTTTCCTCCGGTTGAGCCGCCAGCCTTATTATCTGGCGGTAATGGTGTGGGGGGATGGGGATTGAGAGAGTGAGAGATTATCAATCTCCCAATCTCCTAATCTTCAAATTAACGGAGATTTATGAGTACCTTGTCGAACATCATTCGGGAAAACCGCTTCCGGCCGGAGGACGTGCCCAAGTTTGCGGATAAGTTGTTTTATGAGGGGCGGCGGCGACGGCCGTACCTGGAACGGTTCTTTGTGCTGCTGTTTCTGTCTACCATCATCGCTACGGCAGGCATTTTGGGCGACTCTACGGCTACTGTCATTGGCGCGATGATCGTGGCCCCGTTGATGACGCCGATCATGGCCACGGCCGCGGCTCTCATTATGGGCAATATGCGCCGCGCTATCCAAAGCCTGCTGCTGGTGACAATTGGCATGATGCTGGTTATTTTCCTCTCGTGGTTGTGGGGAACCTTTCACCCTGGCGTGATCAGCTTTGAGGGGAACAGCCAGATTGTGGGCCGTGTGTCGCCGCGCCTGATTGACCTGATCGCGGCGCTGGCGTCGGGGGCGGCCGGGGCATTTTGCCTCAGCCGCGAGGATATTGCCGATTCGCTGCCGGGGGTGGCGATTGCCATTTCCCTGGTGCCGCCGTTGTGTGTGGTGGGCATTTCCGCCTCCGCCGGTGAATGGGACGCGGCCTGGGGGGCGCTGCTGCTGTTTGTGACCAACTTTCTCTCCATTTTGCTGGCAGGCGGCGGTGTGCTGGCGCTGTTGGGCTTAAACAAAGCGGCCATGATCGAGGTACACGGCACGGCGCGCCGTAATGCTTTTATTGCCATCGCCATTGCCATTTTAATTGTGGCCATTCCCCTGTCGGTCACCGGGCAAAAAGTGGCGCGGGAAGCGCGCACCGAGATTCTGAGCCGCCGGGCAGCAGCGGTTTGGGTAACGGGCACGGATTACGACGTGCGCCAGATTCGGGTGTTGGGGGATGCTGTCTACATCGCCGTGTTAGGCAATGGGGCGCAACGGCCGTTTGCTGAGTTGGTCACGGCCGTGCAGCAATCCGTTGGCCGCCCGGTGATTGTGACTTTGGAGACGGTGCCTTCTGAAAAAGTGACCTCATCTGCCGAGGATTGACCTGAGAAATGCAAGCGATGATCTTAACGCAGGTCTGTGATTTGCAGACCAACGCGACGCCGCTGGAATTGGTGGCGTGGCCGGACCCCGTTCCCACCGGGAATGAGATTTTAGTGCGCGTTTCAGTTTGTGGCGTCTGCCATACGGAATTGGACGAGATTGAGGGGCGGACGCCGCCGCCCCATTTACCCGTTATCCTGGGGCATCAGGTGGTGGGGTGGGTCACGGCCGTAGGCGACCAGGTGCGTGGTGTGCCCATTGGCCAGCGTGTGGGCGTCGCCTGGATTTATGCCGCCTGTGGCGTGTGTCCCTTTTGCCAGGCCGGGCAGGAAAATTTGTGCCCGCGCTTTCAGGCGACCGGGCGGGATGCAAACGGCGGTTATGCCGAACTGATGGTGGTGGATGTGAACTTTGTCTATCCCATTCCCGATAACCTGGCCGATGCTGCTGCTGCGCCGCTGCTCTGCGCCGGAGCTGTTGGCTATCGTTCGCTGCGGCTCACCGGTTTGCAGGACGGGCAGCCGTTGGGGTTGACCGGTTTTGGCGCGTCCGGCCATCTGGTTTTGAAAATGGCGCGGTATTTGTATCCGCACACGGCCGTACACGTTTTTGCCCGCAGCGAAAAAGAGCAGCGTTTTGCCAGAGAGTTGGGCGCGGTCTGGGCGGGGGACACGTTAGACGCGCCGCCGCAGCCCTGTGACGCCATCATTGATACCACGCCGGTTTGGAAGCCGGTGGTGGCTGCCCTGCAAAACCTGGCCCCTGGCGGTCGGCTGGTGATTAACGCCATTCGCAAAGAGGAAGTTGACAAAACGGAACTGCTGCGCCTGGATTACCCCACCCATCTCTGGCTGGAGAAGGAGATTAAAAGCGTGGCTAACATCACCCGCCAGGATGTACGCGACTTTCTGGCGCTGGCGGCGGCCATGAACATCCAGCCGGAGGTGGAGGAATACCCGCTGGCCGAGGCCAACCGGGCCTTAGTGGAGCTAAAAAGAGGCCAGATTCGCGGCGCGAAGGTGCTGCGGATCGGTGACCGGTAATCGGTAATCGGTTATCGGATTACGGATTACGGATTACGGATTACGGATTACGCAGCCAGGGGTACACACGGCCGTATCCTCCGCACAGGCATAGTTCACATTCATGCCCAGATAGGGGGAGGGGTCTACGGTATTGGCGAATTCCAGTTCATTCAGGTAACGGCCGTGGCCATCATCCAGCACAATCGAAAAGTGTAGATGCACCCAGATGGTGCGCGGCGAATTGCCATTATAGTCGCCGGTGTAGCCCAGTAATGTGCCTTGCTCCACAAACTTCTCGCGTGTGCCGGGCGGGAACGCGGCGTTGATGAAGCTGTTGCCGGCCTGCCCGGCCATGTGTGTGTAATAGAGCCAGATAGCGCGGCCTGGTTGCAGGGGATCATCGGGGATGCGCTGGATGAGGGCGCTGCGCCAGCCATCCTCGCGGGTGATGTAGCCATCGTAGGCGGCATACACGGGCGTGACGCCCGGCGCACTGTTGCTGAAAATGTCAATGCCCTGGTGCGGATTGCGGGCGGAATATGGCCCACGCGGGTCATTATAGAGCAGTCCAATGAAGCCATCGGTGGGCAGGAAGAAGGGAGCGCCGGGACAGGTCTCTCGCTGCACGGTGACGAGTTGGTCGCGCACGGCCGTGTCTCCTGTTGCCCACTGCCAGAAAGCCCGGTTACGCGGATCGCCCATGTTGCGCCAGAGCGCCACCGCCTGATAAAGCAGGTAAAGAAACAGCGCCGCCACCAAAATGGCACTGCTGATCTTCACTTTCCGGTATGGGGGCTGTCGGAACCAATCAAGGAAGCGTTTGAATTTGCTCACGATAATTTGCGCAGTAGCGACCCGCGCAGGTTTGTCTGGCCTGCCCGGTCTGAATAAACGAAAAAGACGACCAACGGCCGTCTTTTTCTTCCCACTATTTCCCACTGAACCGCGCATTTCAGCACAAGTCACTGAGAGTATAAGCCAGATAACGGCCGTTATCTATCGGCATTTTGAACACAATTACCGCCCGATTTTCAAACAAAACAACCAAATGGAATCCAGAACACAAATATGAGATGTGTCCGGCGCTACTCCGCTGGCGGCTATGGAGTCTCTTCTCGCGGATGGGAGGCGAAAAACTCCCAGATCAGGGCGGAGGCCGATACCGATGTGACCGGCTGGTCTGAACCGGGCCATCCCGTCCGTCCCCCCGGCCAGGAATGGCCGCCGCCGAAGATGGAGTAAAGCTCAACGGCCGTTGCTACCGCACATCCCGTCCAGACTTCGTGTTTGAACTGGTCTGTGGTGTTGGTTTGCGTTTCCTGATCACATTCATTGGCTGAAACCCAAAATTTAACCGAATCTTGAACTGAAACGAAATCTACATCTACCAGCGACGCCGCCCCTTTGCCGCCATCATACGGCACGTGTTGGTCATCTGTGCCATGAAACATCATCATGGAGATGGGGTGAGACGGATGGCAGGCCGGGAAATTGAGAGTACCGGCCACGGGTGCGGCTGCCGCAAACAGATCAGCCGCTTCGCAAGCCAGCCGGTGAGACAATATGGCTCCATTGGACATGCCGGTGACATAGAGGCGTTGCATGTCAATGTCTGTCTGTGCCTGTAGATCGGTAACAATGCTGCGGACAAAACCAACGTCATCCACATCTTCCACTTGAGCGTAAGCACAGCAGGTACCGCCATTCCACGTCAGTAAACTATTATCATCCAGGCGACCTGTGCCATTGGGGTAAACGACTACAAAACCGTTCAGGTCGGCAACATCATTAAAACCACTCATGCGAATGGCGCTTTGGGCGTTGCCGGAGCCGCCGTGAAACACAAAAACCACTGGCGCCGGTTGATCCCCATTCACAGCAGCAGGTACATACACAATATAACTGCGTTCACGCCCATCGTGAGACAGGGTATGGCTGGTCTGCCCTGCCGGTAAAACGGCCGTAGTGGTTGGCGTGGGGACGGGGCTGTGGCCACGGGCACAGGCCAGGCTGGCCAGGAATAGAATGGCTGAGAACCACAGCAGTTTCATGCGCTGCAACTGTCTGGACACTTGAATACCTTCCACCGATAACGGATTACCGATTACGAATTACCGACGCTCTCACGGCCGGTTGGCAGATGTAAACGGCGAGCGTGAGAGCGGTAGTCTGTTGGTAGGCTGTGGAGATGGAGGGGGAAAAGGCGCTGGCCTTACCCGCTACGTCACGGCCGTTGCCCCTCCGGTATACTTATCATATAAGCGCCGATCCATCACCAGCCGCAGGCGGCGCATCGCTTCGTAGATGTCGTAGTATGAAGTGTAGAGTGGGGCAATACCCAGGCGGATATTATCCGGTTGGCGGAAGTCGGGGATAACGTGCATGTCCTGAATAAGGGCCTGGTCAATGCGCCAGCCGTCCTCATGGCCTAAGGAGATGTGCGAACCACGCCAGGCAGCCTCACGAGGGGAATTGAGCCGGAAGCCCAGTGGTTCCAGCCATTGTTCAAACAGGTAGATGAGGTATTCCGTCTGCTGCACCGACTTGGCGCGCAGGGAGGCCATGCCTGCTTCCAGCAGCAGGTCAATGCCCGGTTCAATGGCGGCGATGGACAGGACGGGCGGTGTGCCGGTGAGAAAGTGGCGCAGGCCGGGGTCGCGCTTGTAGGTCAGGCCAAAGTCGAACATCTGCTGCTGCCCCATCCAGCCGGTGATGGGGTTGCCCAGTCTGGCCTGCTGGTCGCGCCGGATATAGAGAAAGGCGGGTGAACCGGGGCCGCCGTTCAGGTATTTGTAGGTGCAGCCGACGGCCAGATCGGCGTTGGCCTGGTGTAGATCAATGGGTACGGAACCAGCGGAGTGGCTCATATCCCAGAGCATGAGAGCGCCGGCCCGGTGAGCCAGTTGGGTCACGGCCGTTAAATCATAGGTGTACGCGCTCTTAAAAACGGTGTGGGAGAGTGTGACCAGCGCCGTGTCTGCGTCAATGGCGGCGGCTAATGCGTCCATCGGGCCATGAATGCCGTCGGGTGAGGGGATGACCTGGATGTGCAACGGCCGTGCCACCAGCCGCGCCACCCCCTGCAAAATGTACAGGTCGGAGGGGAAGTTGAGGTCATCGGTGATTATTTTGTGGCGATCCGGCTGCGCCTGCACCGCTGCCAGCGCCAGCTTAAACAGGTTGACCGAAGTGGAATCGGCAATGATCACTTCGTCCGCGTCGGCGCCCAACAACCGGGCTATTTTGCCGCCGATTTGTTCTTGCAGCGCCATCCAACCTTCGTTCCAGCCGCGAATCAGGCGGCTGCCCCACTGCCCGGAAATCATCTCTTGCAGTCGGGGGATGCTGGCCTGTGGCTGCCGCCCTAAGGAATTGCCATCCAAATAAATGAGGTCGGGTTCGGTGATGACAAAGCGGCGACGAAAGGCCGCCAGTTCATCCTGGGCGTCCATCGCCTGGGCAAAACTCATATCCGTCGTGAAATTCATGGCACGTTCCTCTTAAAAACGTAGGGCGATTTTCCAAATCGCCACCTGATTTAGAAAATCGGGCTACAACTCGGCGCGAATGGCCCACAGGTCGGGGAAGAATGGTTTGAGTGTGGTGTGCAGGTAGCCCACGCCGGACGAGCCACCCGTGCCCCGTTTGGCGCCGATGGTGCGTTCCACCATTTTGATGTGGCGGTAGCGCCATTCTTGCAGGCCTTCATCCAGGTCTACCAGCCGCTCGCAGACGCGCAGGGTGCGGGCGTCCTGGCGGTAAATATGGATGAGAATTTTTTGCAGGGCAGGCGACGGCCGTACCGCTTCCGTTACATCCCGGTGGAGCAATTCATCCGGTACTTCATGTTCATTTGCCACCAGAAAGGCCAGGAACGCATCCCACAGGGTGGGTTGGGCAAAACGGGTTTCCAGGCGGGCCACGGCCGTGGGATCATCCGTATAATGGGCCATCACCCCGTGCCGTTTGTGCCCCAGCGCAAATTCTAACTCCCGGAACTGGTAGGATTGAAAACCGCTGGCCGACTCCAGCCGATCCCGAAATGACAAAAACTCCAGCGGCGTCATCGTCTCTAAAATATCAATCTGCCCCACCAGCGTCTTGAGAATGGTGAGGATGCGGCGCAGCGTGTGCAAGGTGCGCGTCTGGTCATTCTGGCGCAGCAGGTCGCTCAGGTAATCCGTTTCGTGAAGTATCTGCTTAAACCACAGTTCATATACTTGATGGATAATGATGAAGAGCATTTCATCATGTTCTGGGCCGGCGGAACGGGGATGCTGCGCCGTTAAAATCTGGTTCAGTTCCAGGTAAGAAGAATAGGTCAGAGACATGGATTCACCTCGGTTTTAGGGCATATGATAATCGGTAAACGGTAAACGGTAAACGATACGGTAAGCAGTGAGCCGTCTGCCGCTCACTATTTACTGCTTACTGCTTCCTGCTCACTGGCCTGATGAGCAGGTAGGGTGACGAAGAAGGTGGCGCCTGCACCGGGCTGGCTGCGGGCGGTGATGTGGCCGTTGTGGCGTTTGACGATCTTCTGGCAAATAGCCAGCCCGACGCCGGTGCCGCTGTATTCCTCACGGCCGTGCAGCCGTTGAAACACGCCAAAAATCCGATCTAGATATTTTTCCTCGAACCCGATGCCGTTGTCATTGACCACGATGGTGTAGTGATTGCGGTCGGCCGGTTGGCTGTAGATGTGGACAACAGGCGGATGGTCCGGCGCTGTGAATTTGAGGGCGTTACTGAGCAGGTTTAGGAAAAGTTGGGCCATCTGGGTGGCATCGGCGTCAATGGTGGGCAGAGGGTCAAGCTGGATGGTGGCATTGGTTTCTTCCAGACGCATTTCCAGGTCGGCGAGTACGGCCGTTAACACTGTGTTCAAATCTACCGGCGTAAACGGCCGTGCCTGTGTGGACACCCGCGAATAAGCCAGCAAGTCCACAATCAACGTTTGCATCCGGGTGGCTGCCTGCTGCATACGCTGGAGATAATCCAGACCACGCTCATCAAGCTGGTTGGCATAACGCACCAGCAACCGGTCGCCAAAAGTCATAATTTTGCGCAGCGGCTCCTGCAAATCATGGGAAGCGGCATAGGCAAAATCTTGCAAATCCTGGTTGCTGCGGGCCAACTCGTGCGAATGGCGTTGGCTGTTTTCATGCAGGCGGGCATTTTCCAGAGCGATGGCGGCCTGGGCTGCCAGCAGCGTCAGCAGTTCGGCGTCGGCATCGGTAAAGGCGTTTGGCCGATTCTTGGCGATGCTGATAGCGCCCTGCACGATGCTGCCCCAAAAGATGGGCACACCGACGATGGAAGCATCACCCATTGCCGCCACAAATGCGGGCGTATGGTCGGGGTATTCCCGATAGTTGGATACAACTAGAGGATGGCCTGTTTCCCATATGACGCCAATGATGTCCTGGCCTCTGGCCACGGTAGCGCCCACCGGTAATGCGCCGTTGTGGTTGGCTACCATTTTTAGTACATCTGCGTCTGGCTGGTAGAGCCATAAAGCGCCGCGGTCGCCGTTCAAGATTTCCACAGAATGGGCGATGATGGATTGTAGCAGCGTGTTCAAATCGAGTTGGGCGGTAATTTCCAGCCCAACCTGACGCAGTGCTTCTAGCTGAACCTTTTGTCGTCGCAGCAGGTTTTCTGTTCTCTTTTGTCTGGTAATGTCCGTAGAAATCCCGGCCAGGGCGTAGGGATGCCCGGCGTCATCGAACAACGGAAACTTTACGGTGAGATAGGTGACGCTGCCCGGCTTCTCTGAGGGGTTTTCTTCAAATTCCATAGCCGCGCTGCGGGCCAGAACGCGCAGGTCATTTTGCCGGATTTGGTGGGCAATGGCGTGGGGTAGCAGTTCGTGGTCGGTATGACCTAAAATTTGGGAGCGGGGTCGTTGGATTGCTTTTTCAAACGGGGTGTTAACCATGACGTAACGGCCGTCTAAGTCCTTAACAAATATCAGGGCGGTGCTGTTTTCAATTAGACCCTGCAACAACTGCTGATTTGCGCGCCGTTCTTCTTCTGCTTTTTTGCGGTCGGTAATATCCACAACCTGGCCGATGAGATGAACCGGACGGCCGTCGGCATCCCGTTCCAATATCACTTGCAGCAGCGCATGAACGGTCTCGCCCGTTTTATGGTTGTACCGCTTTTCCAGGAAGAAGCTGGGGATTTCACCGGCTAATAGCTGTTGGATCAGGTGGATATTAGTCTCGCGGTCATCCGGGTGGGTGATGTCTACCAGGTTCATTTGCAGCAGTTCGGCCATGTTGTAGCCAACTGTGTCACAATAGGCCTGGTTCACACGCAGGAAACGGCCGTCTGGCGCGGCAATGGCCATGCCAATAGGCGCCTGCTCAAAAAGCAGCCGGAACTGCCTTTCGCTGGCCTCTAACCCTGCATATAACCGGTTTTCTTTCTGGCGCTGTTCCGCTTCCAGAGCAAGTATATGCCGACGAAAGAGCAGCAGAAAGGTAAACAGGACACCAAGCAGCAAGAGGGGCCGGGTAAAGGTGGTGGCGGGAACTGTGGGCAACAGCCAATAGAAAGTGGCGATGAAGGCCAGGATAGCCATTACCTGCATGATGTTTTGCCTGAAGGTCAATAAGATGCTGCCCATCAGAACGCCGGGCAACAACCAGATGAGGGTGGCATGAACTTGAAGGGGCGAAAAATCACCGCGACTGAAGAGGATGGCAAAAGGGAAGGCGGTGAGTACGATGACCATCCCGATGGCTGCTGCCTGGGCGTAGCGGGTGCGACTGACGACGTACAGACCGCCGATGACCACCGGTAACAGCAGAGTGAAGAACCGGGTCAGGGGTGGGGACACGGCCGTGTCCGAGTTGACCAGGGCCAGGAGGTGCAGCGCAAACAAGGGCCAGACTAGCAGGATTAAACCGCTGGTGAGGCGTGCCCGCTGTTGCGCATTTTCATTGGTGATATGGGCAGACGGCCGTGTCAACCACTGCCAGCAGCCCCATAGGCGATGGCGCAAACCATCTGCCTGGGAATTTCCCTGGTGGCTCATTGTTCCTCCAGGGGCGACAATACTTCCCTCATTTTCCGATCACAGTTCATACGCCTACCCTTATTACCAGTACACAATTATCACGCTTTGCGCCATACTTGGGCAAAAGTTCAACTTCTGGAAGATGTTGAACTTTTAGACTTCTAACCGGAGGATTTATGGCATTTCATGGCGCAGGCTGGTGGGCCTATATCTCACACGATGAAAAAAACGAACGACCGACGATATCCAGGGCACTATTATACCGGGTTTGGGAATTTGCACGGCCGTATCGTCTAAAAACCCTGGCCCTTATTTTTACCATCTTACTCATTACCGCGCTCACGCTGCTTTCGCCGCTGCTGCTGCGTCAGTTGATAGATGTGGCTATCCCGGAAAAAGATATGACCCGGCTGACGCTGCTGGCTTTTAGCATGGTCGCTATCCCCCTGGTAAATGGTCTCATTGGCATCTGGCAGCGCAAACTGAACTCCGAAATTGGCGAGGGCGTTATTTACGATTTGCGGCGGGGGCTGTATGCGCATATGCAGCGCATGTCGCTGCGCTTTTTCACCGAAACCCGTACCGGCGAATTGATGTCTCGCCTGAATAATGACGTGATTGGCGCGCAGCGGGCCGTCAGCGAAACCATCGTCACCATTGTCACCAACATCATTTTTCTCATCGGCAGTCTGGCGATTATGTTTGCCCTGGAATGGCGGCTGACGCTGCTAGGGTTGGCGATTTTGCCGCTGTTTGTGCTGCCGGCGCGGCGTATTGGGCGGCGGCTGCGGACATTGCACCGGCAGTCGTTGGAACATAACGCGGAGATGAACGCCACGATGAATGAGACCCTCAACGTCAGTGGGGCCATGCTGGTAAAGTTGTTTGGCCGCGAAAAACAAGAATTGGCGCGTTTTGGCAAGGATGCGGCTATGGTGCGCAACATTGGCGTGCAGCAGGCGGTAGTCAGCCGCACCTTTTTTATGATGTTGGGGGTGGTGGGGGCGGTGGGCACGGCCGTTGTCTATTGGGTTGGCGGCTATATGGCTATTGCTGACGCGCTGACGGTAGGCACCATTGTGGCCCTGGGCGCCTATCTGACGCAAGTGTACAGCCCACTCATGGCGCTAACCAACGCTCCGGTGGAATTTGCCCAAAGCATGGTCAGTTTTGAGCGCGTCTTTGAAGTGCTGGATATTCCCATTGAAATTCAGGAAAAACCGGAGGCAGTGGCGCTGGAGGGGGTATACGGCGAAGCCGAAGCCGCTTCGGGCCGTATTCAATTCCAAAACGTCTCTTTTAGCTACCAAAAGGAAGGTGAACGGGTGGGGCTGGCAGAAGTGGCCCGTATGGGCTGGGGTGGTGACCGGGAGGCTCACCTGAAACGGGGCAAGGAACGCCAGGAGAAGGAAGGTAAGAATGGACATGCCGCGAACGGCCACTCTTTGGAAGAGATAGAGAGTCTGGCGCCGGCCGAATTAACCCCGGAAAAACGGTATGCCCTGCAAGACATTTCTTTCACCATAGAACCGGGCCAATTGGTGGCCCTGGTTGGTCCCAGTGGGGCGGGCAAAACGACCATCACCTACCTGCTGCCCCGGTTGTATGATCCCACGGAAGGCCACATTTTGATTGACGGCCGTGACCTCAAAGATGTCACTCTGGAATCACTGGCGGACAACATCGGCATGGTCACGCAAGAAAGCTACCTCTTCTATGACACCATTCGCGCCAATCTGCTCTACGCCCGACTCCACGCCAGCGAAGCCGAGATGGTCGCTGCCGCCAAAGCGGCCAACATCCACGACTTCGTTATGAGCCTGCCGGATCGGTACGACACCGTTGTCGGTGAACGCGGCTACCGCCTCAGCGGCGGCGAGCGCCAGCGCATTGCCATTGCCCGCGTCGTCCTCAAAAATCCGCGCATTCTGGTGCTGGACGAGGCTACTTCCCACCTCGATTCCGTCTCCGAGGCGCTGATTCAGGAAGCGTTACAGCGCATTATGCAGGGGCGCAGCAGCCTGGTTATTGCCCACCGCCTCTCCACCATCCTGGCTGCCGACAAAATCCTGGTGATGGACAAAGGGCGCCTGGTGGAACAGGGCAAACACGAAGAATTACTGGCACAAGGTGGCCTGTATGCCACCCTCTACGAAACGCAGTTTAAGCCGGTGGAAGTGGTGTAGGGCGATTTTCAAAATCGCCCTACACCTGTTTTATTTCTGCCGCCGCTGTTGAATGGCCGGAATGGCCGCCGCCGCAATCACCAGCAAAATAGTCACGCCCATCACTGCCAATCCAATTGGGTCCATGTCATCAACTCCTTTGCAAATTATGAATTATGAATTATGAAGGATGAATGATGAATTTTCATTCAGCCGATTTGTTATCAATTGTAGGTGGCAGATAAAGGAAGGGCAAACAGGCGGGCAGTGAGGGTGTGCGGAATTTTTGTTGATGCAAGTCAATTGCCACCGGTCACCTGGGAATGGAATTCCCAGGCTGCTATAAGAAGTGCGCTAAAGCGCACTGAGGAAACGGCGCGGTGATAAACAGGGAATCTTCCAACGCACGTTTAGTGCGTTTGTGTGTCTCAGACGCCGGATTGCATCCGGCGGCATCGGGGCCGCCATACCTGTCAACAAGATAACCGCGCACCCCGGTAGTGGGGGCACGACTTGTCCCAAGATAATGAGACAATTATCTAATACGCTGTTATAATTTTCGCCAGTACCAGGGATGAGCCTTCATAATTCATAATTCTCTAGGAGCAGCCATGAACGTACAATTTGATCGCTATTACCGGTATGAGGAATTAACGGCCATCCTCCAGCACTGGACCGCCCAATATCCCCACCTCTGCAAAGTGGAGAGCCTGGGAACCAGCTTTGAGGGGCGGGACATCTGGGTCTTGATCCTGACCAATTTTGCCACCGGGCCGGATGATGAGAAACCGGCCTACTGGGCCGATGGCAACATTCACGCCACGGAAGTATCTGCCTCCACCGCCGCGCTTTACCTGGCGCACAAATTGTTGACGCAATATGGGCAGGATGACAAAGCGACCTACGCGCTGGACAGCCGCACCTTTTACATTGTGCCCCGGCTGAACCCAGATGGGGCGGAATGGGCGCTGGCCGACCGGCCCCGATATGTGCGCAGCAGCACACGGCCGTACCCCCGCACCGATGAACTGGATGGGCTGCACCAGGAAGATGTGGACGGCGACGGCCGTATCCTGCAAATGCGCCTCAAAGACCCCAACGGCTCCTGGAAACCCCACCCGGACGAACCGCGCCTGATGATCCCCCGCGACCCTGATGAACCACCCGGCGGCAACTTTTACCGCCTGCTGCCAGAAGGCCGTATCAAGAATTACGACGGCGTGCTCATCAAAGGGGCGCCGCCGCTGCAAGGGCTGGATTTGAACCGGCAGTTCCCGGTATTTTGGGAGCCAAACCAGCACGGCGCCGGCCATTACCCCGGCAGCGAACCGGAACCGGCGGCAGCCATGCGTTTCATTACCGACCATCCCAACATTACCGGGTCGGTGAGTTTCCACACCTTTAGCGGCGTCTACCTGCGCCCCTCCACCAAAGCCGCCGATGATACCCTGCCCACTTCTGACCTGCACACCTACAAAAGGCTAGGCAAAAAGGCGGAAGAGCTGACCGGTTATCCGGCTATTTCTATTTTTCACGAATTCAAATATGACCCCAAAGAGTTCATCAAAGGCACGTTTGATGATTGGATGTATGAGCATTTGGGGGTCTATGCCTGGACGTGTGAGATTTGGAGCGTGCAGCGGCAGGCGGGCATTAAAGAGTACAAATACATTGATTGGTTCCGCGAACATCCCATTGAAGATGATCTGAAAATTTTGAAGTGGAATGATGAAGTTTTGAACGGGGAAGGCATTGTCGAGTGGTATGAGTTTGAACATCCGCAGTTGGGCACAGTAGAGTTAGGCGGCTGGCATAACTTTGTCACCTGGCGCAACCCACCCTATCAATTGCTGGAAAAAGAGGTCGCGCCGCTGGCCGATTTTGCCATTTTCAGCGCCCTGGTGTCGCCCCGGTTGGAATGGTACGACGTGACGAAACAGTCACACGGCCGTGTCCATCACCTGCGCGCCGTTGTCCACAATACCGGCTGGCTGCCCACTAACATCAGCAAACGCGCCCTGGAAATGAAGGTGGTGCGTGAATTGGAAGTGGACATCAAGCTGCCGGACGGGGCCAGACTGCTTACCGGGCAGGCAAAGACGATGTTGGGGCAGTTGAACGGCCGTGACCACAAAGGCCATTTTGCCATGTGGAGCGACGACAGCACCAGTGAACGGGCCAAAGTGGAATGGGTGATCGAGGCTGATCCCGGCAGCGTGGTGGAGGTTACGGCCGTACACCCCCGCGCCGGCACCATCCGCCAGACGTTCACGTTGTAGGCAGCGCCAGACAGATAACAGAGGACTGACAGGATTCAGCTAACATGTTTGCCCTGTAAATCTGCTAAAATAGGATCGTTCAAAAGGAGATGATTCGATGATAGCTGACTCGCAAACCCTTGACAGATTGTTTGGTGAAGCCAGGCATCTGGCGCCAGAATATCGTCTGCGCCTGGTGCAAAGAATCATACAAACGCTAGTGACATCTATGCCTGCTCAAGAACCACAACCGTTGCGTTTTGGTGAATTTGGGGGCGATGAAGCAACGATGTCTACCTGGGAAGATTTTACCCTGGCGCAATGGCAACCCTCGAACGAGGAATTAGATGGCCCATAAATATATCCTCGATACGCATGCCCTGGTCTGGTTCGCAGAAGGTAATAAGCGGCTGAGTGAGAAGGCAAAAGCAATAATTGGTTCGGCCGACAGCCAAATGGTTTTACCGCTCATAGCTCTGGCAGAAGCGGCCGTTATCATTGAACGCGGCAGAACTACCATATCAGATGTGTCTAAGTTTCTGGCCCGCGTTTATGCAGATACGCGCATCGAAATTTTCCCCCTTACTCTGGATGTATTTGAGCGTAGCCTGACCCCGGAAGGTCTGCGTGTTCCCGAATTACACGACCGATTCATCGTTAGCACAGGGTTACATTTGCAAGATTTAGGTGAGACCGTGGAGATCATCACAAAGGATCAAGCGATCACGGACGCCGGCGTCTTAGCAGCCATCTGGTAAATAGAATGAAATACAGCGAATTCTTGGCAGGTTCAGAACAACTTCTACTTTCACGTGAGTTCAAAGAACTTAAAGAGAGATTGACGTTTCGTGAACCAAACTTATGGCAAATTCTGAACATCTCACGGAAAGAGACCCTGGTCTCTCAATTTCTTGCCTGGCTCCTGGATCCAGGAAAAGAACATAATTTTGGAGTTCAGTTTCTAAAGAACCTCGTTTTAGAAGCTCTCAAAACTGATAAGGGGAGACAGAACAGGTTATCACCGGTGAGGTTTTTCGTGATGGACTTCCCGGAAGTGGAAATCAGCACCGAAAGCTGGTTACAAACGATCGGCCACAAAAAATCCCGGTGCGACATAATCATCAACGACAGAAAAGCTGGCTTTCTATGTATTATTGAAAATAAAGTGGGCGCTAATGAAAGTAGCGAGCAAACAAAGCATTACTACGAACATAGTTATTCCAGATTTCTAGAAGAACAATTTCCCCACCGTGTTTACATTTATCTTTCACCATACGGTGTGCCGCCAAAGAATGAACATTTTATCCCGCTATCGTACCAGGCTGTATTAAACGCCATAAAGGGACTGCAAGAGAGTGGCCGGATAACGGAAACAGAAAAGTTCTTGCTCCGGCAATTTCAGGAGAATCTGCAAATGAGTATCGTTACTGATAAAGAAACGCTTGATCTGGCTCAGGAAATCTACGATACATACGGTCCAATCATTGATTTCATTTACAAGAATGCAGAGAAACCTGAAGCAGATTCATCAGATACTGGTTGGGATGGCAAAAGCTGGTTCTTCAATATTGGCGAAGTTGGGCTGACGCCTTACTCCTGGGATGACAGCCGAAATTACTCATTCATTTGTGCTGGTGGGGCAGATCGTTACCGCAAGATAATGCAAAAATTCAAGCCAGGTGATGTTATTTATGCTTATGTGTCAGGATATGGGTACGTCGGCGTGGGTACGGTAACAAAGGCAGCCGTGCCATTCCGAAAAGCCATGCTTGGGGATGGAAAAACAAAGTTATTGGAGTTGCAGCAGATGGGGATGCTTGCAGGAGTCTATGATAATAGTTTGGATGACGACAAATGTGAGTGGATCGTATTGGTAAAATGGGATAGGGCGGTTGATAAAAACCAGGCTGTGCGCTTAAATCCGATTGTCCCCTCAACTGCTTCTCGTATTTATGACCACCGAAAGGAATTGATTGGCAGAGTCAGGCGGGGTTTGGGTATCAAAAGTACAGCTTGACACAGCCTGAAGTATTGATCGGGAGAACGGAAGATATGCCGCAGAGAGATATTTTCCACGATGTTGTGATTGATGCGCCTGTGGCCGATGGCTGGACAATCACCGATGATCCTCTGCGCCTATCCTATGGCGGGCGCAATGTATACGTGGATTTAGGGCCAGAAATGCCTATTGGCGCAGAAAAAGACAACCGCAAGATTGCTGTAGAAATTAAAAGTTTCATAGGTGAGTCAGATATACACGAACTAGAGATCGCACTCGGCCAGTACGAACTCTACCAGGGAATTTTGGAGCAGGTTGAGGCCGACCGAGAACTATATATGGCCGTATCAACTTTCGCATTTGAGGGGATTTTTAGTGAACCAATCGGGCAATTGATGATAACTAGAGCTAACTTGCGCTTGATGATTTTTGACGATCATACAAAAAGGGTAGCGAAATGGATACCTTAAACAAGTACAGGCAGATTGTCCAAAACGTATTACGGGAATACGCTGTAAAACCATCTCATGGCGAGATTGACCCGGAAATTATCGTTGACCCCGAACGTGATCATTACGAATTGATGCACGTGGGTTGGGATAAATCGCGCCGCGTACATGGTTCTGTGATTCACATAGACATCATTGATAACAAAATTTGGATTCAGCACGATGGTACCTCGCCGGGAATCGCTCTGGAATTAGTCCAGGCAGGTATTCCCAAAGAGGACATCATTTTAGCATTTCGCCCGCCTCATGTGCGTGAGTACACAGGATATGGCGTCGGTTGACAGGATATTGGGTTTTTTCCAGTAAGCAGGGTTCGCCCACGGTTAGAATACAATAAGCCCCTTTGCCCAAACCAACCTGTACTTTAGGCAATATCGTGTTTCTGTGCCAGAATGAGGGTATGGATGTAGAGTCAATATGCCCAGAATGTGGCGCTGTGTTGCCCACCGGGCAATCATGTCAGGACCTCTTTGACCAGATGTTATTGTGGGAATGGGAGCATCCCCCATTGGGTGAAGTCCATCACCTGATGGTGCTTTGTTATCATTTGCAGCACCCCCACCTGTACTCGCCAGAAGGATTGGCCTATGCGCGGCGGCTTTTGGCTCAATTTGTGGCGCAAGGGTTATCACCGACCGAGGCTCGCCAACAGAATCGCGCGCAGGTGAGTTCGGCAAACCGCAACTGGAAAATTACGGGTACGGCCGTTGCCTTTGGCGCCTATGATCAACCCATGAACTGGACGATGACGGCCGTAGACATTATCACCGGCGGCCCCGAAAATTACGGCGAACGGGTGCGGGCCTGGGCACAATCTATTCACCAGGTGTTGTCACGGCCGTAACCATTTGAATGAGGACGCGGATAAACGCGGGTGACGCGGATTTAATTGGGGTACTTAATTGATGGAAGAAACTGGTAATAAAAGTCCTGAAAATGGGTTTGCCTGGGGCGGGCGTATTCTGGTTGTTCTCCTGGCAATCTTGATCATCAACGTGGTGTGGAGCGCCCAGACCGTTGTCTGGTTTGTGGTGGGCAATGGTGGTGCGGAAAGTGGCTGGCCCTGGGTGTGGGCATCGGTCATTCAGGTGGGGTTAACGGCCGTACCCCTGCTTCCCCTCGCCTGGAAATGGCCGGCCCTGCGTTACCGCGCCACCTTTCAGGTCTGGCTGTTGGCCTGCCTCTACCCC
>JAHBVI010000119.1 GCA_019637635.1 Anaerolineae bacterium
CTTTTCTTTTGCCATAATTACCTTTTCCTCTTCAACTATTTTCTCATTCAGACCTGACAGGTCTCAAAAGCCAGTCAGGTCTTAAGACCACTGCGGCGTTTACCGACCGCCCTTAATAACGGTTTGGGCAACCGCCTCACTCACAGGAGCATAATAATCAAACTCCATGGTGAAAGTTCCCCGACCTTGTGTCATGGAACGCAAGGTGGTGGCATACCCAAACATTTCTGCCAGAGGCACACGGGCCTTAATGGCTTGCAGCCCTTCAACCCGTACTTCCATCCCTTCGATCATCCCTCGCCGGGATGACAGATTACCAATCACATCACCCGTATACTCTTCCGGGTTTACCACTTCCACGCGCATAATCGGCTCTAGCAGGATTGGTTTGCCTTGCTGCACACCTTCTTTCAGCGCCATGGAACCGGCGATCTTAAAGGCCATTTCCGACGAGTCTACTTCGTGGAAAGAGCCGTCATACAAGGTCGCCTTGAGGTCTACAATGGGATAACCCGCCAGGACGCCACTATCTAGTGCTTCCCGAATACCGGCTTCCGTGGGATTGATGTACTCTTTGGGGATCACCCCACCCACAATGGCGTTTTCAAACACAAATCCAGAACCGGGATCCAAGGGTTCCAGCTTCAAAATCACATGACCAAACTGCCCGCGACCACCAGATTGGCGGACAAAACGGCCTTCCACTTTTTCGACGGTGCGGGTGATGGTTTCGCGGTAAGCCACTCGTGGCTGGCCCACATTAGCCCCCACTTTGAATTCACGCAGCAAACGGTCAACCAGCACATCCAGATGCAGCTCACCCATCCCATAAAGTACGGTCTGGCCGGTTTGCTCATCTACTTTCACCTGGAAGGTGGGATCTTCTTCACTCAACGCTTTGAGCGCCAGACCCATCTTTTCCTGGTCGGAATTCGTCTTTGGCTCAATGGCCATGGAGATAACCGGCTCTGGGAAGTCAATGGCTTCCAAAACGACAGGACGTTTGGGATCGGCCAATGTTTCACCGGTGAAAGTCATCTTGAGGCCCAACGTGGCAGCAATATCGCCGGCGCGAACCTCTTTCAAATCTTCCCGGTGGTCAGCGTGCATACGTAGGATACGGCCGATACGCTCTTTTTTGCCCTTGGTGGTGTTTTGCAGGGTGTCTCCACTGTGCAAAACACCGGAGTAAACACGGAAGTAGGCCAATTTCCCCACGTAGGGATCGGTCACAATCTTGAAGACCAGCGCCGATAACGGTTCATCATCGCTGGGGTGTCTCTCTTCAACATTACCCGTATCCGGGTTTTGTCCTTGAATGGCCGGTACGTCTAGCGGCGAAGGGAGGTAATGCACCACTGCATCCAACACGCGCTGAATACCCTTATTGCGCAGCGAAGAGCCGCACAAAACGGGCGTGACCTGGCTGGCGATGGTAGCCTTGCGCAGTGCAACCTGGAGTTCCTCTACGCTGATCTCTTCGCCTTCCAGGTAGCGTTCCATAAGGGCATCATCCGTTTCGATGATGCGCTCCATGATGATGCTGCGGGCTTCTTCTGCCTCGGCTACCAACTCGGCCGGTATTTCCACCGCTTTTGGTTCAGCGCCCAGGTCTTCTTCCGTCCAGATAACGGCTTCCATCTTCAACAGGTCAATAATGCCCCGGAAGCTGGACTCGCTGCCAATGGGCAGTTGAATGGCAATAGGATTGGCGCCCAGGCGTTGACGAATCATACCTATGGTACGCACAAAGTCAGCGCCAATACGATCCATTTTGTTAACGAAACAAATACGCGGCACTTTATATTCATCAGCCTGCCGCCAAACTGTTTCTGACTGCGGCTCCACACCGGCAACCGCATCAAAAACGACAACGCCCCCGTCTAAAACACGTAAACTGCGCTGCACTTCGGCCGTGAAGTCAATATGGCCGGGTGTATCAATGATGTTGATTTGATGTCCCAACCAGGAAGTGGTAGTAGCCGCGGAGGTAATGGTGATACCGCGCTCTTGCTCTTGCACCATGTGATCCATGGTGGCGGTGCCCTCATGCACTTCACCCATGCGGTGAATCCGACCGGTGTAATACAAGATACGTTCCGTGGTCGTGGTTTTTCCGGCATCAATATGAGCGATGATGCCTATATTTCTGATTAGTTCTAACGAACTGTGACTCATCAGTCGTCCTCGCTTACACCTAGAATCGGAAGTGTGAGAATGCCCGGTTAGCCTCGGCCATACGGTGCGTATCGTCACGCTTTTTCACGGCCGTGCCCTGATTACTGGCCGCATCCATCAACTCACCCGCCAATTTCTCTGCCATGGAGCGCCCACTACGTGAACGCGCGGCCGTCAATAACCACCGCATTGCCAACGACATCTGGCGTTCCGCATCCACGGGCACCGGCACCTGATAGGTAGAACCACCTACCCGCCGGGGCTTCACCTCAATTTGCGGCTTCACATTATCGAGAGCCTGCTCAAACACTTCCAGAGGCGCCCGCTTGCTGCGTGTCTCAATCAAATCAAAGCTGTCATATAAAACGCGCTGTGCCACACTCTTCTTCCCGTCTTTCATCAGCCGGTTGACAAACATGGACACATTGACGCTGTTATATTTCAAGTCAGGCTCTACAGCCCGTTTTTCTGGACGGTACCGTCTTGGCATTGCTTAATTCTCCGTATCCAACCAACACCTACTTCGGTGTCTTTGTGCCGTACTTCGAACGGCCTTGTTTCCGTTTATCCACACCATCAGCATCCAGCGTGCCCCGGACAATGTGATAGCGCACACCAGGCAGGTCCTTCACACGACCACCACGCACCAAAACCACTGAATGGTCTTGCAACCGATGTCCTTCGCCAGGGATATAAGCTGTCACCTCTATCCCGTTAGACAAGCGCACACGCGCCACCTTGCGCAGGGCCGAATTCGGTTTTTTGGGCGTCATCGTTTTCACCTGGGTACACACCCCTCGTTTCTGGGGCGCGCCCTTAGGCCGCCGTGTCCGCCGCTGGTTATAGGAATTAAATGTAAATTGCAGGGCCGGGGCGGTACTCTTTTTTGTTTTCGCCTTGCGGCCCTTACGTACAAGCTGATTAATCGTAGGCACGCTAATCCTTCTCCTTAATCAAATGACTCTATTCGCCTTCATGTAAGAATCCGTCTCAATATGACTTCCCAACCGGAAGCTACAAGTGGACGCTTATTAAGTTGCTGATGTTAATAGATGGAAACCCGTCTTCTACCGATGACTCGCCACCACCACCCGACAAATGGAGGCCATCGCAGCTAACACAAAACTCGATGGCCTCCCTGTTTACTCACCTATTCAATTAGTAACTACACAGTTAGTTACACGTGTTTAACAGACATACGAAGGGCGATTCTACCACAAACGATTCTCTTGTCAAACCTGTAAACCGGATATTATTTTCCAGATTTCCACCGATTTACGTAACCGCTCAGACCTGACAGGTTTTTCACCAGTTCACCTGAAGCTTTGTAGGCCCACAACCTGTCAGGTCTTCAAAGAAACTGAACGCTTACCGATTTACCGGCGGTTGCGAGCCAGATCCATCAGGCCCGTACCCGCATGTTTACGGTTACGCTTGTCGTCTTCTTTGCCAAACCGGATCATTTCGCCAGAATCGGTGACCGCCTCTACAGCCAGCCCCAGGCTCTGCAACTCCTTAACCAACACCCGGAAGGAAGCCGGCACGCCTGGCTCTTCAATCGGCTCATTTTTGACAATAGCCTCATACGTTTTCACCCGGCCTTGCACATCGTCCGATTTAACGGTCAACATTTCCTGCAAGGTATAAGCAGCGCCATAGGCTTCCAATGCCCACACTTCCATTTCCCCAAACCGTTGACCACCAAACTGGGCTTTACCACCCAATGGTTGCTGCGTTACTAACGAGTAAGGGCCGGTTGAGCGGGCGTGGGCTTTGTCTTCAACCAAATGCGCCAGCTTTAGCATGTGTAGAATACCAACAGTGACCGGCTGGTCAAATGGCTTACCGGTTTGTCCGGCGATTAGCTTTTCCTTGCCCCAAATTGGCAATGGCTCAAACGTTTCGGTCATAATTGTGCCGGACAACTCTTCTAAGGTTGAAACCTCTGCCTGGCGGGGATCAACTTTTACGGATTCTGGCAAAATATCAGCGTATTTTTCGAGCATGTGTCCATACCATTCACGGACACAGCACTCAATAGCTAATTCATTGCTGACGGATCGATCCAGTTTGCGTGATATGCTCCAGTCAGTTGGGAATATGGTTTCACCATCCCAGTCACGTCCCTTCAGCCATTCCCTGGCCACAGCGAAGCGGGCAAATGGCTCATCCACTTCCAACTGTTCCGTATCATACCCCAATTCACCCAACCAACTGGTGATGAACAGGCGGCGGGCTTCGTTATCGTCTTTCAACGAATGGAGATCGTAGTCAATTTCCCTTAACCAGTCCCAGGCCCATTCAACGGCCGTTTCCCAGGCACGTTCAGTCAACCAGGCGCGCGCCAATTCCGAAGCCACCTCTGTTTCGTTAGCCCCATCAAAAACCGGGGTAATGGCCCTAAAGTTCAACCGCGACGCCGCCCAGCCCAAGTTCGTTTCCAATACCTGCCCAATATTCATACGGCCAGGCACACCCAACGGATTGAGGATAATGTCAATCGGCGTACCATCTTGCAAATAAGGCATATCCTCAATGGGCACAACCTTGGAAATAACGCCTTTATTACCATGACGACCGGCCATTTTATCACCCACCGCCAGTTTACGGCGTTGGGCTACGCTGACCCGCACCATCGTTTCCACACCGGCCGGCAGGTCACGATCATGCTGGCGATCAAACACGTGGACGTCCACCACTTTGCCGCGCGCCCCATGGGGCAGGCGCAAACTGGAATCTTTTACTTCACGGGCCTTATCGCCAAAGATAGCGCGCAGCAATTTTTCTTCAGGGCTGAGTTCTTTTTCGCCTTTCGGGGTGATCTTGCCCACCAGAATGTCCATCTCATTAACGTCCGCGCCAACACGGATAATCCCACGTTCATCCAGGTCTTTGAGGGCATCTTCACTGACGTTTGGAATGTCGTAGGTGATTTCTTCCGGCCCCAACTTTGTATCGCGCGCTTCCACTTCATGCTTTTCAATATGCACCGAAGTAAAGCGGTCTTCACGTACCAGCCGTTCACTGACCAGAATAGCGTCTTCAAAGTTGCCACCTTCCCAGGAAAGGAAAGCGATCACCACGTCCTGACCCAGCGCCAGTTCACCATATTCGGTAGAGGAGCTATCGGCCAGCACGTCCCCTTTCTTCAGCCGTTGACCTTTCACCACAACCGGACGTTGGTCAATACAGGTACTCTGGTTGGAGCGGGTGTACTTACGCAAATTATAAGTACGCGGGCCATCCTCGCTCACGACTACAATTTTGTCGCCGGTGACGCTGACCACTTCACAGTCCTGGTCGGCCAGGATGATCTGGCCGGAGTTAACGGCCGCGTGCCGTTCCATACCGGTGCTAACAATCGGCACATCTGGCTTGAGCAACGGTACCGCCTGACGCTGCATGTTTGAACCCATCAGCGCCCGGTTGGCGTCGTCATGATCCAGGAAGGGAATGAGCGCCGCGGAAACGCCCACAATCTGGCGTGGGGCCACATCAATAAAATCAATGCGCTGCACAGATGAGAAGCGGAATTGTTGGTTGCGGCGTGAGGAAATACGCCTGTCCATGAATTGGCCGCGTTCGTCCAGGCGGGCATTGGCCTGGGCAATGGTGTAATGGTCTTCTTCGTCAGCGGACATGTAGGTGATTTCATTGGTGACGAAGGGTTTGACGGAAATGGAATCTATGCCGGCCTGCCGGATAGCGGCCACATGATCGGCCGTAATGGTTTCGTCGGCGGCGACAATGATTTCACCGGTTTCTGGATTGACGATGTTGGTAAAGGCGTCGTGGCCTTCCAGGTCATCGGAGTTGGCCGGCAGGGTGTTGTACACGCGGCGGTAGGGGGTTTCAATGAAGCCGTATTTGTTCACACGGCCGTAAGACGCCAACCGCCCAATCAACCCAATGTTTGGACCTTCCGGCGTTTCAATGGGGCAGATACGGCCGTAATGACTATGATGCACGTCACGCACCTCAAAACCGGCCCGTTCCCGGCGCAAACCGCCCGGCCCCAATGCCGACAAAGTACGCTTATGCGTCAATTCCGCCAACGGATTCGCCTGCTCCATAAACTGGCTCAACTGCGAACTACCAAAAAACTCGCGCACAGCGGCCACCACCGGGCGGATATTGACCAACGCAATGGGCGTGATCGTTTCGCTGTCCCGAATAGACATACGTTCCTTCACCACCCGCTCCATGCGGCGCAGCCCCACGCGCAGTTTGGCCTGCAACAGTTCACCCACCGTCTTAACCCGCCGGTTGCCCAGGTGATCAATATCGTCCGGCCCTTCCAGGCCATTGTTAATGCGGATCATGTGGCGCACCACTTTCACAATGTCATGCTGCGTGAGGGTGCGATGCTCTTCAGGTATCAAATCCTTCAGATTCAGCCGCTTGTTCAACTTGTAACGACCGACCCGCGCCAGATCATAACGACGGGGATCAAATAGCTGCTCAAACAGATATTGTTCGGCATTTTCCAACGTCGGCGGGTCGCCGGGGCGCATCCGCTTGTAGAACTCAATGAGCGCCTGCTGCGCCAGCGGTTTGTCTTGATTCCAGGGTGGTTCTTGCTCAATGCTACCCTGAATGTAAAGATGTTCACCATTGGTATCTACATCTTCAAACAGGGCAAACAACTCTTCATCGCTGCCGGTATGCAGGATGGGGTTATTCAGGCCATCGTTCACCGCCGCCAGCGCCCGCAAAAACAGGGTGACGGGCACGGTTCGTTTGCGGTTAAATTTGACGGTGAGGTAATCGGTCTTGCGTGTTTCAAATTCAATCCAGGCGCCGCGATCGGGGATCAATTTAGCCATGGCCAACGGCCGTCCGGTGGTGCGTTCTTCCTGTGCCTCAAAATAAGCGCCAGGTGAACGGATCAACTGACTGACAACGACACGCTCTGTACCGTTAATGATAAACGTACCGGCTTGCGTCATCAGCGGGAAGTCGCCCATGAAGATGTCTTGCACGATGGGCTGATCCAGATCGGTGCTGTAAAGCAGCGCCTTCACGTACAAGGGCGCGGCGTAGCTCATATCGCGCTCCACGCACTCTTCAACGGAGTATTTTGGCTCACCAAACCAGAATTTCAGGTCAAAGCCTTCTGTTTCTTTGTGTTTGCTGGGAAAATAGAGCTTCAGGTCGCCGCTAAAACTTTCAATGGGCGACACTTCATCAAACAACTCTGCCAGACCTTCAGAAATGAATTGATCAAATGAATTTAACTGAACATCAATCAATGTTGGCAATTCCAACAGATCTGTCATGCGGGCATAACTTTTAATGGGTAATTTAGACATGTAAATATCCTGTTCCCTGGAAAATTAGACTTTTCTCAACACAACATGCAGCAGTTTTTATGCAATGCCTATAACCAAAAAGAAGGGGTGCAACGTTATTTGGTTGTCGCACCCCTTTGGTGTCTTATTTGGAAGGCTTTCGTTCATCAAACCCTGCAAAACTGCGAACGAAGATTATAATGGCGGCCTTCTATTTTGTCAAACGGCGATACAGGGCCACAATCTCTTCACCGGCGCGCTGCCAGCTATATTCGGTAATGGCGCGTTGGCGGAGCTGCTGGCCGAGGGCACGGCCGTGTTCCGGCGCATGGATCAAGCCGGCAATCGCTTCCGCCAGGGCATTGACGTCACCCAACGGCGCATAAACGCCCAGGTCGGCCAGATATTCGCGGTGAACTGGTGAGTCATAGGCCACCACCGGCTGCGCCAACGCCATGTAGTTGAGCAATTTACCGCTGCCCTCCGTGCTGGACATTTTGGGGGCGACGGCAATGTCACCTAACGACAGGTAAAACGGCGCATCCCGATATTCCACCTTGCCGGTGAAAGTGACCATATCCATTACCCCTAGACGCTGCGCCAATTGCCGGTAATGGTCTACGTTGGGATAGCCCATGATGAGAAAGTGGGCCAGTTCACCCCTCTGTTTTAATTGGGCCGCCGCTTGCAGCAGGTGGGGGATACCCTGATAGTCCGTGAGCAGGCCAAGATAGGCCACGATGGGGCGATCCGGCGGCAATTTCAGCTTTTGTTTGAGTTTTTGTTTGGCTTCGGCCGAAAAATTTGCCGGGTCGAAACGGGTGGTATCGGCACAGTCAGGTAAGGGTTGCAGGCGCTGCGTGGGGACGTCAAAATCATCTTGCAGCAGGTCGGTAGCCTGCCGGGAACTGGTGAGAACGGCCGCGGGCAGCCGGTTAATAAATTTTTCCAGGCGAAAAACCCAGGAGTAGACACGGCCGTTCCTGTCCAGAAAGTTGTGGTCTACCATCTCCGCCGACAGGCTGCCTTGAAAATCAAATACCAGCGGCACGCGCAGCAGTTTCGCCACCAGGCTGCCAATCATCGCCCCTTCGTGCATGTGCCCATGCACCACATCCGGGCGGTAACGCAGGGCTTCAACCAGTGATTGCGCCGCCAGATATACATCGAAGGCCAGCTTGTGACGGGAAGAACCCACTTCGTAGTCGGTGCGCCACGGCAACGGCCGTGTCCGGCGAATGTCCAGTCCGGGCATATTGCTACCTTTATAATAGGTCACAACCGCCACCTCATGCCCCATGCCCTGCAACACCCGCATCTCTTCCAAAATGCGAATGTGCCCGCCATAGTCACTAAAAAAGGAAGTCGGCGCAATCATCAAAATGCGCAACGGCCGTACCGCCACCACCTCTATGGCCTGCGTCTTATGCGCCACGATCATCTCTGGTTGAGTCATTAGCAATTTCTCATAATCCGTAACCCGTAACCCGAAAAACGTAAAACGTAATCCGATTTTGGATGCCGGATAATGGATTACGAATCACGGATTACGGATCACCGATCCTTCCCCTTCTTCCTTGCCTCTGGCGCCAGCCCGCCGAGCATGTGGCCCATCATGGATTGCCGTTCAATGGGCGGCATGGTGCGTTCGTCCCAATCGTTATCCTGCCGTTTGAGCAGCCATTTGTCGCGCTCATCGGCCAGTTCTTCAAACACGGCCGTTAACAACTGCGGCTCACTCTCATACACCAGACGGCGCAGGGTGGTCAATTCGGTGATAAGCGCCTCCAACCAACGCAGGGAGGCTTCTTTTTGATTGAGGGCCATGTAGGCAATATCCCTGGGCTGCGCCAGCGGCAGCGTCGCCAGGCTAAACGAGCTGCCGGCAAAACGTAACATATCCTGCCAGCTTGTGGACTGTTTCAGAGCCTTAAACATGGCGGCGGCCACAAAGCCGGGCAGCGCCTCCGTCCCCTGCACCAGGGCGTCATACTCCATAGGGTCAATGAAGTACGGCCGTGCCCCCAAGACCAGGCCAAAGTTCACGGCCGTTTCCACTGCCTGCGGGTCGGCGTCCGGGGCGGGCATCAGGCAAAAGAGGCTGTTATGGAAGAGATCGGCGGTGGCGGCGGTGGTTTCGGTACGGCCGTCGGCCAGCCAATGCGCCGCCAGCACTGGCGTCGCCCCCACGTAATGACCCTGCTGCAATTCTTTTCTGGCCCATTTCAACCCCGGCCCCTTCAAACCGGAGAAATCCAAAATCAGGGTGTGCGACTGCAAAACACCCCCAATGGCCCGAAACGTCTCTTCCAGTTCCGCTACAGGCAGCATAATAATCAGTATGTCTGCTCTGGCAGCGGCTTTATACAGGTTTATTTCAACGGCATCCACCGCCTTCATTTTGTTCTGCGCCGCGCGCGCCGTTTCTGGATTGGGATCATAACCCACCACCGTAACCGGCAGTTTGGCCTTCACTGCCAACGCCACGGAAACACCCGCCCGCCCCAGACCAAGTATTGAAACAGTTTGTGCTTGCATAATAACATCCTGAAATTCGCGGCTAACTTTGATCATCCGCCCATTGCAAAATACGCAGTAACTCTCTTAAATCCAGTTCAGTCACATCACCCAGGTTATCCTGGTGCCGCCGGATTAACGTGACGGTGAGCGGGTCACAACCGGCGGTTTCAGCCATGGCCGCGCCCCAGGCCGGGTGCTGCGTTTTGACCACAAACGGCCGTTGCCAGCCCCGCGCATCACCATTACCCCACACGGCCGTTTTCCCCGGCCACAACGCACTGCCCACCACAATCACCACCCGATCCCACACCGTCAGCCGTACCTGCGTCTTGCCCACATCGTGCAGCAGCGCCGCTTTCCACAACGCCGGTTCCGTGCCATCAGACGCCTGCACCAACCGCAGCACCCGTACACTGTGCCACTGGTCATTAACCGGGAACCGGCGGAATAACTGCAATTCGGTGGGGGTGAGTACGGCCGTGACCTCTGCCCACGCTGCGGTTGTTAAAGGTTTGGCCCGTACTATCTGCCAAAACTGCCACAAGCGGTAACGCATGCCCTAAATAATCGGCGGCCAACCACCGGTGAAAATCGGATAGAAAAAACCAATGACCGGCCACAAAATTTCCCCGGCAATGTTCAGCCCGGCCATCGGCAATAAGAAAAAGACACCTAAAAAGATGAACATGCTGTAGCGGTAGAGCTGCTCCATTTGCACGGCAATATCGGGTGGCAAAATGCCCAACAAGATGCGGAAGCCGTCCAACGGCGGAATCGGAATCAAGTTAAAGGCAAAGAGCAGCAAATTGTAATAAACGCCAAAAGTCAAAAAGGAGTACAGCGACGGCAGCACTTCCATCGGCGGCGTATATGTTACCAACCCCAACCGCACCGGCAGCCCCAACAAGCCGGCCATGGCCAGATTGGCCAGCGGCCCGGCCACAGAGACAATGGCAAAGGCGCGGCGCGGATTGCCCCGAAAATACAGCGGGTTAATGGGCGTAAAGGCCCAACCAAAACCGATGAGCAGAGCTAGAATCAGCCCGGTGCGGTCTAAATTAGGGGCGGGATTGAGGGTAATACGGCCGTAAGAACGGGGCGTCGGGTCACCCAACCGGTCGGCCACCACCGCGTGCGCCAGTTCATGGTAAGCAAACGCAAAAACCAGCACAATGGCAAAGGTAATCATCGTGGGAATAGGATATTCAGCGCCGCGCAAAAAAAGTAACATGAAACCGTCCTTGTCGTTGTTTATTGACCGATTACCGATTACGGCTCACCGCTTACCGATTACCAGCCTGGGTACGGCCGTCAAGTATACCGCGCGCCCCACGAATGTCACCCTTATTACCCTTCCCCCTCATCAATCTCCCAATCTCGCGGTGTCCTCACCGCCAATCTCCTCCCACCACAGTTGCCCCCATCCCAACCACGCCTATAATTCCCCACCATGTTTGTTGAAGTTCATGTCGGCGACGTGGTGCGCCTGCGCAAACCCCACCCCTGCGGCAGCTATGAATGGGAGGTGGTGCGTATTGGCGCCGATATTGGCCTGGTGTGCCAGCAGTGCGGGCGGCGGGTACTGCTGCCGCGCGGCGATTTTAACAAACGGCTGAAAACCTTTATCAAGCGAGTCGCCGAAAACGAAACAGAATGACGCTGTTGCTGATCCTGTTTTACTGGCTGGCAATGGCCGCGCTTTCTGTTTTTGGCCTGGTCGGGTTTTACACCCTGTGGCAATACTGGCGTCATCGCCGCGATACGTTCCCCTGCCTCCCGTTACCCGCCGATCCCCCCGCCGTCACCATCCAGCTTCCAATTTACAATGAACCATTTGTGGTCAAGCGACTTATCCGCGCCGCCGTACAGCAGCAATACCCACCCCACCGGCTGCAAATTCAACTACTCGATGATTCTACCGACAGCACGGCCGTTAAAGCCGCCCGATTAGTAGACCATTATAAAAAGAAAGGGGTCAACCTCTGTTTACTGCGGCGCGACGGGCGCGATGGGTATAAGGCGGGGGCGCTGGCAGCGGCGCTGCCCCAGGCCAGCGGCGAATTCATCGCCATTTTTGACGCCGATTTTGTGCCCCCGCCGGACTTCTTAAAGCGGACGATCCCGCACTTTCTGGCCGACGGCCGTATTGGGATGGTGCAGGCGCGGTGGGGCCATTTGAATGACGGGGAATCGGCGCTGACGGCCGTGCAAGCCCTGGCACTGGACAAACATTTCGCCCTGGAACAAACCACCCGTCACCGCGCCCACCTCTTCCCCAAATTCAACGGCGCCGGCGGCGTCTGGCGGCGCGCCTGCCTGGAAGACGCCGGCGGCTGGCAGGCAGACACCGTTTGTGAAGACCTCTGCCTCAGCACCCGCGCCCAACTGAAGGGGTGGCAGTTCCGCTTCCTGCCAGACGTGGTGGTACCTGCCGAACTGCCGCCAACGATGGCCGCTTACAAAATTCAGCAGGCGCGCTGGGGCAAAGGGGCCACCCAATGCCTGCGTAAATATACCCGGCCGATTCTGACCACACCCGGCCATTCCTGGGCGGCCCGCCTCTATGCGCTGCTGGCTATGCTGGCTTACACTGCCAACTTGCTGGTCATTTTGCTGCTGCTGCTGCAACTGCCATTGATGTTGCAGGGATACCAGCCGTCGGCCTGGGTGTGGCTGTTTACATTCATGGGGTTGGGGCAGCCGCTGCTATTTGGGCTGGCACAGCCCCTTTTGCACCGGGACTGGCTGCGGCGGCTGCGCCATTTCCCGGCCATGTTCGTCATTGCCCTGGGCATGACGGCCGTGATGTCGCGCGCGGTGTTGCAGGTGTGGTACGGCCGTGAGCATCCCTTCATCCGCACGCCCAAACGCGGCGCTCAGGCGGCGCCCACTGCCGCCAGCGCCCCGTTTGATTGGATCATCCTGGTGGAACTGGCGCTGGCCTTCTATTGCCTGGTTAGCCTGGTTGTGGCTTTCAGCAAAGGGTATTGGGGCGCGATCCCCTTTCTGGCAGCGAGCGTTTTAGGCTACGGTTATGTTGGCTGCCAGAGCTATCAGGGTCTCCTACCGCCCCTTTTCCCCCGCCATCCCCGTCTCCTGAAACCCTCAGAAAAGTAACGGCCGTTCGCCACAGCAGCCTATCACTTTCCCCCGAAAGAGATTAAGAGATTGGCAATCTCTTAATCCCCTGTATCTATGTACTGACCCCCATCCTAACCTTCCCCCTGGGAGGAGGAAGGAATTAACTCCGGGTGTAAATGGCCCGCCTGAAGAGTTATTTCTAAACGCTTACTTAGGGCAGCGCCGCCACTATCTGGGCCATATCGGGCATGACGCCAATACCGTCCAACAGATGGCCGTTGGCCGAGGGGGTGCCCCGTTTTAGCAGGTGGCGCACCTGCCAGGGGGAGAGCGGTTGGCCGTTGTGTCTGGCTTTGGCCATGCCTTGCAAGGCTACGGCCGTGCCCGCCACAATCGCCGCCGCTGCCGAGGTGCCATCAAAACCATTGGTGTACAGGTTACTCCACTCAGGATTGGCTGCTTTCAGAGTCGTTGTCGCCACCCCCGCCCCCCAGGCAAAACAATCCACCCGCCGGCCGCGGCCGGTTGTCGCCGTGGGCGTGTACTGCCCATTGGCAAAAGCAGCCGCCGCTACCAGCACCGCCCCGGAATCAAAATACGGCCCCGCCGGATTCCACACCTGGCTGCCTTGATTGTTCACGGCCGTGTCCAGCAAATGTCCCAAATTATTATTCCCATTACCCGCTGCCTCGATGACCACAATTTGTTCGGCCACTGCCTGGCGAATCAGCCAGTGCATATGGGCATAATACTCAATGGGCAGCCCACCGTCCGTTTGCATCTCCAGCAGAATGACATCCCCCGGCCCCAGCCGGTGAATGGCGTGCCACAGCGCGTCATAGGGATCATAGGTCTCCGCTGTCCGCCACACGGATACCAGGTCAATGTGAGCCAGGCCAGGGGCAATGCCCACCATGCCTACCTGGTTGTCTACGGCGGCAATGATGCCCAACACGGCCGTGCCATGCGCCCAATACGCCTTATCCACACCAGACGCCAATGTGATGCGGTTCAGCGGCAAATCCTCGTGATTGATCGTCAGCCCCCACCCCTGCTCCAGGTCACACAAGCGCACACCCGCGCCATGCCCACCCGGCTGTTGCCAGGCCACCGCCGCATCCACCCCCGCCGGCGCCGCATTCAGATACGTCTGCAAATGCCGGTGGGGTTCGTTGGCCGCATTCACCAGCGGCGGCGGCGGCACATACCCAGACAGTGCCGCATACTCCACAAACTCCCAGGCCGAGGCCAGTGTCCGCTGCAATGATTCCGCCTCCGTGCCCGGCGGATAGGTCACGGCATAGTAGCTCAGGAAATTGGGGGCTACGGCCGCATATTCGGGATCATACTCTTTAGCCCGCGCCCTATGCTCGTTCACCTCATCCGGTGTAAGGGAACGGCATAACGGCGCAATGGCAATGCCCGGATAAACCGATTCCAACTTTTCCCAACCGGGCAGATAGTTTTGAATCGGTTCGTCAGGGGGCACGGCCGTGTCGTCCTTTAACTTCAGCACCACCTGGCAAACCTCCTCTGCGGGCAGTTCAGGGTTTTCCATTTCCACAAAAACAGACTCTTTCCTACGCATGATATTCTCTCCTAAAAAGTGTTCGTAGCAGGTGATTCATCGCCTGCTACGAACGTGAGGCTCTATTCTTCATTTTCGACAGGTGGCAGCGTTGGCAACACGGGCAATTCATCCGGCAGCGCCGTCGGCAGCAGCGATGGTTCGCCGCTCTCACCGGGCGGTGGCGATGTTGGCAGAATTTCCCCCTCACACGGCGGCGTTTCGCAGGGGGGCGGGGCCGGTGGGATGGTTGGGGGCGGTACTGGTGGAAGAGTCTGGACTGATGGCGGAGTCAACGCCACCTGGCCCGGCGGCTGCGCCACTGTATAGCCACTTCCCGGCGGCGTATAGAGCAGCTCACCCAGATACAAGATGTCATTCTCCCGGCAGTTGACGCGCATGAGTTCGGCCACCGTTGTGCCGCCACGCCGCGCCAGCCCAAACAAGGTGTTTCCCGGCTGCACGGCCGTCAACACCCAACCGTCTGGCTGCACCGGCACACAGGCAGTGGGCACGGCCGTATCGGTCACAGCAGGCAGGGGCGTTAACGTAGGCGGCGTGGTGGGCAGGGATGGGGGCACGGCCGTTGCCGTCGGCATGACTGATAAAACCGATAAACCCGGCGAAACCGCATCTACGGCGGCGGCCGGCTCTGCCTGGGGTTGACAGGCAATCAATACCAGCCCCAACAAAACCAGGCCCATATAGATTCGCAATTTCCACATGATACACCTCGCTCTGCACCGTAACATCCTGGCGCGAGATGGTTCATTCACTGCCAAGTCGCGTCAACTGCGGCGCACAATTTTCATTTTTTACCTGCTGCAAGAACCAGTCGGCCGGGTTTTGGGTCGCCGCCTGCACACAGAGCCGGTACTCGGCCAACGCCTGCGACAGTAAAGCCGCTGTTTCGGCGTCGCCCGGCGGCAGGTCGGTGCGGCGGGAGCGCAGGGCGGCCTGGCTCTGATACAGCGCCCCCAGGCTGGCATGGGCCAGTCCTTGATGGCGGTAGTCGTCTACGGCCGTCAGCGCCAGCCCATCCTGGAAAGCGGCCAACGCCTGCCGGTAATACTCCTCAGCCCGGCCATACTGCTGCATCTCCTCGGCCACCACCGCCTGCAACAGGAGCGCAGCCCCCAGCGCCAGGTGTGCTTTCACGGCCGTCTGGTCAGCCGGGTCTGCCGGAGCCAGGGCAATGGCTTGCCGGTAAGCGGCCACCGCCTGGCTGATTTCGGCTTGTACGGCCGTGTATGTAGCCTGTACGGTAGATGAAGCCAGCCCTTCGGCCTGTTTGTATCCTGCTAATTCGGCCCGCAGCCGTTCCGCTTTCTCACGGTGATAATTGCCCAGACCCACGTAGGCACGGCCGTAACCCGGATTGAGTTGCAGCGCCTTTTCCAACGGCTCATGCACCGCCGCTTCATCCACCCGGCCATCCAGCCACAACAAATACGCCTCCCGGCTGAGGAAGAGATAGAGAATCTCCTTGCCCTCGTCATCACGCCAGTCTGGCAACCGCTCGGCTGCCTGAAACTGGGCCAGCGCCCGTTCCGGATGCCCGGCAAATTCCCAGGCCAGCCCCAACGTAAACAGCGCCAACGCTTTGGTGCGGTCGCTCAGGCGGGGATTCACCTTGAGCGAATCGGCCAGACTGCCCGGCGATGCGGGCACGGGGATGGGCGCGCCTAGCTGGTACACCCCTACCAGGTCGCCTGCTTCGCGCAGGTCACGCACATAAAACTCCGGGGTCAATTGATCGCCTGCGGCCGTGGTTTCCAGATAGCCGTAAATAACGACATGAGCGTTAATGCGTTCGGCCAGGGCGGCGGCATTGGCGCGGCGGTCTGCGGCGGTCTGCCCGGTGATGGGGCCGAGTTTGACGCCCAGCCCCACGTCTTCGTGCCACAGTTGGGCATTGACCTGGGTAAACAGGGTAGTAAATTCCTGGTTGATACGGCCGTACAACACCCGGCTTAGCGATTCACCTTTTGGCGATGGCCGGATACGGCCGTTGGCGTCCATTTGCCCAAATTCGGCGATGGCGATGTTAAATTCGCCGCTCATCGCCGTAGGGCCGCGCTGCTGCCATTGCTGCCACATCTGCCAGCCCATGTATGCCGTCACCAACCCGGCCAATAACAGCAAGGGAAACGTGGGCAGGGTCAGATGACCAATCTGGACAACATTAGCGCCGACGACCACCTGGCGGGCATTACTGCCCACGTTGACGTGGTACACGTCACCCATGTTTTCCAATCCCCAGAAGCGGCGGAAACCCTTTCGACACAAAACCATCCAGCGTTTCATATTTTTAGTTCAGGCCTGACAGGTTTTCCCAAACCTGTCAGGTCTGAAGATAGTCAATTCTCAGCAAAAGCAAAAGGACGCAGTTCCCGGCAGCGCACTGCCAGTTCGGCCACACGGCCGTGCCGCACACAAAAAGCCACCAGTTCCCGTGCTTTGTCGCCTTTGCCTTCGCCATACAGGTCTTCAAAATCAATGTGCATGTCAAAACACAACGTGCGCAGTTCGCCGGTATCAAACAGGCTGCTCAATACCTGGCGCAGCGCCACCAGATTCAGCGGCGACCCGTCTGCTTCATAATGGGCGGCGCGGGTTTCCACCCATTGCACCATGCCCTCACCGGCCTGGTTAACAACGGCCGTAGCAGGCACAGACATAAACAACGGCAGCAAAACCCCGGCCAATGACGGCGTGCGAGTCAACAGCCAGGTACCGGCCATCATCATAATATCGGCGCTGGGACGGCCGTCTGTTTCCGTTTTCAACAATTCCTGGCGCAGCAGCCGTGCATGAAAAAGCGCCATATGGGTTTCATAGGGAGAGAGCAGGCGTGATGCCTGCGCCAATACGGCCTCAAAATCATCCAGCAGAGTCGCCAACCGCTGGCGCTCCACATGGAGCGTGGCCGGCTGGTTAACCGGCATATAGATATGCTCACCCACGGCCACGCCGGTGGCATTGTCGCCAATCGTAACCTGATAATTTTTCCCGACCGATTGATTGCGCATGATGTTTTCCATTACTGAACTCCTGTTACGAACCAATAGCCAGACCCTAAGGGTTTTCTAAAACCCTTAGGGTCCTCGAAATTATTAAAGAAAGCATACCGGCACAACGTTGACCTATCGTTGAATTTGTCAGGAGGTGGCAGGCGGCAAGTGCTTACCGGCAACTTGACACCTGCCACCTGCCCCTATTCTCGTTATAATTCACCCCATGTCACACGCAGACCAGATTGCCCCCCTTTTGAAAGTGAAAGTCAGCCAGGTCACGGCCGTCATCGAACTGCTTGATCACGGTAACACCATCCCCTTTGTTGCCCGTTACCGCAAAGAAGCCACCGGCAGCCTGGACGAAGAGCAAATCCGCCAGATTAGCGACCACCTCACCCGGCTGCGCAACCTGGACGAACGCCGCCAAACCATCCTCAACACCATCCGCGAACAAGAAAAACTGACGCCCGAACTGGAAGCCCAGATTCAGGCCGCCGCCACCCTCACCGAATTAGAAGACCTGTACCAGCCGTACAAACCCAAACGGCACACCCGTGCCTCCGCCGCCCGCGACAAGGGGCTGGAACCATTAGCCAATCTCATCCTGGCGCAAATCCAATCTGACCAGACGGCCGTGCAAATCGCCACTCCCTTCCTCAACGACGCCGTGCCCACACCGGAGGAAGCCCTCGCTGGGGCGCGTGATATTGTGGCCGAGGTAATCAGCGACACGGCCGTTGTCCGCCACACCCTGCGCGAAAAAACGATGCAGTACGGCACGTTGGTCTGCCAAAAAATCGAGGACGCCAAAGACGAACGCCAGGTCTACGAACTGTATTACGACTTTCAGAGCCGCTTCGACCGCCTCAAACCATACCAAACCCTGGCCATCAATCGCGGCGAAGCGGAAAAAGTGCTGCGTGTCACCATAGACATCCCCGAACGCGACTGGATACTGGCCGTGCGCACCGGCTTCCGGCCTGACCGCCGCTCGCCGCTGGCCGACCAGTTGCAGCAGGCCATGGACGACGCCACCCACCGCCTGCTCATCCCCGCCATTGAACGCGACGTGCGCCGCACGCTCACCGAAACGGCCGAAACCCATGCCATTCACGTCTTTGCAGACAATCTACGCGGCCTGCTCAGCCAGCCGCCGTTGGCCGGGCACACCGTCCTGGCGATTGATCCGGCGTATCGGACGGGCTGCAAAACGGCCGTGATTGACCCCACCGGCAAACTGCTGGAAACGGCCACCATCTACCCCCACCAGCCGCAAAACCGGCGCGATGACGCCCTGAAAACACTGGCCCTGCTCGTGCAGCGCCATCACGTCACCCTCATCGCCATCGGCAACGGCACCGCCTCCCGCGAAACCGAACAACTCGTCGCCGACCTCACCCGCCAGATTCACACCGTCCACTACCTGATGGTCAACGAGGCCGGGGCCAGCGTCTACAGCGCCAGCCCCCTGGCCAAAGAGGAGCTACCCGACCTGGACGTGAGCATACGCGGGGCGGTTTCCATCGGCCGCCGCGCCCAAGACCCGCTGGCCGAGCTGGTAAAAATTGACCCCAAATCCATTGGCGTGGGGCTGTACCAGCACGATGTGAACCAGAAGCAGTTGTCCGAATCGCTAACCGGTGTGGTGGAATCGGTGGTCAACCAGGTGGGCGTGGATGTGAACACCGCTTCCCCCGCCCTGTTGACCTATATTTCTGGCATCGGCCCCAAGCTGGCGAAAAGTATTGTGGAATATCGGAACGAACACGGCCGTTTTCCCACCCGCGACACCCTCAAAGAAGTGCGTGGTTTGGGCAGCAAAGCGTTTGAACAGTCGGCCGGCTTCCTGCGCATCCGCGACGGCCAAAACCCGTTGGACGCCAGCGCCATCCATCCCGAAAGCTATGGCGTCGCCACTACCCTGCTGGCTCGTGTCGGCCTCAAGCCCGGCAGCACCCCCACTCAGCGTGAACAGGCATTGGCGGCGCTTAAGCCTACGACCGCTCTGGCCGCCGAACTGGGAACCGGCCTGCCCACCCTGCAAGACATCTTCGCCCAACTCATCCGCCCCGGCCGCGACCCCCGCGAAGATTTACCCCTGCCCTTGTTGCGCAGTGACGTGTTATCCCTGGATGATTTGCAGCCCGGTATGCGGCTCAACGGCACGGTGCGCAATGTGGTGGACTTTGGCGCGTTCATTGACATTGGCGTGAAACAAGATGGCCTGCTGCACCGCAGCCAGATTCCCCGCCGCACCAATCTCAACGTCGGCGACGTGCTGGAAGTGGCCGTCCTCTCCGTAGACAAACAACGCAACCGCATCGGCCTGGGCTGGGCAGAATAGCCCTTCAGATTGGTTCAATCTTGGAGATTGAAGCAATCTACGTAAGAGAAGGGATAGATTGACACAACAAAATGGAAGGCAGTGATGGAAAAGTTAACCTGCAAACTGATTCGCGGTGATGAAGGCGGCACGTATACGGGCAAACAGGCGTTTACTTACAACGCCGGTATTTATGCCGAAAACACGGGGGCGCAGGCCATCTGTATGCACCTGCTAAAGATTCCGCCCGGTGGCCGCGCCAAAGCGCACATGCACGAAAACCACGAGACGGCCATCTACGTCATCAGCGGCGTGACGGAAATGTGGTACGGCGAAAATCTGGAAGAGCATATGGTGATTCAGGCCGGGGATTACCTGTACATCCCGGCGGGCATGCCCCACCTGCCCTACAACCCTAGCGAGACAGAAACGGCCGTAGCCGTCATCGCTCGCACCGACCCCAATGAGCAAGAAAGCGTGGTGCTGCTGCCGGAATTAGAATCTCGCCACCCCAAACCCTAAGGGTTTTCTGAAACCCTTAGGGTTTTTCGACGCCAATCCGGATCAACTGCGCATCCGCTTCTACCGTATCACCGGGGCGGTAATAAATCTCCTCGACAATGCCATCACCGGCGGCGCGGATGGTGTGTTCCATCTTCATTGCTTCCAACTTCAACAGCGCGTCTCCCCACTTCACCTCTTGCCCCACCGTCACCAACACGGCCAACACGGCGCCGGGCATGGGGGCGCGTAAGGAGCCGCCAGCATCGGCGGCGGGTTGTGGTTCCGGCAGCAGGGGCACGGCCGTCAGCCGCACCACGCCCTTTTCCGTTTGCACCCACCAGATGTTTTTTTGGTTCACGGCCGTAACCCGCTGCCGCCAGCCATCTACCGTCAAAACCAACTGGTTGTCATCTATTGCCACTAAAACCACATCGGCCAAATGGTCTGGTTGGGTAGATATGGTCAGATGATAGTGATGGGGAGTGCGCGGCACGACCGTCAGCCGCGCTTCCACCACCTCCCCCTCCCATTCGTAACGGTAAATTTGTGGCCGCTGCGGATTATTCCGCCAGTATCCCAGGCTGCTTGCCGGTTGCGGCTCATGCACAAATTGGGCCACCGTGACGGCCATCAGCGCCAACGCCACATCACCCGATGGCGGCTGCCAGTTGGCAAAATGCTCGGCCAGAAAGTGGATATGGCTACGGCCGTCCCCCACCTCAGGATGGCGCAGCACATCACCCAGAAATGGTAGATTGTGGGTAAAACCCAGCAGTACCGTTGTGTCTAAAGCGCGGGTCAGACGGCGCACGGCCGTGGTCCGGTCATCACCATAGGCAATAATCTTCGCCAGCATGGGGTCGTAATGGATGGAAACCGTATCACCTGTCTGGATGCCACTGTCTACGCGAAGCCATTCCCCATCCGGCGACTGCCACAACAGCACCTCCCCCGTCACCGGCAGAAAATCGTTGGCCGGGTTTTCGGCATAAACACGAGCCTCCATAGCGTGGCCGCGCCACTGAATTTGCGCCTGCGTCAACGGTAATGGCTCGCCTTCGGCCACGCGGATTTGCCACTCCACCAGGTCGAGTCCCGTCACCAACTCCGTCACCGGATGCTCAACTTGCAGGCGAGTATTCATCTCCAAAAAGTAGAAGTCGCCGGTTTCATCCAGCAAAAATTCCACCGTCCCGGCATTGTGGTAGTGGACGGTTTGGGCGGCAAGCACGGCCGTTGCCCCCATGCGCTGCCGCAACTCTTCATTCACCGCCGGGGAAGGGGCTTCTTCAATCACCTTTTGGTGGCGGCGTTGCAGCGAACATTCCCGTTCGCCCAGGTGAATCAGGTTGCCGTGCCGGTCGCCAAAGACCTGAATTTCCACATGCCGCGCATGGGTCAACGCCTTTTCCAGGATCAATTCATCGGAGCCAAACGCCTGCTGTGCTTCCCGCCGCGCGGCGGCTAACGCTTCCGGCAGGGCGGCGGCCTTGGCCACCAGGCGCATCCCTTTGCCGCCGCCACCCGCCGCCGCTTTCACCAGCACCGGGAAGCCAATCCGTGTCGCTTCCGCCAGCAGCCGCTCGTCGCTTTGATCGGCGCCGCCATAACCGGGGATGATGGGCACGCCCACGGCCGTAACCCGTTCCTTTGCCGCTCGTTTATTGCCCATCAACTCAATTGCCTCCGGCGATGGCCCCACAAAGATGAGACCGGCAGCGGCGCAGGCGCGGGCAAAGTCGGCATTTTCGGCCAGGAAACCAAAACCGGGATGAATGGCGTCCGCCCCGGCGCGCTGCGCAGAGGCAATGATGGCAGGTATATTGAGGTAAGAATCGGGAGCGGGGGAAGGGCCAATGTGTACGGCCGTGTCCGCCATTTGCACGTGCAAAGCGTTTACATCGGCGTCCGAGTACACCGCCACCGTCCGTATCCCCAACCAGCGACAGGTACGGATAATACGGCAGGCAATCTCACCCCGGTTGGCGATAAGGAGGGAGTGGAGCATCGTAAGGAGATTAGAGATTAGAGACTGGAGACTAAAGC
>JAHBVI010000012.1 GCA_019637635.1 Anaerolineae bacterium
CCCTGATCCCGCGACGGCCCCCCTGGTGCCCGAAACTGTGTTTCAACCCCTCTCAGGAAAACACGGCCGTCCTCACGGATTTGCAGGTGGTGGCGGCAGCAACTGGTATTGGAGTTTCAACCCCTCTCAGGAAAACACGGCCGTCCTCACCGCAGTTATCCACAGTGGGATGAGCCATGTGAAACATGACCATTTTACACGTTTTTGTGGGTATTGTATACCACTGGCGGCCATTATTACGTCCAACTATACCTTCTTTCTCCCACCACTTTGCAATTTCCGAGGGTCTTGTTTTATCATCGCAAAAATGGCGGTTTCTTAACTTCTACTCATCTTTCACTGGCGGATCAAATCGTCAGTTTTCGTTATTTTTCGCCGTTTTTCGCACTCAATCGCTTTTTCCGAGGGTCGCACACTCTTTTTCAGGCCAAAACTGTTTGGTTCTCTCCCTCTGTTTTGTTACATTGAAGGAAGAGACAAATGAGAAATTGAAAATGAGAAGGAAGAAGGAAGCATCTCACTCATTTCTACCCTCTCATTTCTTACGGAAAAGGGTATCACCTATGCTACTTGAAATGGTAGAACCAACCGTTATTACTCATAGCCAGGCACCAGAGCCTGACACCATTGAGTCGTGTTACCCTTTGACGCCATACTCTTTGATGTTGACGCTGGCGTATCTCCACTATTATACACCAGAAAAGCTGCCTAAAGGACGTTTTATTTCTCCCACCCACTTGCGTAAATTGACGCAATGGATTGGCCGACCAATGCCCGACCTGCGTTCCATGCGCCAACATCCTCTGTTATCGGCTCATATAGCCATCCTGCATGTGGCCGGATTTCTCACAACCTCTGGTTCCAGAATAATCGTTGGCCCCCTCGCCACCCCCTGGTTACATTCCCCATTCCCGGAGATGATCACCCATCTGCAAAAAGCAATTGCCTGCCCTACACGCTGGACACAGTCTGTTACCGAACTAGGGCTACAAGATACCCTCTCCATAGATTACGTGGTTTATTTGCAGCAAACTTTGGCACGCCAATGTACTGGCTCAATGGAAACTGCCTTTGCTACCTGGCTGGAGCCAGCATCGGATGAAGTCTGGCAACTTTATCTACCCCGTGCCTTACCCCTATGGCTGCATTTTGACTTGCGCCAGTTGGGAACCTGGTCGCCGGATGAACCGCTCATTTGCACCCCACTGACTATCGCTCTGGCTGTTCAACACGGGTACGGACAGGACACTATCCACTGGTTGTTGGAAAATGCAACTGGACAATCGCTGCCAACAGCACAGCAAATCCAACTCATTCAATGGTGCCGCCGCGCCCATATCTACCAGCAGCGTACCGTGCAATTACTCACTGTTCCACACCCCCGTTACATTGAACCAATTCGGCGACGAAAGGAATTCCGGGCAGCCATTATCGAACAGCTTTCCCCTCGTCACCTGGCCGTTCACACTGATAGTATTCCTGGGATAGGTAAATGGCTGTCCGCTCACGGATACCCCCTTTACCAACACTCAGTGCAGTCCGACAAAGCACCTGAAGAGACGGATTTGACTTATCAATGGCTTGGTCTACGCCTACTTATTGGACTGGGGCAACTCATTCCTCTCCCCTACCCTACTCCACACCGTTTGCTGGACACGGTTAGTGAGCGACTGGCGGAAACAACAAAAAGTGAGCTGGAGGCAACGGCCGTCCGCATTCTGGAACAACTACGAGAAGCCATTCACGGCCGTGACGCCTTCTTCCCATCACAAAGACCAGTGTCCCCCACCCTAATCTCTACCGTACAAAAGGCAATTGTCCAAGAAGCAACGCTCCTGATTACCTACCAGGCACTGGGTGACCACAAGCCAACGGCCCGGACACTTCAGCCACTATTTCTGGAAGAACGTGGGGCGCTTTTTTACCTCACTGCCTATTGTTTCCGCGCTGAAATGAACCTCACCTTTCGACTCGACCGTATTCACGATTGGGAGTAAATAAGAAATGAGAAAGGAAAAGGGAGAAGGAAGAATTTCTCATTTCTCCCTTCTCATTTCTCCCTTCTCCCTACTACACAATAGACACAATCCCCAACGAGCGAGCCATGTCGTAACCCATTACTTCAATTTTATCTACAGCATCCAAAGGTAGAGGATAAAAGCGAATACTCTCCATCTCCTTTGGTTTCACATATCGTCGCAACTCCTGCTTCATTTTGCGCAACTGTTGCGGCGTCAAATCACATTCAAAAACACTAAACTGCACACGATAACCATATCCTTCCATAATGGTAGCTACTTTGCGCCGTCGTTTGTCATCGCTAATGTCATAACTGATTACCACCCGCATACGGTATACTCCTGAGAAATGAGAAATGAGAAATGAGAAGGGAGAAGGTGATGGGAACTTGGGCAAATTATGGTGAATGGATAGAACAGTGCTCAGATTATTTGAAGCGTGACCCAATATGGAAATTTACAGCTTATCCTAAGTCGCTATGGCTGTTTGATCTGGTTTGGCAAGATTGCGAAAAGCTGAAAAACTCTTTTCAAGGTGAACATTTGGTCAGACAGCTGATACGCAGTACGGATTCAGTTAGCGCCAACATAGATGAGGGATTCGGGCGCGGCATGGAACGTCAAGAGTATACCTATTACCTTCGGATAGCGTTGGGTTCCGCACGTGAAACACGCAGCCGCTACTTCAAATTGCGCCATGCCCTACCATCTGATGTTGTTGAACATCGCACACAGCTTTGTAGTGAAATCATCGCCTTACTTACAAGCGCCATAAACCGCCGCCGATAGTCCTTCTCATTTCTCCCTTCTCATTTCTCCCTTCTCATTTCTCCCTTCTCATTTCTCCCTTCTCATTTCTCCCTTCATACTTCTTAACCAAGCTGGTTGTGACGGTTGCATCTGCACAATACGGCCGGCTAATGCTTCGGTGGCCAATGCATCGGCCAGGCAGTTAAGTTCACGAGGGACATGGCGAAACGAAACGGTGGAAAATAATCCTGCCATTTTGCACGTTTCTTGATGTAGCCGTTTGAGTCGGCCGCTGAGTACCCGGCTGCGACCTGACATCTGGCGCACCACAACTTCAGAATCGGAGACGATCTCTACCACATCTACGCCTAACCGACGTGCTAACGCCAACCCCAATAAGGTAGCATGATATTCCGCTTCATTATTGGTCATTTGCGGTAGCCGACGACTCCACCAGCCTAAAAAGTATCCCTCCGACGTTCGCGCCACTGCTGCCGCACCTGCATATTCTGTTCCCGAAACCGCGCCATCTACAAAAATGGATACTGTTTTCATTGCTTAAATCAAGAAGGAAGAAATGAGAAGGGAGAAGTGAGAGCTTCTTATTTCTCCCTTCTCATTTCTTCCTTTATCTCAATCTCCGAAATAATCTTCTTGAAAGTTCTCCTCCCCATTAGCCCGGCTGCGGTTATAAGCCGGGTCCCGCAGGGGTGCCCGCCGCGGGCGGTTGGTATTGGTTGTGTAACCACGGTTATGCATGAGGCGGTCGGCCGCCACCGAACTGGAACCAATTAACAAGAGGCGCGTCAACCACACCAGAACAGCCACAAAAATGGGGGCATAAAATAACATGGCGTCACGAGAAATTTGGGAGGCGCCCACTGGCCGTGGGGCCATAACCAGCGCTACAGCATACCAGGTCATGACCGCATTCATGCCGGCTCCTAAAAACCAGGCGCCTAACAACAGCCATACTTCTCTTGGCTCATCTTGCAGCGATTGCTGGGGCGTAAACATACGTACCACACCGGCAAAATCAATGCTGCAAAAAGCAAAAGCCAATATAGCCGCCCACTCAATTCCTAAAAATCGGTGGCCGCTCATCAAATCCATCAAGGCAAAACGAGTTGTATCAAAGTTGAAAACCTCAAAGCCAATTAAAGCCGTGACCATTATCAAGGCTATTGTCGTCCCGCGCCCCTTTGTCCACCAATCTCTATTCCAGGCTGTACTCCATTTGCTCATGCTCGCCTCCAAAAATAGAAATGAGAAATGAGAAATGAGAAGAGTCGCCTCTTCTAATTTCTAATTTCTCTCTTCTCATTCTTCAACAAACTCACCACCTCTTCAAGTGTTAACGGCGTAATCACTGCATGACCACTATCCAGAACTAAGACCGTTTGCCGCTTCTGCCCGCCGGTAAGCACCACAACTTGCGAGAGCGGCATATCCCGTATCATGCGTCGGATAGGGGCAGATTCGATGTGGGCCACAGCCACTATTCGGGTGGCATCTACTAGCCCATCCTCTGCGATTGGTATCCAGTTCATCTTGATTGTCCCGACAGGAAAAGGCAGAAGAAGAAGGGAGAATGCTTATTTCTCCCTTCTCCTTTCTCATTTCTCCCTTCTCCTACTTCGCTCGCATCGGCTCATAAGAGCCATCATGTCCGGTTACCACTCGTGCCAACCGCCGCGCCTGAAGGACAATAGCCTGCTGGAGTGTGGTTTCCCCACCCGGCCCGGCCAGCGGATGATATAATCTGGTGCCAAGTCGGCTGCCATAGGCTTGCATCACACGCGCCATGCCATCTTCACCCAATTCCACCGGTCGCTGTTTATCCCCTGTCCGGGTGAATTCATTGGGGCGTATACTGCCGCGGTTGACCAGCTCCAGGCAGAGGGAATCCGCAATGAGAGGCCGCCATTCCTCCATCAAATCTAAAGCCAGTGACGGCCGTCCCGGATGGACTTCATGGAAAAAGCCCATGAACACATCCAGCCCCACTGTCTGCACGGCTGCCCGCACATCCTTTAGCAGCAGGCTGTAGGCAAAACTCAACAGCGCATTAAAGGGATCTGGCGGTGGGTGATATTCCCGCCGTTCAAATCCCCATCCGCGATCCAGCAAACTGCGCAGGGCATCAAAATAGTAAGCCGCCGCCTTTCCTTCATACCCGCGCAAGGAATCCAGATTAGTCGCCTGCTGTGCCGCCTGCTGCATTTGCATCATACCTGCCAGAGAACGTTCAAAGAGCCCCCGATCCCGCACATACACCGCTTCGCCCTGTCTCTGGTCACGTCCCCCTGTTTCCAGCCGCCGCACCTGCCGCTGCAAAACCACACGCTGGTTATGAATCTTGCCATCTACAATAGCCCGCGCCACCGGCAGCGCCAGGCTGCCGCTGTCCTTCTGCTGTAACTGTTTTTGCCGCAGTTGCACATGGCCGGAGGTGTCAGCCTCCAGCCGCAGACGAAATTTGCCATAGCTGGACAAAAAGACCACATCCACCTGCCGCTCCACCAGGCTGACCATGGTTTGGGTGGTGATCTGCACATTCCCCATGACGACCACTTGCTCCACCTGGTTCATCGGAAACTCTTCCAATGTCTGCCCCTCTTTACTGACAACCAGACGTTCTCCCCGCTTGCGCACCATCGCGCCCTGTTCTTTTACATAGACCGTTGTCATCGTTTGCCTCCATAAAATGAGAAATGAGAAATAAGAAATGAGAAATGAGAAATCTCCCCCCTCTCCCTTCTCCCCTCTCCCTTCTCCCTTCTCCCTTCTCCCTTCTCCCCTCTCCCTTCTCCCTTCTTCCTTCTCCCTTCTCACTTCTTCACTTGATACATTTCTCCCTTAACAAAAAACCAGCCGACAAATAGAAAACCTTTGTCAAAGTTGGTAATACCGGTCTTGTCCTGGTGCATACTCAAGCCAATCCGTTTGAGATTGGCCGCGGCCCAATATCTGGCCCATTTAATCGCCGTCTGATGCTGGGCGAGGATGACAAAATCATCGGCATAACGTACCAGCGTAATACTGCGTTGCTGCATCGCCTGGTCAAAAGAATGCAGGTACATGTTGCATAGCAGGGGCGATAGGGCGCTGCCCTGAGAGGTGCTGGCTGTGGTCTGGTCTGGACGCCAGGCATTGCCAATTTTGGCGTTCAACCAGAGCCGGATTAATTCCCGAATGGCCCGGGGCACATGCCAACGGGCCAACTGCTTGAGAACAATGCCGTTGCGCATCTGCCCGAAACAATCCTTAATATCAGCGTCCAGCACCCAAAAAGCACCCTGTTCTCTGGCCTGGGCAATGGCCATGGCCGCATCTCTGGTGGAGCGGCCGTGCCGAAAGCCAAAACTGCATGGTAAAAACTGCCGGTCAAAAACCGGCTCCAGATAATCATAGGTGGCGCGCTGCGCCACCCGATCCCGTATCGTCCACAACGTCAAAGGCCGCCAGTTGGTATCTCCCTTAGGCACCAGAATCTGTTTCACCGGCTGCGGCCGATACTGTCCATTGACCAACTCCAGGTGTAATCGGTGCAGGTTCTGTTCCAATTCGGTTTCAAACTGGGCAATTGTTTGCCCGTCGGAACCACTGCCGCCCTGATTACCACGCACGGCGGTCCAGGCCCGGCGTAGGGCATCTTCCGAATACGCCGATTGCCAGGGGCCATAAGGCGACTGTAAATGAGTGATGAGTGATGGGAATTTTGCTTTCATACCTTTCACAAGAGAGAAGGGAAAAGGGAGAAATGAGAAGGGAGAATTCTTATTTCTCACTTCTCACTTCTCATTTCTCATCTCCTACTTCTTCCACTTCAAGCACTTCATCTTCTGGATAGGCAACGGCCGTCACCCATTTCGGACGCCGCCGGAATTTCTGCTGCAACCAGACTCTCGTCTGTGTCCGACCCTGTTGCAGGCGCTCGCGTGGCCGCATGATTAACCGGCCGAAGGGAGCCTTCGCCCCGGCTTCATAGTACCGAATTGCCGCTTCCCCGATCAGAAATGTCATCGCGCCGCTGAGTAGCCCGGCTACTGCCCAACCAACGAAGGGGATAAACTTCACCAGCGCCAGCGCCACATAACGAATCCCCAACGACCCCACCACCGTCCCCACCACCTCTCGATTGAGACTGCCGGTAGGCACAAAGCCATAAGCAGCGCCCACACGCATGACTACCCCCACCTGAATCATCACCTGGAAGGGCAGGTCCAGCAGTGGTACTGGCTGCACCCCTACCACCCCCGAGAGCAGCACCGCCTGGCGAATGACCCGGCGGGCTGCATGGCGGCGCAGGCCACGCAATTCCCGGCCCAACGGTACCGCCAGCCGGGGCACAGCATCCAACATGGCCGGGAGCAGCCGGTCTTCTACATTGTGCCCGGTATGCGCTGAGATGGGGATCACGGGCATGCCTAGTTTGTCACAGGCTTCCTGGGCAATCACCACCTCCTCCGTAACCAGATCACACTTATTGAGGGCAGCTAGTAAGGGTTTGCCGGTAGCCCGCAGCGCCGCCACCCAACGGTAGTCATCAGCAGTTACACCAATGGTAGCATCCAGCAAATAGATGACTAGCGCGGGATCCCCCAGGTTCAACATCATGTCCGGGTAGGACGGGCCAGCTTCCACCAGACAGGGCGGTAAGTCGGCCAGCACAAAAACACCCAATGATTCCAGACGCAGGTCTGCTTCCAGTTCAAAAGCATCTGACACGGCCGTGCCTTCCCGACCAGAGATAACCCAACCACGTAATCGGTTAAAGAGCAAACTTTTACCCACACCAGGCAGGCCCACAAAAGCTACCCGCGCCTGACTCTCTTGCCCGATTTCGGCCGCCAGGCCATCCCACTGCCACAAATCGCGCAGGCTATCAAACAACCCACCGCCAATGGACTCGGTCCAACGACCATGGCCTTTCCCGTTTCCTTTATCAGCTTCGTAATAGTCATATTCGTCATTCATAAACCAAACTCCAGGGAGAAGGAAGAAAAGAGATAGGGGATTTTTCCCGTTTCTGCCTTCTCATTTCTTATTCTTCACCCCAACCCCGCCCGCACCCGCACCACCCAGAAGTGTTCCCGATCCGCCGATTCCCAATACACCATCGCTTCATCCAGTTCCGGCAATAGTTGCCCCAGCGCCGGGGCGCCCGCGCCGCACAACGCCGTTATCCGGCCATTCTGCGCCCGCGCCGCCTCGTCAAGGCGGGTTTCGTCTACACGCCACAGGGGTCTGGCGGCCGCCCACGCTTCCTGCCAGGACGCCTGCATCTGGTCGGCATCTTCTTTCCAGGACAGCAGGGCATCAACGGCCGTTAACTGCCAGACACTTGCCAGCCGCTGAACGGCCAGCCGCTGCAAGGCGTCACCTATCTTCTCGTCCGGCAGGCATACATGCTGCCCCAAACCACCACAGGCGTTGGCCGCCATCACCGCTTCGGCCGTGGCGCTGCCCACCAGCTGCTCATATAACGCTTCTGGTACAGGCAGTTGAACCAGCGGCCCTGTATCGGGCGACGCCCTGTTTAACTCATACGCCTGCACGGAAGAAGTTACCGGTTGCTGGCTCACCATCTCCGCTGCCAGATATTGCAGCATCTGTCCCACCTCATCCACCTGGCTGTATAGGCGGCGGGTTATCTGCACCAGTTCAACCAGCGCCTGGCGCATGGTCTGGTTGATAATCAGTTGCCGCTGTATCGCCGACCGCCGCTTAAGCAAACGACTCAATTGCGGCCCATTTGTTTGCCATTGCCGGTAGCGCCAGGCCAGGGCCGGCCAACGCCACGGCCGTAACGTGAGGGCAAGCCAGGACTGCCAGCGCGCTGGCGGCCAGGCAGCCAGCCATTGTTTCATCTGTTGCTCTTGCTGGCCGTGCTGGCTCCCCAGATACGCCAGGTTTTCTTTCAGGTTCTCCTCCTGGTCCAGCAGCTGTTCAATCAGCCGGTCCCATTCAGCCAGACAGGCGTGCAGCCAGTTACAGGCACGGGAAATACCACCTACTGGATTTTCATCAAGGATCATCTGGGCCTGTTTTTGCAGGGCAGCGGTGGCCCGCTGCAAAGGCTCCGCCAATCGTAGACAGGCAAATTCCTGATAAGCTACCAGGTTTTCGCCGTCCACACTGGCGACAAAGAGCGTCTCGGTCACGATGGCCTCTATTTCCCACGGCCAGGGCATGCGCCATGCTTCTGTGGGAAATGGCGGCGGTTGCCGTTCCTCTTCCTTTAATAAAAAAACGGCAAAGTCATCTGGTCGCAGAGCATGGCTCTGCAACCAAGCCGTTATTTCTGCGGATGTGGTTATTTCCGGCGTTGCCGACAACCAATGCGCCAGCACACTATCCAGCCAGCGCCGGGCAAAAGCAGCCTGCGTCGCTGCCGGCGACCACTGCCAGCCAGCCAGGCCCAGGGAAAATAAAGGACTGCCCCCGGATAGCTGGCTGTTTTGCACCACTGCCTGTTCTGGCAAATGGCGCAACGGCGTTACCGTCAGGCACCACAACAGGTGGCTAGATAAGGAGCAGAGCGCTGCCTCATCCGGCAGCCGTAAGCCAGCTTCATTACATAGCCCCCACACAACCATGCCACGGGTGACATGAATGGGCGATGACAGGCAGGTGGATAGTAGTTCCGGCCCGGCCATTTCGGCCGTTTCACCAGCCAGCCAGATCAGGAGGGAAGCGGCTTCTATGCCTAAGTGGCGGTAGATAACGGCCGTCGTTTGCGCCAACAAGGTCACGGCCGTTTCCCCGGCATCCGGCACGACATCCATGAGAAGGATCAGGGAGAGGTCGGTGGCGCTGGACAGTGCCCATCCCTGCGCCGATAACATTGCGGCCAGGTTTGGCGGGGAGATACGGGTGAGCGCCTGACTGATAGTCGTGTCTAGAGATTCTCCCTGGGCAACAGGCACGACAGCAATCGCCGCCTCTGGCCCATTCCATGCCGCCATCTGCTCGACATATGCTTCCCCAACCGCCTGCGCTAAAGGCCCAACGGTTGCAATCAATGTGCGTAAAACGCCATCTGGCTCATTTTGAGTCATTGTCTTCTCCAAGAGAAGGGAAAACAAAGAAATGAGAAGGAAGAACGCTTCTTTCTTCTCATTTCTCCCCTCTCACTTTTGAATACCGGCGCTAAAGGCATCAATCCGGCGTAAACTGTCGGTGTAATCACGCACCAACCGTTTCAGTTCGCGCAATTGCTCATCCACGGTCGTGCTGCCATTGGGAACGCTGGCATAGTAGTTGGCCAGGATGTTAATGGCCTCACGCAAACCCAGGCGGGCGATATGTCCCTCAACTCGTTCGTTCACTTCACTGACCAGCTCTTCCTGTTCGCTAAACACATGAATGGCATTACCCAGGCCGTTGGCCAGTTTCACCGGCGGCTGCAAGGGGTCGGCCGGCTGGTAATAGAAATAAGCGCCCTGGTTGTAGATCAGGTTGAAGATGGAACCGAGGGCAAAAACGAGCCGTCCCTGGTCAACCGTGATTAAAAAGTCAGGCAGCACGTACAACGGCCGTTTGCTGCGTACCTGCTCCAAGGATTGCATATATTGGTCGTATTGTTGCAAGGCCGAAGGCGGGGCGCCGGCGGCCACGACCAACGCTGTCAGCCGGTATGGATCGTGGGTGGAGACCAACATGGCTTCCCCTTCATACAGGGAATTTGTCGCATCCGGCGTCCCCAGCACTTCCAGCCGCACCAGATTGGCGCCGCCTTCCGGTAGTTTGGCCCGGTCTACGTTCCACGACGGGGTGGCCAGTTGAAATAACTGCTGGCGGCGGGCGCGCGGCGACATCTCGTCGCTTCGTTCCCGAATGACGTCTTCAATGGTCATGGCAGCAATAGATTCAAAATACGGCCGTAACAACCCTTGCAACGCCGCCGAAAGTACCTCGGTGTCCAGTTTGCCCAACGTAAACGGATTATCCAGGCGTTCCCTCACGTCCACCCGCGCGGGCCGACAACGTTGATACAAAAGTCGCAAATAAGGCATATCGGCCAGACTGAGCGTGGCAATACCGCCCTGCCCAATTCGCCGTGCCTCTTGTGTTGCTTCCTCTTCTGCTTGTGATGCCAGCAATGCCAGTCTTTCCCGTAAATACGTGAGGTCGTGGTTCTGAGAACGGGCCCAGGTTTGCCCAGTTTGCCAGACCAACGCTTCTGCCTGACCCGTTTGCAGGCGGATCTGACATTCATAAAGGCTTTGGGCCGCACGAAATAGCTGTGTCAAGGCTTCTCGTACACGCCCCTGACGGCCTACCGGGAAGCTGGTAGCAGCCTTTACCAGCGCATTTTCGGCTTGCAGGAATGTTTGCTCCAGCCGCGCCCGTTGTCGCTCCTGTTCTGCCAGGTCAGCCTGCGCCGCCTGTAAACGTTCCGCCAACCAGGCGCGTAACCGTTGCAATACAACCAGCACAGTGTCCAGGCTGACATCAGGCACAAAAAGGCAAGATTGCAGCCATGCCATCCACTGCTGCTGAATTGTGTCTGCCAACACCTGCCCATTCCGGTTGATTTGAGGCAGCATCTTCTCGGCCAGCCGGGACTGCCCATACTCCGCAATGTAGCGACTGGCTTCAGCCGGTATATCACCCACGGCTTTACGGCTGAGCCAACCGGGCAAAGTTAAGTCCAATCGAAAGTCACCGCCCGTATCGGGGTCTTGCCGCAACCACGGCCGCAACCGCTCTGCCTTCACTTCAGCTAAAAGATGATCTACCTGTTGTGCCACAGATGACTGATTTGCCTCGGTTAACCACACCTGGCGTAACTGCTCCACCAGTAACCATCGCGCGCAAATCTGCACAACAGTGGGGGCATCAAAGAGCAAATCCCCCTTGCCGAAGCTGCCCAGAAAGGTGCCTTGACCATCGGCTGTCTGCCCGGTCAGCACTTCATCCAGATTGTCAAAAGCATTTTCCCCCTTCTACCCCAACTGCGTCCCCATTTGTAGATAGATGCAGTGGGCGGCCATCGCGCAAACCGCATTAACATCCGTCCAGGTGCGACCGGCCTGGTCCACCCCATCTACCACATAGAAGATGTCAAACGGGGCTTCACGGCTGCTAACAAAACGGCCATCGGGGTACCGTACTTGAAACTGGCCTTTGACCATCAGATGGTTTAGTTCTTGTAGGGCGGCAGCGGTATTAGGCAGCATGTTTGGCCCTTTGATGCCATGAAAAGCCTGAGGCAGGACGCCGACACCGGTAATATGGCAAAACTCGGCCTGTGTGCCCAGATCGGTGAAGGCGTCACGGATCAGGTAAGCCAGGTCTAACATCGCCCCAGAGCCGGTACCACCTACCAGACTGCCACAAATGAACACATTGATTCCCTGTTGCTGGTTCAGATCATCATGCTGCCCGCGCCCGGCTAACCGCCAGAGCGCCTGGCGAATCTGTTCATTCACAGTAGGATGGTTCCATAACAGCGACAACAGCCCAAATGGGCGCATCTGCTTGGAGCCACTGCGAAGTACGCCGGCGGGCAGTTTGGACATCACCGGCCCTAACCGCTCCTTAATGGCCGCCTGGCTGTCAATGTTGCGCATAATGCTGCTAACGGGCACGTCGCCAATATCGAAGAACTCAGCGCCGGCCTCCAGTGTAACCAGGCCGGTCTGGCTTTGAATCTGAAACGTTTCTTCGGTGGTGTCAAAAGCCAGTAGACGGATACGGCCGTGCCATTCATCCTCAAAGTAGGCTTGCAGTGTGGCTTTCAGACAGGTAAGCATAATCTGCCCGCTGCCGCCGGCGCCTATAATCAGGGTGGGCCGCATCCGCCCTAACTGTACGCGACGGCCGTCCCGATTTTCAAACGGCGTGTTTATTTCTATTGAATCAGTCATGGGTTACCTCCATTTTGAAAACAAGAAGAATAGGGTAGGAAGAAGGCTCTCATTTCACCCTTCTCCCTTTTAATCTCTCATCTCCTGCATCTCCCGTTCGATGCGACGCAGACGCAGGTTTTCATAACGCACTTCAACGTCGCCAAAATTGATCACGGCCGTATCCGTCAGGACGGCCTCGCCGTGCAAGGGATTACCGTTGAACCACAATTCCCCTCTGGCGTTAAGACGCATTTCATAGGTGTCTGCCGTCAGTAAAACACCAGGGTAAATAATGGCCTGAGTCATCGCACCCGGTAAAGGCACATCGGCCGGCGGCTTACCCAGCGTCACCACCGGGCGATTCAGCCTATCCAGGTCTATGACTGTTTGCCCGTCACCTGTTCGGGCCTGGCCCAATAAGCGAAGCGTCCCTGCAACTAGTGGGGTTGCCCGGCGTTGGCGTCGGTAGAGAACAACTGTAGTCACACCGAGCAGCAGCAGGCCCACCAGCAGCCAGGGAAAGCTCCCGGCATGGCTGACTTCTGCAGGCAAGGGTTCATTCGGCGAGGCAAGCGTTGCCGTTACCTCTTCCACCGGTTGGGTTTTTGTGGTCGTGGGCGCTGTAGTTAATGTCACGATGTCGACCAGAACGGCCGTTGGCGCCGCTATTACCGGTAAAGGGGTGTCTGTGGGGGCCGTTGCCATCCCCTCTGGAGCCGTTGGCGAGGGCAACGGCCGTGACGCGCGCACAAAATCCTGCCAGACATGAATGTTGCCGTTACCGGTCAGATGAAGCACCCAGGTGCCGGATAGCGGTTGTTCAATGACCCAGATCTCTTCCCGGCTTTGCCCATCCCCGCCGCTCTGACGCACTCCCGGTTGAGCCTCATCCAGGACCAGCTTGTCCGGCGTTTCAATGCGAATTGTTTGCGTAGGACTGCTTTTGCCAATGACGAGGGTCATCTGCGTCAGTCCAGGGGGTACTTGAAGCAATGTCTGGGCCGTAGCGGTGACGGCAGTCTCTACTACCACCCCCGCGCTTTCCCGATCAGTCAAAGACACAACAATGGCATGATAAATATCAGGCAGGGCATTGGCCGTGCGCGCCACATAAAAGTGTCCAGTTGGCGTGGCTTCACTTAACGCCTGCCATAAGGGCTGCCACAGGATGACTATTTCCGGGTCATCGTCTGTAGCCTCATTGGCCAGGAGGACAATAAAGAGTGAAATCCCCGCCGCCGCCAGCTCAGCGCCTTTGTTTTCCAGTGCCGTGATATAGGCGGCCTGCTGAACCGGGTCGGGCGTCTGAGACCACTCCGGCTTGCCATCGGTCAAGAGGATGATGACCGGGCGATGGCTGGAGTTCAGCAAACTCAGTTGGGATTGTGCCAGCTCCAGCGCCGCCAGATGATCTGTCCAGCCCATTCGGGTGGGGTTTGCGATTTGGACAAAGAGTTGGGCGCGTATGTTGTCATCTGTTAGGGGGGTCAGGGGCACGGCCGTTTCGGCTATGCTGCCAAAGAAAATGATACCCGCCTGGTGAATCTGGTCAGGTTCATCTACACCCAGGTAGGAAAGAAATAACCGCGCCGCATCCAATCGCAGCAGATGGGGATCTGAGCCAATGCCTCCCATTTCAAACATAGAGTTGCTGTTGTCTATGAGTAACCAGACAGCAAGAGGGTCATCTAATGCAACTCCTTCCTTCATTTCGGTGGCACTGGCGTCATTTGGCCACAGTAGCCAGAAAAGTAGCCAACAAACAGTCCCCGCAAAAAACAAGACCAGTAGACAACAGCCGACTGGCCAACAGCCCCAATGCCGCCCTCCGGCTTGATTTTCATTTTCCTGCTGTTCCATATTCATCGCATTCCTTACTAAGACAGCCTTATATCTCTCTGGTATAATGCGGGTAGAACGAGTGCAGGTACATAGGCTTCATCTTGAGCAAATTCAAGATTTTCTTGAGATCGTCAAATTCTCCTTTTAGCCAAGAGGGTTTATGGGTGATTTTGGGCAATTACTGAAAACATATCGCCTTCAGTGCCGTGAGCTGCTGCAAAACAGACACCTCTTAACTCAGGAATATCTGGCCGAACGGTTGAGCTATGAGTCTGGCGTAGCGGGTTACTCTGGGAGCACTATCAGTAATTGGGAACGGGGACTGAATCAGATTCGCCGTGATGACCGCCACGTGCTGGTAGGATTGGTCAAAGTTCTTTATGAAGCAGGGGGAATCAAAACACTGCAAGAAGCAAACGGCCTTCTTTTAGCCGGGAATTACCGCCCACTTGATGACGACGAAGTAGATCAAGTCAATCCCCACTGGAAGCAGGCAAACCTGAATCGGCCTGACAGGACGGATTTTCCATCAAGCGTGGAGCAAGAAGCCGCTTTACCTTCCCCCACCTATACGGAACTTTTTGGAATTGAAGAAGTAAGAGAACAGTTATTAGCACAAGTGATAACGCCCACACACCCCTACATCCTGACTGTTGTAGCCCTGGGCGGCATGGGAAAAACATCACTCGTGGATTCGATAGCTCGCCATGTTATTGAACAAGAGGAATTTGATCACGTTATCTGGTTCTCGGCCGAGAATTTTGAGGAGACTGCCCCAGAATACTACGCCAGTGGTTATTTTTACCAGGCAGTGGTAAATGCCCTCTACCGAACCATCTTGCCAGAAGGCGCCCCAGATATGTCTTATACAGGAAAATTGGCCTATGTACGAAGTAAATTAAAACGCCATCGCTACCTGGTAATTATTGACAATCTGGAAGATCCTGTCGAAATGAATCACTTGTTGAATCAACTGAATGCTCTTGCTGGCCCCAGCAAATTCTTGCTAACAGCGCGCCAACATCCTTCGCCAGGAACGGAATCCTATGTCTTGACTCTGCAGGAATTGGATTTGCCGGCAGCCATCGCATTCCTGCGTCACCATACACAAACAAGCGGCATTAGCGGCTTGCGCCAAATACAAGAAGATGAGTTTGACAAGATATTTCGGATTGTAGGTGGCCATCCCCTGGCCCTTCGACTCATTCCTCGCTTGACGCGCTATTACCCCTTGCCCGAAGTCCTGGCTCGATGGCAAGAAGAGCAGATGGGATATATTGCTGAAGTTTATCAATCCATCTATGCCACATTGTGGCAGGCGTTATCACCTTCGGAGAAACAGCTTTTACAGATCATGCCTTTGGTGGCGCAAGTAGGGGGAAATGGGCATCAGTTACAAATTGTTAGCGGGTTATCCCGAGAGGCATTCTGGTCATCTCTAACGAAACTCGTCGAACTCTGTCTACTAGAAACCAGGGTGATGGGGCCAGAACGGCGGTATGGAATTCATAGTCTCACCGCCCGGTTTTTAGAATATCGACAAAAAAAGGATGGCGGAACGGCCGTGTTGTCTGTGCCTCCTCATTACATCCAGGCCAACATCGCTCATTGGCGACAGACAATGAGCCATCTCACCGAAAAACAATGGCAGACATTAGATATTGAACGAGCCAATATCTTACGGGCCATTCAAGTCAGTCTACGTTTGCCGGACAAAGAAATAACTCAGACATTGCGAGAAGATTGGGTTACCCTCTCTGAATCTCTTTGGCGCTACGTAGAAAGGCAAGGCTATGTGTATGAATGGCTGCCAATTCTGGAAAACTTGTGCCAGCGGTTTGAAGGGGATTCACACGTATATTGTCTCTTGCTAAATCGTCTGGGGGAACTCTATCGCCTGAATCGCCAGATCGATAAAGCGGTAGACCTACATGATGCGGCTTTACGGATTGCCCAAGAAAGCGGGAATCTACTAGAAGGATCCCGTTCTCATTTTAACCTGGGTACCGATTATTTTCTCCGCAAAAAATATGACATGGCGGGTAAATATGGCAAAATTGCTCTAGGCATGTTTACCGAGCAAGGACTGGCCGGCAGAGAAAAGGCGGCGACACTCAATCTGCTGGGTACAGTCGCCCAGGAACAGGGAGAACTTGCACAATCTGTCTCCTATTTGGAGCAAGCTGCTAATATTTGGCGTACTATTGATCAACGACCAGAATTGGCCCGGACGCTCAACAATCTGGCACGTACGCACCAACGTCAACACAAGATTGAAGAGGCGCAGCAATGTTATGCTGAGGCAAGGCACATATTGAGCCAGACCGGCAGCACATTGGATAGGATCCTTATCTCTCTATCCGAGGGTGAGATGCACTTTGTTCTCAAACAGTTTGACAAAGCTGAAACGATCTTTAACAGCATTGACCTCCAATTTCTGCGGCAATCAGGGCATCTGTTTTATCTTGCCTGTACCCTCAATAATTTGGGAAATGTGGCTTTCATGCGCGGTAATTATGACACAGCCGACAGCTACTTACAGGACAGTATTCTCCTCTGGCGGCAATTAGGCGACGATCTGGAATTAGCAAACACTCTGGGTCGATGGGGAGACATCCTGGTCGTGCAGAACAAGCCAGAAGCCGCTCTAGCCATTTACCTTGAGGCAGAAGCTATAGCGTTGAAGTATCCAAATGAGAGACGAGCGAACATCTTGCGAGAAGAGGTGGAACAGGAGATGGAAAAACTACGGAATAAGAAAGGGGAGTAACCCGTTGGGGATTACTCCTCCTTTACGCTACGTACTGCTCACTTATGCATCAATGGATGTGCTGCATTCACCTGAAGTTGAGGTGCAGCCGCCTGGGGCCACCGTGATACCGGGCCGTGGGATGAGTAGGATGACAATCGCTACAGTTACCCAGCTAATACCGATGGCTTTGATAACGATCTGCGGCAGGTGCCGTATACGGGTCAAACAATTCTGCATCATGTTGGTTTTATTTAAGGTGTTCATGTGAATCTCCTTCATAGGGATAATATGGTTGATAAAACCGCTTGAAGGAGTGGCCACTCGTTTCTTGCGTGTACATGGCCTATGGTAGAGGCAGCAATGGGTTAAGGACAGGCCAGGAATGGCAATAGATTTGCCGAAATTGGAAAGTTTTGGGAGGCCCTGACATGGCCAGGAAAAAAGGGAAAAGCCAGCCAACTATACGTAGTGAATTTGGCAAAACATTACGCGAGTTCCGTTTGCGCAGCCGGGATCCAGATGACAACGGCCGTTTAACCCAGGAGCGTCTGTCCGATTTGTTGGGTGAGATTGCTGCCCTACCATATTACTCCCATGTGGATATATCCCGGTGGGAAAGGGGAGGAAATCATGGGCGCGTCATTGACCACGAAGACCGTGGGGTGTTAGTTGGCTTGATCCAGGTATTACACTATTGTGGGGGAATTGCATCTATCGAGGATGCCAACACTCTTTTGCAGGCCGGTGATTATGGACCCTTGAAAGAAGGGGAGATTGCGCAGGTAGCATTAAAGTGGCCGCGGCTCACCCAGAAAGCAGGAGATACTGATTCTACGGGACATCAAATTAGAATTCACGGCCGTCGCCGCTCCTTCGTTCAGATTCCAGCCATTCTTCTGCCACGTCAGGTACGGCAGGGGAACCTGGCTGCGCCATTTATGGTGCCAGCTTTACCCCCGCAAGGCATCTTTGGCCGGGATGATTTACTCACACGGCTGCTTGATATGCTCCAGTTAGAGGGTGAAGAGATGAGCAATGTTCCGCCTCTGGCGCTGCGCGGCATGGGCGGCGTCGGTAAAACCACCCTGACGCTGGCCTTGGGCCGGCTAGAGGGGATGCAAAACCGATTTCCTGATGGCATCCTGTGGGTCGCGCTGGGACCAAATCCCACTATCCGTTTCCTGCAAGAAGATTGGGGGAGATCTCTGGGGATAGATTTACTCCCAGAAAGAGACGAGATGCACTGTCGCCACCGCCTCCAGGAAGCCTTATATCATCGCAAAGCACTACTTATCGTAGACGATGTTTGGGAAATTCAACATGGCAAACAGTTCGAAGTGGCCGGGCCACGCTGCCGCACACTCTTTACCACCCGTGAACTCGATATAGCCCATCACCTGGCAACCAAAGATCGAACGGTGAAAGTGGATATTCTCAACCCTGAAGCCTCTCTGCAATTACTACATCGCCTGGTACCTGAAGCCGTAGCAGGCAATAAAAAAGATGCCCAAAAACTATGCGAGCGGCTAGAGTATCTGCCATTGGCTATCACCCTGGCTGGCCGGATGCTGGCTAACGAAACAGACATGCCTTCTCGCATGCAACGGCTGATAGTAGAGCTTTTAGAAAGGCGTGACGCGCGCCTCCATCTCTTACAGATGGAAGGACGGCTGGGGCTTGATGAGGAAAACCCTGTCTCTCTATATGCTATTTTGGGCCTAAGCGTTGACCGTCTTTCTCAGGTGGATAAGGAGCGTTTTGCCATGGCTGCGGTCTTTGGGGGAGAACCTCTTACTTGGGACTTGAAGATGGCTGCACATGTGTGGGATTGCCCGGTCAGCGCAGCGGAAGATACCGTAGCTCGATTTTTGCGGCGTGGGTTGGTTGAAGCCCATCAGGATGGCCGATACTGGATGCACGCTCTATTGGCCGATTATGCACAGTTGCTCATGGATGAAATGGGATTATGAGTCATGCCCGAAACCGCCATAGTCAATACCTTCTGGAACAACTACCCCAACACATAGAAGATGAAACCTGGATAGAAACCCGACTACCGCAGATCAAGAGAGCCTGGGCATGGGTTTCTTTACAGCCTGACCAGGACGCCATGTTACAGTATGTATGGGGGCTGCAAAAATTCTTTGAACGGCGCGGTATGTTTCAGCTATGGTCTCAATGGGCTGAACAAACAGGGGATGTGGCATTAACAACTGCTGACGAAAAGGCCGCGTCCAGCATGTTTATTCACCTGGGGTACTGCCATTGGAATTTGGGGGATTTTAACAAGGCACTTGCCTGTTATCGTCAGGCATATCAGATCGTTTGTGAAATAGAAGACAATATGTCCAAAGCACGCATTCTCAATAGCATGGGCATGGTCTACTACCAAATGGGAGAGTTACAGGAGAGCATTGCCTTACTCAAAGAGGCCCAAACGGCTTACCAATCGTTAGAAGATACGGAGGGGCTGGCTACTACTCTAATGAATTTAGGCTGGATTTACCGGTCATTAAAACGTATAGAGTCGGCTCAAGAACTTTCCAGACAGGCATTGTCTCTGTTTCAGCAGTTGGCCAATCCGCTATTGGAAGCAAAAGCGCTCAACAATCTGGCTATCCTCAGTTATGACCAGGGCGATCTGGCAGCAGCCAGGCTCTATTTTGAAAAAGTATGGGCAATTTTTGAAGCAAGTGGAGATGTAATTGCGACAGCGCGTGTCTTAAACAACCTGGGGATGTTGCACAAACATCAAGGTTTGCACACAGCCGCAGTGGAATATTACGCACAGGCATTGACTCTATATCGCCAATCCGGTCATCGCAGCAGTGAGGCGCTAACATTGCATAATTTGGGCGCCGTCTATCGCCAGCTCGACCAGGTAGATACTGCCGCACGCTACTATCAACAGGCGCTATCCATTTGTCAGGAAATTGGAGACCAGGCTGGTCAAGCTGAGGCTCTTAACAGTCTTGGCCTCCTTTTCGGTTCAAAAGACAATTTTCAAGCTTCCCTACAATATCTGGCTCAAGCAGTAACGGTTTTCGAGGAAATTGGAGACATAGCCGGTAAAACAAGAGGACTGAATAACATGGCCACGATCATGGAGAAACAGGGAGACCAGACGGCTGCGGCGCTGTTAAGATTACAGGCAGCAACATTAATGGGGCAAAATAGCCTTTGACCCCGGCAGGCGATCCGGTCAAAGAATCTATCAACTCAACGGATAACAATAATGAGCCAGACACGTCTGCGTTATATCAATTACTGGCTGCAATACTACAAGATGCACCAGTCTCAATGGCCTTTGTTAGTGGATGAGTATGGCCAGCTGCAACGAGCCTGGAGTATGTTGGTTAGTCCAGAAGAAATGGGCCTGGAAATGGCTGCACGCGAACAGGTCATCCTTGATTTCATTTTCACCCTGGATAGTTTTTTGGAAAGACGTGGGCTGATAGTTGACAATATCAACTGGATAAAGCGCGGCCTGGAAGCTGCCCATTTCCTCAAAAGGTTCGATCTACTCGGCCGGCTGGGACAAGACCTTGGCTGGTGTTACCGTTCGCTTGGTCAACCGCATAAGGCACTTGAGTATCTTGAACTGGCTCTGGCTGTCCGGCAGCGGCATGGCCCGCGCATTGGCGAGGCCGCAACTTTAAATATGATGGGTGTTGTCTATGATGATCTGAGACAATATCAACAGGCCTTAGATTTTTTACAAAAAGCGCTTGTCATTCGTCGCGAAGTTGAACATCGGGAAGGGGAAGCTATCACTTTACACAATATCGCCTCAACCTATTTCAGTGCTGGTCAATGGGCAGAGGCAGAGACTTTTTACAACTCATCTCTGGAATTAGCGCGTGAGCTAAACGATGAGCCTGGTATCGCCGGCACACTCAACAACCTCGGCGAGTTAAAGATGTTACAAGGAGAAGTTGAGCAGGCGACCCGCACCTTCAGGGAATCCCTGACTATTTATGAGCAGCTGGGAGACCGGGTGCATGTTGCCGGCGTCTATAACAATCTGGGGATGTTAGCCGGTTATCAAGGAAAACCCCGCCAGGCAATTGAGTGGTTGGAAAAGTCATTGGCTTATCAGCGAGAATTTCATCTGGACACGGCCGTCACGCTCAACAATTTGGGTACGATTTATGAAACCTTGGGTGAGTTTCAAAGGGCATTGACCTATTTTGAACAGGCACGCCTGTCAAATCAGGCAAATAACCGGCTTGATCAGGTAGCCACAAATTTAGGCAATATCGGCGGAATCTATTTGCATTTAGGTCAATGGCAAATGGCGCTTGACCACTACCAGTCCGCCTGGCAAATCCTTGCCAATGGCAATGATCCCCATGCCATGGCCACAATGTTGAGCAATTTAGGTAGTGCTTATTACCACCTGGGGCAATATGAAGAGGCGCTAAAACAGTTTGAAGAGTCTCTCGCCATTTTTCGTGAATCGCTTAATCGAGAAGGTGAAGCCCAAACCTTAAATAACCTGGCGATGCTGGCTGTGGTACGTGAAAGTTTCGCCGAAGCAAGAAACTATTTGCGGCAGGCGCTCAAGATCAATGAGCAACTGCAGGATGTTCATAGTCAAGCCACCAATCTGAATAATCTGGGAGCAGTTGCCAGCTTGACAGGAGAATCAGCGCAGGCCGCAGCTTATTACACTGCCGCTTTAGAGATCCGCCGTCAGATTGAAGACAAAGAAGGCATCGCCAGGACGCTTTACAATCTGGCCCAAATCTGGTCTAGCCTGGGGGATTTTATCCAGGCGGAGACTCTGTTACAGGAGGCTGTGTGGCTCAACAAAACCTATGACTTTGTAAACCTTGAACCTTCCCAACTAGCTCTTCAGGAGATACAAAATCTACTCAACCACCCTTGAACTTTTCAGTAAAGTCTGCTTGCCGTGATAGCGGCATTTTTTGACCAATGGACACGGCCGTATCCTGACTGGACACGATCACGCGTACATCCGGTTGTGGTTGGTACATGGCCGTCTGGGCGGAGGAGGCAATCGTTAGCGAATGACAGCCTCTAAACACCAATGATTTTTACAGTTTTTCTACGATAGGTACTCTAAACCTGACCTTATCCGTTATAATCAATTGCATTCGTTTATTTTCCGGCAAAATGGCACAAAATGTGCCATATTTCCCACAGGCGTTCTCTACAATAGGCGCATCCAGAAACCAACCAATGACACAGCTGCAACCGTTTGCCGCTCTTCTGGAAAGTTACCTGCAACGCGACGGCCGTCATGTGCGTCAACTGGCAGAGGCCACCGGCGAACAGTTTGGCCAGCCGCATCAGGTACCCCATAACACCATTAGCCGCTGGCTAAGGGGCGAGGTTGGTAAACCCAGAAATTGGCCCGATATCGTCAAACTGGGCATCGTGCTGCGACTGTCAGCCGATGAAATGGATCAGCTGCTGTTGGTCGCCGGCCACACCAGCCTGGATCATCTGCGCCAGGCAAACCACCCCAACATCGTTCCCCAGTTGTTGGAGCCGTGGCTGCCTGTTTTACCGGAACGGCTGCAACCTTTTCAAGCGCCGCCGCAATTGTCCACCTTCACCGGACGTGAAGAGGTGATGGGCCAACTACGGCGCTACCTTTGCAGCCAGGCGCAGCATCGCGTCTGCTGCCTGTTGGGAATGGCCGGGCTGGGAAAAACCAGCCTGGCCAATCAACTTGCCTATGAATTACAAACGCACTTTGTAGATGGCGTTTTGTGGCTGCGGCTGGATCAGGCTGATACTATGTCAGCGCTGCAAGCCATCGCCGCCGCCTATGGTCTTAACGTCAGCCACTATACCGACGAGGCCACCCGTAGCAGTAAGGTGCGAGAACTGCTGGCTCACAAACAGGCCTTGCTGGTGCTGGACAATGCCAGCAACGACGCGGAAATTCGGCCGCTGCTGCCGCCCACCGGGGCCTGCGCCGTGCTCATCACCAGCCGTCGTTTTGATCTGGCGGTGGCCGATACTGCTTTTTGTCTGCATCTGAGGCCATTTGACGTAGCAAAAGCGGAAAGCCTGGCCCTCTTTGCCCGCATCCTCGGCGCGGAACGGGTTCGTGCGGAACGAGACATTTTGACGCAGATGGCGGACCAGATGGGGCACTTACCGCTGGCGATTAACATTGTGGCCAATCGTCTGCGACACGAACCGGGTTGGACGGCCGCCCAAATGCAAGCGCGCTTGCAACAGACCCGGCAGCGCCTGGACCTGCTGCGGCGCGGCGACCAGGAAGTGCGGCTTTCTTTTGAATTGAGCTACCGGGGACTATCTCCGGCCAACCAGCGGTTGTTTATGGCTTTAGGCATTTTTGCCGGCGGCGACGTGGCCGCAACGGCAGCGGCGGCCATAATCGCGCAGTCATTGGAGGATGTAGAAGATGGGTTGCGCCAGTTATATAGTTTGTCGTTGGTGCAGCGTGGCGGACACGGCCGTTACCAGCTTCACCCCCTCTTGCAAGATTTTAGCCGGGAGAAATGTGAGATTCCCGACCTGCCCCAGCGCTATGCTCACTATTTTACGACTTATGCGCAGGAAAATGCTGGAGATATGCCCGCCTTCCAGCGTGAAATCGGCCACATACTGGCGGCGGTGCAATGGGCAAATCAGTGTGGGCTGGACACGGCCGTTGTGCGCAGCGTACTCGCCCTCTACCCCTATTTACAGCGGCAGGGGCAGTTGGCGCAGTGCCGCGATCTGCTTTTGCTGGCCCAACCGGCGGCCCGCCGTGACCCGGATCAGGCCGTGGCTGCCCAAATTTTGCACCATCTCGGTTATACAGCGATGAAACTTGGTGAACCAAATCAGGCCGAAAGTTATTACCAGGAGGCGCTAATACTGGCTCAGACCGGCAGTGATCAGCGCCAGGCGGCCGAAATTTTACTGAAGCTGGGGGCGCTGGCCTACCGGCGCGGGCAACTGGCCGACGCTCGCCACTTTTACCAGGAGGCGCTGCCCCTGGCCAGCGCCGAACAATCCCGAGAACTGGTCGCTAGTCTGTTGACGAACCTGGGGCTGGTGGCTGCCTCTGAAGGAGATGCAGCGACAGCCATTATTCATTATGAAGAAGCGCTGGCGCAAGTCAGAACGCTGGACAATCGCGCCCTGCTCATTACCATTCTGCAAAATGTGGGACTGCAACACGAGGAACGCGGCGATTACGCCCAGGCGAAGGTCTATTATGAGGAGGGACTGACGCTGGCCAAGGCGGAAAATGACCCGGAACTGCGCAGTCGAATGTTGGGCAATTTGGGAGCCATTGCCTGTCACCTGGGTAATTATGCCGAGGCGTCGGGCCACTTCCGCGCCGGGCTGGCGCTGGCGGAGAGCAATGGGCTGACAGTGCAAGTCTGCCGCCAACAGGCCAACCTGGGGCAGGCAGCGATGCTGCGTGGGCAGTTTCGCCAGGCAAACGTTCATCATCAGGAGTCGCTGGCCCTGGCGCGAGAATTGGGCTTCCGCGAGGATTTAGGCATGATTTTAAACCAGACAGGGGATTGTTATCTGGCCCAAGATGCCTATTGGGAAGCGGCCACCTGTTATACCGAGGCAATGGAAATTGCACAGGAAGGTAATTTTGCCCGGGTACAGGCCCTGGCTTTGTTTGGGCAGGCGCAGGTGGCGGCGGCACGGGGCAACGTGGCCGAAGCGCAGCGATTGGGCCAGGAAAGCCGCCAGTTGCTACAAGCCGCCGGACACAAAAAGGCAAATGAGGTGTGGTGGTGGCTGCAAGAGCTACCGGGTGGTGATCAGTAACCCTTAACCGGTCAGCCGTGTACGGCTTACCGGTCAAGGACTACGGATGAGGAGGGTTTAGCCACCGACAGGATCGCCCCAGCCGTCCGGGGCGGCAGTGGGCGTCGGCGTAGGGACATTGGAGACGGCGGCCTGGGATGATGGTGCGGCGGTCAAGACGGCCGTGGCCAGCAGCAGCAGCAGCGCCAGCATCAAAAAGAATGGGATGAGACGAATACGCCAAAAACGAGAAAACATGGTGCACCTCCTAATGTGCTGGTGGTCCCGCTCCGGCGGGCCACCCTGTGTGGGTCAATTACTTTCAGACTAGGAGGGTCAAAAAGGAGGTTTTTCCCGATTTATGGGAACAGTTTCCTGGCAGCCAGGTCTATGATTCCAGCAAACCGCAGACAGGAAGTGAAAAATGAGTGATTTGGGGCAACGGCCGGTTGTGTATGTGGCTACGTTAGGCAATGCGCCGCAGGTGGTGACGTTGGGGTTGGATCACCTGCTGCCGCAGCACCGCTTTGTGGAGGTGTGTGTCATCCATACCGATGACGCCCTTGACCAGGCCGCGCCCAGGATGAAATTTGGCAATATGCACGAGACCGTCAAACAACTGGACCGGGAATTTTTGAATCCGCGCTCACGTCCGGCCGCGCCTGGCGAGAAAGTGTGGCAGGTAGACTATCGTGCTGGGGAACGATACACCCAGTTCACCTACCGGCGTGTGCTCATCCAACGGCCAGAACAAAGTCCAGGCCAGCTGATGACCCTGACGCCGGTGCAGGATGTGGAAACCGAACGCAATGCTCAGGCCGCCTTCCGCACCATTTTCCGCACCGTACAGGGGTATAAAGAGCAGCGGGCCATCATCCACTTCAACCTGTCTGGCGGGCGCAAGAGCATGTCTGTTTTTGCCATGGCCGCGGCCCAAATCCTGTTTACGCCGGGCGACAAACTATGGCATGTCGTCTCCCGGTACGATTTTATGGACACCAAAACCATGCACGATGCAGGCGAGAACAGTCGGCTGGTGCCTATTCCCTTTATCTCTGTCAGCGCGTTGAACCCGGTGTTGGGGCTGCTAATTTCCAGCAATGATCCCTACGACGTGGTGCAGGCGCAGGAGAATTATCTGCACCTGATGGATTTACAGCGTAAGGAGAAGTTTCTGCGGGAACTGGATTTTGACGAGCGCCAGATTTTGATGGGGGTGGCACAGGGATTGAACAATGAGGAGATTGGCAACCGGCTAAAAAAAAGATTGAGTGGGAAAACGGTGGCAAACAAGTTGACAACAATTTATGAAACGTATATGGTATCCATTGTTGACGTGCCAACAGACGTCACCCGTCCTAACAATGAAAATATGAGAGCGTTTTTAGCGGCTGAATTTGGCGCTTACTTTCAACAGCGAGGAGAGTATCTGTCAACCACTGGAGGGTTCGATTGATGGCTGAACTGCTTGACCCAACTGATTTAGAAGAATTAACCCGGCACTATTGGCAGACAAAGGACAAGTCCAGCAATGATTCCTGGGATGAGTATTTGATCTGTGCTGAATCAGATAGGGAGAAAAAAGATTACTCGTTGTTGGCATATGAAATGGCTTATGCAGACAGTCGGCGCAATACTCAAGATAAAACAAAGAGATATTTGCCACCACTCTATTCTAATACAACGTTGGTCATTTTAGTGGGTGAGACGTGGGAGCCAATCTTTCAATCTATATGGGCGCACAACCCACAGCGGCTTGTCCCTGTAGTTAATAAACAGTATCCAAACAGATCCAAGAATCTTAACCACTGCAGCGGTGCCCTGGTGGATGGTAATGATTACTGGAACGGAATTAGTGATATGTTACAGAAACTGTTACGCCTGCCCCCAAGAGGGGAAGCATGGAAATTATTGGATAGATTGCCTACTGTTACCCTCAACAGCAATCAAGCTGCAAATAATTACCAACCGGTAGAGGATGAACCAGAACAGGTCTTCAGCTTTCTGCAAACACACTTACGCACGGATCTGCTCAACCCAGATTGTCAGGTGGTAGTAGACATTACCGGGGCTAAAAAAACAATGGTGGCTGGGGCGTTTATGCTGGCGGCCTATAGCCATGCACAAATTTGTTATGTGGATACGGATAGGCATTACACCGGCCGTCCCTATGGCTACTCCTGCCATTTTCGCACCGTTAGCAACCCTATCAAGGCGCTCGCCCTACAAACCTGGGACAAAGTTGGCAAATTGTATGACCAATATGACTTTGCCGGCGCACTAAACTTGCTCCCGGACCATGAAACGTTTCCCCAAATTGCTGATTTACGCTGTTTTCTCTCTATGTGCCAGGATTGGGAAAGCCGGCAGTTGCAATCAGCTTGGGAATCAGCCGACAAGTTACCTGATCATCTAAAGCGATATATCCCCTTAGCGGTTAAGGAACTGCATCAATATATGCCCCAGTCTGGGGAAACGGCTCTCAAACCTGATCTATTCGCAGATGCCCCAACTGTGGTGATATATGCCTATGACGAACTTTATCGCGTCCAGCGGTTGAAGTCTATGAGAGGGGCTTATAGAGATGCCTTTAGCCGCGCCTATGCTATATATGAAACTCTTTTTACCGCCAGGCTTGTTTCTCTTTTCAGGAATTGTGAACTTGATACTTCTTCACTAAATACACATTTGCAGTCGAGTGACGAAAACTGGCAATCAATTGTTATGACTTTATTGATCAAAATGCAGAGCTACAAAGCCAGAGAGATACTACAAGGTAGAAAAGCCAAGACTAGGGATGGGCGATACCAAATCGAAACTAAGTGGAACAGGCAATCAGGCAGCCCTGGTTTTTTACCACTGGAGTTAAGTCCAAAAGAATTGAAAGACAAACGCAATGATATTACACACTCCTATATGCCTGTAACTAAAGATGATGTCAATGACATTATTCGCTTAACATTACTGAATTTTGACAACTACTTGAAAGAGTGGGCAACGCCGTCAAACCTGGAAGGATTAGAGCGTGAAACGTATTATCAACTTCCTAATTGGAAACAGCTACGCGAGATTTGTAACCTCCATTTTATTCCAGTGCAGGCCGGAGAAGGAGGACAACGTGAGTGACGAAACTTATTTGTTTGGCGCCGAAGTAAATCGCATTCAAGATACCTTGTTTGCGGCTGGTTTACAACGACAGGTGGTGGGTGGTAGTCGTTTGCTGGCCGTCTTCACAGAAGCGGCAGCTAAGAAGGCAGCCAGCGAATACGGGGCAAGAGAGGTGATTGTCAAGGCTGGGGGGATGTTTCGCATCATTTTTGCCGATGGGAAGCAAGCGGTGGCCTTTGGGGATTTTGTTACTAGCAGTTACCATCTTTTGTTGGATGGGGCTATGTCTGTATCACCGCCCGTGTTATTTGAAGATCGTGGTATAAGCAACTGTGACCCCAATGAGATGGCCTGCCACAGCAACGGGAAAGTGCCGTGCTTCACCTGTGCCAACAGGCAATTAGAGGAAAATATGGGGCGGTTGAAGCGAGAGCGGTTGTTCACTACCACTTCCCCCCATGCCCCCACGCACGCCTTTTGCCAGTCATCTGGTATCCAATTGGCTGAACATTGGGAGCCGTTAGCTGGTGATAGTGAAGAATATATCAGCGGCCCGGCCCGGCGTATGAAGGAAGTGGGACATGTAGAAAAGAAGGGCCAACCCATCACAGATACGGATGAGAAAGAGGGGTTTCTCTTCAAAATTCGAGAGGTCATTCCTAACAAAGAGCATCGCACTTGGAGATGGGCTAGACGACCGGAGGAAATTGCTGCCTGGGACGCAACGCAGAATAATGTGGCTTATCTGGTAGCCGATGGCAATAACATGGGTAAATACTTTTCCCATTGCCGTACACCAGCACAGCGGCGAGAACTCTCTGAAGCTTTGCTACGGATCGTGTATGAAACGATTGCGGATCCTATTTCTACGCTGGCAGACAGGCTATTTAATAGTTACCTTCGGCAAAGTAAGTCTGAGCATTTGCCCTTACTACCTCTTATTGCCGCCGGAGATGATGTATTTGTGTTATTGCCGGCCCTGTATGCTCTGGATTATGCTCGCCATTTTTGCCTGAGATTCAGTGAAAGAATGAATAAACAGGCGGAAGAGATGGGACTCTTTGAAGGGCTGCCACCTATTACCATGAGTGCGGTCGTTGTCTATTGCAAACAGAGCTACCCTTACTTATTAGCGCATCAACTGGGGGAGGAATTACTAAAGCAGACAAAACGGGTGGTGAAGACGGCCGGGCCGCGAGTTGGCTGGCATTCGGCCGTTTCTTTCGAGGTGATTATTGGTAGTGCTGGCAGTAACGGCCGTGCCCACACCGGTAAGTATCGCCCTGGCTTGCGCACTTATTGGGCTGATGATTTGCCAGACGATGATGAGGCACTATCCCGCGCCTTGCCCTTAAAACGTCTGTTTGACCAACGGCTATCCCTGGACAGCCCGCATCCTCAAGAACAATTGCCTGCCAAACGACGGGCAGAACTACGGACTTTGTTTGACCGGCCTCCCGGAGAGGGTGATCTCACATTCGAGCAGTGGAATAACCAGTTAGTCCGACTATTGCAGCGAACTGAAGCCACCAGTTCTAAAGAGGTAAGGGAGCGAGTGGAGTGGGCTTTGGCGGGGTTGGGAAGTGCGCCAACGGCCAAGGATAGGGCCGGCTGGCGTGCTGCCCCAAAGGAAATGGGCTTATATTGGGCACATGGCTTGCCAGATTTACTGGCCTTATGGCCCTATGCCCAATCACTAGATGAAGATTTGGCACAGTATGGATAAGGAGGCGTGATGAGTATTAAACTGACTTTTGAGATTGTGCTTCATTCCGATTATCACGTCAGTGATGGGCAGCGATTTGGCTTTGCTATAGATTCAACGCTCTTGCGCGATCATAATAAGTCGCCTGTTTTGCGGGGGACGGCCTTAGCAGGCTTGTTGCGTGATGGCTTCTATGATTTACTGGCCTTACTCAAGAGCAGTGGCCTTACCGCCGAACAAACCCTTGAAGCGGCCGAAGCGCGTTTATTTGGGTTGCCAGAAACGCCAAAATCCTGGGTGTTTAGCTCAACCAACCCGCTAAAAGAACATAAGGGCGGCCGTTGGGGCAGCGATGATGTCTGGCGAGTACGCATCAATCCCCGTACCCGGCGGAGCGATCCCCAAAAGTTGTTTGTCCAGGAGAAGGGAGACGGCCGTTTGCGCTTCACCTTCACTGCCACCTGTGACGAGGAAACGGCCCAAAGCCGGGCGGATGCCGCGCTGTTGGTGGCGGTGGCTGGTATGGTGTGCCATCTCGGTTCTGGGCGGCGACGTGGGTCTGGGCATTGCCAATTCATACTCCTGGCGGCCGAGAATTTTATCGAGCGAAGCAGTGAAAATGACTCATGGCATGATGTAGCCCTGGTAGTTTTTCAATCTTATTGGCTGGAAGGTAAGGCGTTGCCAGCCGCTCCAGCCAAAAACGCCAGCCCTATGGATGCAGAGAATGGAGAGGTCAGGCGATTCCGCATCATCGCCCGGTTAGCCGAGCCTGTTATCGTCGCGGATAAATCCCAGGTAGCCAATGCTTTTGAAACCTTAAAGACTATACCAGGAACTGTTTTGCTGGGAGCATTAGCCAATCGAACCGCCAAACACACCCAATTGAAAGAAGGCACACCTGAACACAAGCAGTTTGTAAAGATGTTCTTTCGTGGGGGTGTGGCGGTAACAGGCTTGCTGCCGGCAATGGGGGAATCGCTTTTGTATCCTTCACTTAAAGCACCCCAATCCTGGGCACAATGTGAATTACATCCCACATTCACCAAAGAACGCTCGCAGCAATCACACCCCTTTCACGATCTCTCCGAAACAGTTGCCCAAAACAAATGTAGCGATAACACTTGTGACGGCCAGCTAAAATCTGTGAGTGGTTTTATTAACCTCAGGGGTGAACGTAGCTATCACGATGTACAAACCAGCGAGGAAATCCATATTACGATGAACCGTCAAACGGGGCGGGTGGCTGAAGGGAATCTATATACCTATCAAATGATTCAGGCCGGACAGTGGTTTATCGGAGAGTTGACCTGTGTGCCTGGGATGTGGGCTGAGTTGCAGGAAAAGACAGGGCTGCGCCTGGGCAAGATTTTCTCTATTCGCCTGGGCAAGGCCACCCGGCGTGGTTATGGTTTAACCCATCTATATTTGGAGGAAATGGACGCAGAGGAACCATCTAGTTGGGCATTAAAAAGTTTGAGCGAACGGCTGGCACAAGGAGAGGCAAAAACGAAAGTCAATGTCACCATGTTGTTTCTAACGGATGCTATTTTGATTGACCGTTGGGGGCGGTTTAGGCAGGGAATAGACCGGGCTGCTTTGGTGGAGTTGCTCGGTGTGGACGAGAAACAGGTTGGTAATGAGGTGGAAGCGTTTGTGAACGGCCGTATCGTGGACAGCTTCAACACCCACCGCCAGATGCCACGCTGGCGTGATGAGGCTATCACGGCCGGCTCCATGGTGCGGTTCACCCTAAGCGGCCTTCAGCATGAGGCAATGCTCGCCGCTTTGCAAAAAGTAGAAAAGGAAGGAATAGGTTTACGCCGCCAGGAAGGCTTTGGCTGTGTGGCCTTTAATCATCCTATTTTTGAAGCACAACCAAAATTAGACGGGATTTCTCTTTCTGATATGAAGGAGGCTTTGACTCAATTATCACCTGCCAGCACCCAAGCAGATGAGGCCATAAAGATCATTCATAATGAATTAGATTACGCCCGGAACACCTGGCAGAAGGAACTAGATGACCATCAACGGCAGCATCCACAGCTTTGGAAAGAGACTCTTAATGACAGTTATGAACCGGTGGCGCGACTGATTTATCTATACCGATATCGTTCAGTAACTGATTTACTGACCTGGTTTGAGGGGAACGGCCGTTCTCTGGAAAACGCGCAAAACCTGTGGGGAGATCATAAACTGGTTGGCCGGGATGAACAATCAAAACTAGACGAGGCAGTCATAAAAGAAGTAAAAGGGTTATTACAGAAATTAAAAGATAAGCCACAGGGCCACCAGACAGTAGGGATGACCCTATTAGCCAGCCGATTGGGTGAACAGATTAACAGCAATCGCAAAGGACAACGGCCGAAGGAGAAAACGAATGCCTGAGTATTTTATTACCGCTCATTTGGTCTTAGAGAGTGCCTTGCATATCGGCAGTGGCAAGGGAGGCGATCCCACAGATGCGCCCATACGCCGGGCCAGGGACGGCCGTTTGCTCATTCCAGGAACGGCCGTTGCCGGCAGCCTGCGTTCTGCAGCCACCCGATTGGCCCCGCGACTGGGTTTTGATAGGTGCCAGGCATTAGATAGGCAGGATTATAAGAAGCCATGTGGGTGTCCTGTGTGTCAAGTGTTTGGGGATGTCAACCCAATGGAGAAACCAACACCAGAACCAGACGATTGGATTGAGGCCATCGCTTCTCGCTTATGGATTCAAGACGCCTTTGCAGAGGCAATAGTCCCCACCTTTGTGCGGGATGGGGTAGGCATTGACCACAAATCTGGACATGCTTCCCAACATGTCAAGTTTGATTATGAAGTAATCCCCCGTCATACAGCATTTATCTTGACGATGCGGCTGGCTTATAACCTGGGCGAGTCTAAACAGCAGCTGGTTGACAAGGCAACTGAACAAAAGATATGGATGTTATTGACGGCCGTATTAACTGAATGGGAGCAAGGGCGTGGCCAGCTAGGAGGTAATATTGCTCGCGGTTTGGGGCGGTTTACTCTGGAAAAGCTGACCTGTTCTCAGCCTGAATTGAAAACACCCGCTCAATTGATAGATTATCTGAAAGCCATGAATCGAGCAGATGTTAGCAAGCCACTCAAGGATTGGCCAGAAGAATGGCTGCAAAAGGCACGACAGGCAGTAGAAAAGCAGAAGGAAAGCGATCGTTTCCAAACCATTGCTTCCTGCTTCGTCACTGTAAAGTTCACCCTCAAGTTCACCGATTTTTTCCTGCAAAATGATCCATTGGTGGCCTTTATCACTGGTTTTGATCACGCTCCTTTGGTGGAAAAGTTAACCGATGATGGCCTGGGTAATCCTGTGCTGGCCGGTTCCAGCCTTCGCGGCGTACTGCGCAGCCAGGCAGGAAAGATTATCCGTACCCTCTATACAGCCTACTGCCTGGATAACGCCAGCGACCCCACCCAAACGTTCCTATTAAACTGCCCCTCTTGCGACGTATTAGAGGATAACGACGGCGCAGCAATTGCCAGTTGTTATAGCCGCCTGAACCTGGATAGGGAAGAAGAGCGGCTTCACGAATGGCAAGAAGCTGATTTTTGCCTGACCTGCCAGCTTTTTGGCAATCAGGAACGAGGCAGTCGCCTTTGGATTCGAGACGCTGTCTGGAGCAAACCAGATGAGGCAACCTGGCAGGCACAGGACTTTCTGGCAATAGACCGATTTACAGGTGGTGGCCTGGATGGGGCCAAGTTTGATGCCGCGCCATTGACCATGGCAGAGTTTGAAACGGCCGTTACGCTTCACAATCCAGCAGAATGGGAATTGGGACTCTTAGCACTGCTACTACGCGACCTGGCTGATAAACGGCTGACATTAGGTTTTGGGGCGGCCAAGGGGTATGGCCGGGTGCAGGCCACTGATTTTATCTGGGAGATTGGCTATCTGCATAAGGATGACCTGGCGGAAAACGGTCGGGACTTATGGCCGCCCCTCACACCTCAAGCAAGCGGCATTTACCAGTTGGCTCAATATACACCACCAGCATGGCTACCTGATGATTGGCAAGATCATGCTGCGAAATGGGTAGAACAGTTTAACGACAAGGTGGAGAGTTTTAGGCAATCTAAGTATGTCAGGCAACTGGCCCAAGACTCATTTTTCGGTACGGATGTGGAGAGGCTTTACGGCCGTTCCCGGACAGAGGTAAATATTCATGAATAAGGGACCCAAAACCGCCCAGGAGTTCATTGACGAAGCGTTTGCCAAAGCAGATGCTGCTGTTAAGGAACAGCGAAATGCCACCAATCTATTCATTTGGGGTGGCCGATTCGCCGAAGATAATGAAAGTGACTTGCCCCAATTGGTTCAATTTTTGCAGGCATGGCAAGCGGACAGCAGCCTTGCTTTCACATGGGCCATGGTGGAAGAGGTGGAGCATTTTTATGTGAGACCTACTTCATTGAAAGAAATGATACAGGACCATGACCAGATTGAACGGGTACGTCTGTTTGGGCCAGAAGGGGATTTGTCTATTCGGCGAGATGCAGACATGCTCTATTGGCACTTTATCAGTGAGACACATCAGCAAGTGCCTGTAGGCCCAATTTTTAATCCCGTTTCCTTTTGGGATGAAGCAACTAATCAAGGTCGCACATTTGCTTGCCATGAACAATGTTATTACCAATGGCGGCGAGATGTAAGGGAACGGCGAGTGACGCATAAGTGGGCATCTGATGTTGCTCTGACAGGCAAACAGTATTTGCGACAGGCACATTATCTGGAAAACGGCCGTATCGCTTTTGTGCGCTACGTGGATTTTAAGGAGGCAAAATAGGATGGCTACTGGGAAAGTCAAAAAAATAATTAGAGGGGAATTTGGCTTCATTCAACCTGATGATGGCAGTGAAGAGGTGTACTTTCGTCTCAATTGGGTAAGGAACGCATCGGCAAGTAGGATTACGGTAGATATGTCCGTAGAATATGAGCCTCAAAGAGGGCATCAAGGATTGCAGACAAAGTGGGTACGGGCCTTGAGTGGTCAGCCATTCCCTCTTGAAAAACAAACGCAAGTTACATCAGCAGAGTCTGCACAAAAGGGTGGTATATTCCACAATCCCTATAATTTTGTGAGGCCCATTTCTGGCAAACCTATAATATCCAGAAGTAACACAAAGCTGCTTGACCGTTGTTTACCACCTCCACATGATCGTTGGCTGGGGCTGTCTGGGAAAATTCAAGGTCGCATTCAAGTAAAAACCCCTTTGTTTGTCTCAGCAACAGAAGGTGTATCTGTGGATGATAAAGAGCATAAAAGTTACCAGTTTTTCACTGTTAACGGCCAGAAAGCTATTTCTGCATCCTCTCTAAGAGGCGTTTTACGCTCCACCTATGAAGCTGTCACAAACTCTTGCTTTGCTAACCTGGCCGATTCTCGCCTAAGCTATCGTTTAGCGGCGACCGATGCGTCCAAACTTGTCCCAGGACGGGTTATAGAACAGGATGGGCAATGGTATGTAGAGTTGCTGACAGGAACAACGAGACTAAAGTTCAATCAGCAGTTAACCAAAAATGATATGCAATACGCTGCCTGGATTCATCAGTACTGGCCCGTTGAGCCAAGCAAAACATTGGTCAAGCCAATGGACGAGATCAGAGCTTCACAAGAGCTTAAAAAAAATATCAGACATTTACGAAACCGCACACCTAAAGGAGGCGGGATTGATTTAAAAGATTTAAAGCATGGTGATAAATGTTTTGCTTTGCTGCGAGATACCCATCATCCTTTTCCCAGCATCCATTTTTGGGATGTGGTGCAAATTATTCGCGATAAAGCTTCTCTAAAAATACAACAGCAAGGAGATCGGCTTGTAGAAGGTTGGTTGTGCTTGACCAATCAAAATACGGAGCGAAAACACAGTGAACGCTTTTTCTTTACTACTGATAAACAACCGTTAACTCTCAGCTTAAATGAAGAAGTTTGTCAGGATTATGAAATGTTGATGCGTGAATACTTTGAACGACATGAGAAAGATGTAAAGAGATGGCGTGATAAAAAGCGTAATCCAAATCTTGCCCAACCACAAGATAAAGAAGCTAAAGATGAGATTGCGTTTAGCCGTTTCGTAGCTCGTAAAGAAGATAAGCTCAAGTCCAATGTGTTAGTTTATGTAAAACTAAAAGGAGAAGCCCAGTCACCTGAAGTTGATTTTTTGGTACCGGTTTCAGTCTCACGTGTTCTCTATACTCACAGCATTGGAGAATTGTTGCCATATGATTTACACCGTTGTCAAAGTTATGATGCTTTGTGTCCAGCCTGTCGTTTATTTGGTTGGGTTCATGGAGAACAGGGGAAAGAGGCATATCGTGGGCGGATAAGGATTAGCCATGCATTGTTAGTGGAGGGTAAAGAGGGTGCATCAGAAGAATCCATGCGGTTACAAATCCTTTCATCACCCAAACCAACAACCACTTATTTTTATTTAGTTGATCAAAACGGCAAACCAAAGAACGGCCGTTCTCAAGCCGAAGCAGGATACAACAATCTTGGTAACCACTTACGTGGTCGTAAATATTACCGACACTATGTGCCAACGAGGGGAAAAATAACACTAACAAAGGAGCAGCAAGATAAAGAGAAAAACTGGGATCAGAATCGCACCATTTGTGATCCTGTAGGCACGGGAGCCGAGTTTGAATTTGAGATCGCCTTTGAGAATCTTACAGATGTCGAACTTGGGGCATTCCTTTGGACGCTAACCCTTGATAACGAAGCTTATCACAAAATTGGATACGGTAAGGCATTAGGACTTGGCAGTGTACAAATCTGTATTTCTGATCAGGGTGTCGTACTAGACAATATGGTTCACCGCTATAAAAATCTGCCAAACGCTAGCTCATCATATGCTTTACATAATTGGCAACAACTCATTGAGTTGTTCAAAAAGGAGATGCAGTCAGTTTGGCAAAAACCATTTGATCAGCTAGAGCCAATAAAAGATCTTAAAGCACTTTTAGCTAAGGAGGGTCCTAGTTTACCAGTACATTACCCATACTCACCGGTTACGGAAAGCAAAGGCAATTTTGAATGGTTTATGGGTAACACAAGTGAAAAAGGACCTAAACTTGCATTACCACTAGCAATAGACACCAGTGGATTGCCGCTGTTGAATAAGAAAGGGCAAGAAGTATAACTTCAGTTTGTTTTTCATCGTTTTTGTCCGGGCAGACACGTTACCCTGGGGTAATTTTCGTGGTTTTCATACCCTGATTTTGGCTGAAGTCGGTGAGGTAGATGTGGCCTTGGTTGATCCCTCCCAAGATAGTGGCCCTACCAGGTTGTCAGTTGATGGGTTTCTTATGGCTTGGGAAGAGTTTGACTCCCTGGCCGCGTTCATCACAAAAGGTTGATATATCACATGAACAACTCCTTACGGGTCAGTCAAAATAGCATAAACCTCCTGCGCCAATCTGGTTACCATCAATTTGGTGATGTAACGCCTGGTCAAGACCTGAGCGATGATATAGCCATCGTCCGCCCCTTGTATATTGGTTCCATGCTTATCTCTTATCTGGTTGGTGAACGTGATACCTATCATAACGTGGCTAAAGAGACGCTGAACTCCTTCAAAAAGGAATTGATCGGGACTTTTAATGACGATGAACTACAGGAACTTTGTTTAGAATTAAACATATCCTTCGCCGATCTCGGGGAAAATACGCACAATGGCCGTGTTCGCGCGTTAATACAATACGGGCAGCGTCACGGCCGTCTGGCCGACCTGGTCGCTTACTGCCGTCGGGAACGGCCGCACATCGCCTGGCCCCAATTCCCCGTCGTTGATACGCCCACTATCAAGTCCAAATCTGACCTGGCCATCGTCATCAGCATCAATCAACCAGCTTTGGAACACGCAGCATCTCATCTGGCAGAAATTCAGGTGGACTGCAATTTTGTCCTTCTCACGACCACGCCTGATTACGCCAACAGTCAGTGGCTGCCTAATAACACAGATTGGCAGCCGGCCGTGCAAGATTTTTACCAGACCATGCAGCACAATGCTGTGAGAATTCCTCGCGTACGACGCCATTTTTTCTTTGCCACCCCCCTGCCCTATGCTTTTGCCATTGGTTGCGCCTGGGGTCTGGTACATCAAGGAGATGAACTCTATCATTGGGCTGGTTCAAGCTATGTGCGCGTGTTGACCAGTACACGGGATTGGAGAAACAAACAAGATGATTCTCCTTAACTTTGGTCACCCGCTTACTCAAGAGCAACTGACTGCCGTGCAATCAGCTACGGAGCAGGCAGCGATAGATTTGCGCGAAATAAAAACCCACTTCGACCACGAACGGCCGTTTCCCGACCAGATCACGCAGTTGGTAAACAGCCTCAACCTGGATTCCCAAACCTGGCAAACTCATCCCATCCTCATCAATCCACCCGCCCACAATGCCATCGCCGTCACCTTGTTGGCCGAGCTGCACGGCCGTATGGGTTACTTCCCCGCCATCATTCGCCTTAAACCCATACCCGGCAGCCTGCCGCCCCAGTTTGAGTTTGCCGAAATCATCAACCTGCAAGCCATTCGAGATCAGGCGCGGACACAAAGATGAAAAGGAATGACGATGGCATCACCTGATACTACATTAAATTGGGAAGCCATTAGCAGTAAACTGCAAAAAGAAAAGAAGGCGGCCTTGATTCAACTCGTCCAGGAATTAACGGCCGTTTCCCCTGAAGTCCAACGCTATCTGCAAACCCGCTACGTGAAAGGGACAACGGCCGTTCAAATCGCCCCTTATCGTCAAGCTATTCAAGAACAGTTTGTTATCTCAGATTGGAACAACACCATTTCCTGGAACTTTGCCGGGGTGCATAAAGCCATTGACGATTATGCTCAAAGCAGCCAGGGTGACGAAGTTGGTGTAGCTGAATTATTGGTAATGGCTTTGGAAACGGCTGCTAAGTTCGCCGACAACTTTAGCCTGCAAGACAATGACTTCGATCAAGACATTACCGATTTAGCCCACAGATGCAGCGCGCATCTCCAGTCCCATGATCATCTCCTACCCACCTATAAACCTCGTATCAAGAAAATCCAAAAAATCGTCAATGATTTAGGTTATTACGCGGCGGATGAATCTCTCGACGACTTAACCAGCCCTTATCGGTAGAAACCATGCACACCATCACCTACCTCTTCACCCCCCTCGACGAACCGCTGCACGGCCGTACCATCTATGCGCGTGGTCTGCATGGTTTCCTCTTCAACGTCACCGGCCAGACCGACCGGCAAGAGTCTGACTGGCTGCACCACCACCCCACGCCCCGGCCGTTTACCCTCGTCCCCCTCTACACTGATGACGGCTACCTGGCCGGGCTGCGCCTTTCCGCCCTTACCGACCGCGCCGCCACTTTGTTTCAGCGCACGGGAGAGTGGTTTCGGGATATGGGACGGCCGTGTCACCTGGGCGGTCGGGAATTCATCATCACCGAAACCCATACTGTGCCTGGCCCATCCTGGGCGCAGTTAGCCCTCAGCCAGCCTGCCCGGCAAATCGGGCTGCGTTTCAACTCCCCCACCGCCTTCAAACAAGGGCCGCGCCATCTGCCCCTGCCCCTCCCGGCCAATGTCTTTAGCGGCCCAGTGCGTATGTGGCAAGCCTTCGCCCCGCCGATGATGACCCTGCCCCCTGGCTGGTTAGATTGGTGCGCCGAAAACGTCTTTGTCACCCAACACCGCATCGAAACGGCAACCGTCACCATTGACAAAAACGAACGTTTTACCGGCTTTGTGGGCGAAGCATGGTTCGAGGCGCACCGCGGCGACGACCTGGCCTTACGCGCCTGGCAGGCATTGGCCGACCTGGCCACTTTTTGTGGCGTCGGCCACAAAACAACGATGGGCATGGGCGCGGTAGAGCGCCTGTGAAGACCGTTAACCGTACCGTCCAACTTAACCGAAACTTGAAGGAAAATGTGGTTGCCCTTGTGGACAAAAAGCGGTATGCTATCCGTGTTCCTGATTGGATTAACGGCAGAAGGAAACTTGTGATAGTTGTCTGCAAATGACAATATCACACCCTCCCCCAAACTGGCACAAAAGAAACGCGACTGGAACAGACTAATCAGGAACAGGGCCACGACGCCCCCTCCTGCTGCCGGTCAACGCCCGTAAAGCCGCCTGCAAACACGGGCGGCTTTTTATTTTTGGGGAGGGCGAAAGTCCGTATACGCCTACTTCAAGATGACCGGTAGATAGATAAAGAAGTGCGTGGCTGTTTCTCCGTAGTTGGTGCAGGCCATACCAGCGCCGGTTGGTGGGGCGGCTCCATTCCCGGCCACATCGCGGGCCTGGGTGGCAAAACAGTAAGTGCCGGGGCCATCAGCAGGCGCAAAGGTAAATAGGCCGCTGTCACCAGACTGGTATGACAGGGAACTGCGTTGCCATATGCCAGTTAGACCAAATTTGAACCATAACCAGACACCATCAGATCCGCTCAGGTTATCGGTTGCTGTCCAGGTGATGGTGATGACGCCATCGGCAACGGCCGTGGGCGCATTCGCCGTCGAGGTGGGCACGGTCATATCCAGGGAGATAGTCTGCGTCTGCGTGATTTCCCGGTTGCCCTGGCCGTCTACGCTGTAGTCGCTGGCGACCAGACAGAATACGGGACGGCCATGCCACCTGGGCATCCGCGAATTTAACCTCTGAATTTCAGGTGTTTCTACCGCTGCATCCCCAGGATACGCTTGGAACCTCTGACCAATCAACTTGGGTGGTCATAGGCACCAAGTGTTTCCAGCGTAATACGTTGTGTAGCCGTTAAACCACTAGCACCCGTTATATTCATCCCCTCATAGATTCTATTGCTCCGTAACGTTCTGATACATTCACCTGTTAGTACATCCCAGAGCCTAACAGTGGCATCATCGCTACCGCTTGCCAATGTACGGCCGTCTGGCGCAAAAGCGACGGATTGCACCCGATTATCATGTCCATATAATGTTCTTAAGTGTGTCTGCGTATCAACATCCCATAAGCGAATGGTGTGGTCGCCGCTCCCACTGGCCAGTAGACGGCCATCGCAATTAAAAGCTACTGACCATACAGGGTTAGAATGTCCGACCATAACAGTTACGAGTTGTCTTGCCCTGGCATCCCAAAGTCGTATCGTTTGATCTTCGCTGCAACTGGCAATCAAACGACTATCAGGACTAAAAGTAATTGCCCAAATAGGATTAGTATGCCCTTCAAATTCCCATATACACTCGCTGGTTACCATATCCCATAGACACACTATCTGATCATCTCCAGCGCTGGCCATCATTTGACCATTCGGGCTGAATGCAACGGAGCGCACCTGTTTGGTATGCTTCTTGATTGTTTTCAGGCACTGCCCACTCTCCACATCCCACACTTTGACCGTACGATCACCACTTCCGCTGGCTAGAAAACGCCCATCAGGGCTAAAGGAGATCGTCCTCACCTGAGCAGCGTGCCCGGAGATGATATTTATACCCTCACCTGTTCTGACATCCCAGAGGCGAACCATCGTGTCTTCACTGCAGCTGACAAGACGCCGCCCGTCTGGGCTAAAGGCAATAGATCGCACCCGGTTCAGATGCCCACTTAATATTCGAAGGCAGCGACCTGTCTCAGCATCCCATAAATAGATACTTCGATCCTCAGTGCCACTGGCCAATAGCCGACCGTCAGGACTAAAGGCAACTCCTCTGACGCGGTTGATATAGCCATTGATCGTTCGTAAACAGCGACCACTGTTTACATCCCATAATCTGATAGTCTGATCTTCACTACCACTAGCCAACACAGAACCATCCGGGCTGAAAGCGATAGAACGCACACGATCTTGGTGTCCAATCATCACCTGCAAGCAACGCCACGTTTTCACGTCCCAAAGCCGAACAGTACGATCTTCACTACCACTGGCAAGGATCATGCCATCAGGGCTAAAAGCTAAGGTACGTACTCGACCTGTGTGTTCATGAAATGTCTGTAGGCATGTCCAATCCTCAACGTTCCATAAAGCAATGGTTTTATCATCGCTGGCGCTGGCCAAGAGATGCCCTTTGGGGTGGAAGATCACTGCTCGCACCCGGTTTTTGTGATAGCGCTGGGTGACAAGCAGTTGCCCAGTGTAGCTATCCCAAATACAAAAGGACCCATCGTCGCTGCCGCTGGCCAGAAGACGACCATCAGGGCTGAAGGTTACGGATCTAATCCATCCCTTGTGTTCAGATAATTCAGCCAGTTTTTCACCTGTAACAATATCCCAAAGACGTACTATTCGATCACCGCCTCCGCTTGCCAGCCTGCTCCCATCAGTGCTAAAGGCGACAGCCTTAACCTGATTTTCATGTCCTTTTAGTTGCCGGGTAAGCTGCCTCTCATGAATATCCCAAAAACAAATCATCTGATCACCGCCTCCGCTCGCCAGGATTTGAGTACCCCGATTAGATGCCACAGTCCAGACCCAATCACGGTGTCCAATCAGCGTGGCAAATGGCTGATGACGAACGGTATCCCATAGGCGGATTTCATTGTTTGTCGTACCAAAAGCCAACAATCCATTGTCTGCCCAGGCAACAGCCAAAACCCCACCAAATGTATCAGCAAAGATGGATGTAGTTAGATCACTAAACGCGAAATTTACACAGTGGAGAGGTGTGTCAAGTAAGTAGGCCTGCCAGATGGTTAAGTGTGAAAAATCAAAACCTGTCAAATCCACGCCAAGGCAAATCAACAAGTTTATGGTGTTACCCCCCATATAGCCAGGAACCGATACAGGTTCCTGTTGATAATGGTGTAGGATTTGCTGCAACTGTTTGACTACAAGATGTTTATGCGTATATGTATCTAAAAGGCTTTTCGCAATGGGACTTAAAATGAGGCGTACTTGACTTTCCAGAACATATGATTTTGCTTGTGCCTGTGCCAGGGTAACGTTGTTAAATAAGGCTATCTGTTCTCCCGTAATTTCATTACAGATCTGCTGGATAAGTTTATCTGTCATATATTCAAGAATCACATTCTGTAGCAAGAAGCCCGAACCTGTCAGCTCAACCATCGATCGGCGTCGTAAAGAGCGCAGGGCTAGATTAAAATTACTTGCACGAGTATGGTGGATAAGATTCTGATGAAGTTTCTCACGAAAGGTCGCTTCGCGCTCAATAGCCAACCAAAACATTATCTCCTGTTCTAAATGGGATAGGCGTTTGAACTGCTCATCAATTACGTCCTGAATCCGTCCAAAAATCAGGTCCGCCTCATTCAAAAAATCAATAATGTCACCAGCATAAACCTCTCGGATCATTTCCGCCACCAGTTTCAACGCGAGTGGATTGCCCGAATACCTATAGATAAGCTCATGCCAGGAGTCTTGAGACCCGGCCAGGCCTTTATCACTCAAGATTTGTTTCCCTTCGGTTGTCGTCAGGCCAACCAGTTCAATTGAGCGCACATATGAAGCCGATCCCTCATGCCAGGCGACTTCGGATGGTTTTTCTCTGCTTGTTATAATAAGGTGGCTTTGACACGAGCTATCACCCAGGCGTTGGAAAAATTGACCATACGTTTCATACCCATGCTGGTAATGCCCGGTTGCATCACCATCCAGGATAGATTCGACGTTATCCAATACCAACAGGCATCGGTGCTGACGTAGATAAAAAATGAGTTTTGCTATCAGTGTATCTATCTCATTGGTTAATTCAACGTCACGGCGGTCAGACAGAATTTGTAGCCACTCTTTGAGAATATCGCCTAAAGGGGGGGTATTGTGTAGAGAGCGCCAGATTACATGATCAAATGCTGCACATATTTGTGTTGCCAGTTTTGTGACTAAAGCAGTTTTACCAATACCACCTATACCGAAAATTGCAACAAGGCGACATCGGTCTTCGAGAATCCATTGTGATAATTGCCTTAATTCGGATTCACGGCCGCAGAAATGTGTTATATCAGGCGCTTCTCCCCAATCGCAGTAGTTGACGTCTGGCGTTAATGTATGGATTTTGGGTTGAAATATATCATCACACAGTTGCGCTACACCAGGATAATTCCCACTCCTGAGAAACATCTCAACCCATTTTCGGTCCAACTTGCCTCGAACTGCAATCTCGCGCGCCAATCTTGCCACATAAGCGTCATTAGTTGGCACTCGCCCGTGTCGCCATACGTAGATCATCGATCCACCTTGAAGACCAATTGCATTCCCCAATTCGTCTTGAATAAGATTGATTGGCTTTCTCTCACGTGACTTTATGGCGTAAATACCCTCAGTTAGCAAATCACCAAACTTCGATTTGTCCATGATAATTCTCGATTTTCGATATTTTTAGAATGAACCAGGAATAAAATTGGATCAGGTTTTCAAACCAGTTGGAACGTTCTGGATGTACTATTTCATTGAATAATGTTCATCTCTTCCACAAAAAGGGGTAGTCCAGTGAGATTATCTCCAACCTCCCGGCGGATAAACCGGAGTGAGAAGAATCTCACGAATGGATAGAATTGAATTGGCTACACCGATGGCCATAGCTGGTGACCTCTGTTCATACTTTTTTTACCCACTGGCGCAGATAGTAACTGCTTGAGGCTACGATGCGGCCGACACCAATTGTAAACCGTCATGGCCCACCACCCCATCGCTGCTTTGGTGCTTTCTTTACCGGCAAAGGCCAGGGTTTTGCGTACTTGAGCGGCACTCATCAACCGCGCCGTACCGTTGCGGCGTTCGATAGCCGTTGTGTTGGGGACGTTGTAGCCCAGTCGTTCCAAAGCCTGCGCAATCCGCTTTTTGCTGCCATGCACATACCGGATTTCCACCTCTTTGAGACGGGAACCGCTCTGATGTTTGACGATTTGCACATGGGCGGCCGTGCGCGGAATGCGGAAACGCACCTGGGGATGTGGGCCGCGTGTGCCTTGTCGTGGGGGATAGTAGGCAGTGCCGAATATCTCCGGGAACAGGGTTCGATAGGCTGCCAGCCCGTCGGTGAACAAGGCCACCTCATGCCGATGGCGCACACGCGCCGCCCCATCTTCGAGCAAACGACGAATCAAGGATTCATCCCGTGCTCCCTGGACATGGGCCAGAATGAACTTGCTGGCCGGGTCTATCAATTCCGCTTCCCAGGCTGGTTGCCCCTTGCTACCAGCAAAGCCGTACCGTTCATCGGCTTGCAGTTCGCTCACGGCCACATCCTGTACTTCTTGTTCATGGTATTGCCATCCATGGGTGCCCACCTTCTGGTTCAAACGTCGTACCGTGCTGGGGTCTACCTTGACCAATCGGCTGGTGCTCTTGATACCACAGCCGTCAGCCAGATGTTCGGCCACCGAAACAGCTTTTTCCTCTGGTATTTTGCTGTTCCACAAGGCTGTGTTTCTGCGTTCGCTGAATTCCTCTTGACAACAACGACAACGCAAGTAACGGATATTGTCCCGGCCATAGACTTTTCTGATTGTCAAATGGTGGCCGCCTTTTTGACCGTACAAGTCGCAGTCCGAGTTGACACATGCTAAGCTTTCTAGGGGAGGTCTGGTGTAAATTGTTTCTTTCATGCGGTAATTCTACCGCTTACTCCAGACCTCCTTTTTACTGGGTTGGTGATAATCTCACCTTACTACCGAAAAAGGCAACCTGGCTTAATAACTATTTCTGTTGAGCATCTTGAGAGGGGAATCCATCCCCGGCGCGCCTGTTCGACACATTCTGTAATCCCCTTATGGAGGTGTCGTATGATGCTCAGAAATGTTCTGCAACGAGTGACGCGGTGGTGGCTGGTCACGGCCGTACTCATCACCCTTATCGCCGCACCCACAGCGCCACCAGTTTTGGCCGGTGATTGTGTCCCATCCTCATCGTCCTCCTGTACCGGTTAATGTTGTTCGCAGTTGGCCAGCCGGCCACTCAGGCTGGCTGGCTGCTCTGCGCCAATAACGCTGCCCGTTCCATTAAAAACTCGCGCTGTAATTTTTGCGCCCAGGGGTGTGTCGGATAGTGGGTCAACAGGGCCAGGGCTTCATCGTAGGTCGTGACGGCCGTTTGCACATCGCTCAGTAAACCTAACGCTTCACCCAATGTGCCCAACGTATTGGCTAAATTGAGGCGGTCTTGAAGTTGCTGCCACAGAATAGCGGCCTGTTGCAAACATACCAGCGCCTCAGCCAGCCGTTGTTGCTTCACCAGCACGTTGCCCAGGTTTTGGGCGACGATGGCCTGCGTAACGTAGCTGCCATGATGCCGCCGCAAAAAAGAGTCGGCCAGACGGAAAGCAACTTCAGCCTGAGTGTACTGCTGCTGCAAAAAGTGCAGCACCCCCAGGTTCATTTGCACCTGCATCCTGTCCAGATCGCTGTCGGTGGCGGCCAGATGCTGTAGGGCTTCCTGGTAACAATGCCCGGCGAGCAGGTAGTTTTGTTGCTGCTGAAATAGTATCCCTAGATTTTTCAAGATGCGCGCCAGTTGCGTAGGATGTTGTAGCTGCTGCCAGATGGCGGCCGATTGGCGCAGCCGGATTTCCGCCTGGGCAAAATTTTGCTGTTCCAGGGCCACCAGCCCCAAGGTGTTCCACAGAGTAGCCTGCCATTTTTCAGCGTTATCCAGTGTGTCAAAGAGAGTCAATGCCTGCTGTCCATAAGACTCGGCCAGGTCGTAAGCGCGCCGGGCGTGGTTATCCAGGGCCAGGTTGCCCCAGGCTTCGGCCAGGCTGCGGTTATCGCCCGCTTGTTGGGCAATGGTTTGGGCTTCTTCGTGCCGCTGAATCGCCTGGTCTACCTGACCATTCAGGCGTCGCAACTGCCCTAAATAGTTGAGCAGTCTGGCCTGCTGTGCCATCCGGGATTGTGTGGCCGCCACATCCTTTGTGGCCGCGGCTACGGCCGTTTCCCATAATGGCAGCCACCTTTGCCAGTACGCGCATCGTTCAATGAGGGGGAAAAGCTGCATCAACAGGGCGTTGGCCGACGGCCGTGTCTCCACCAACGCCAACCCCATCTCCACGGCCAGCAGCAAATTGGCCTGTTCCTGCAAAAACAGATGCGCGTCAGCATCCGTCATCTGGCACACTTGTTCCTGCCAGTAAGTCAGGTTAGCGAGAATACCCCGCGTGAAGTGTTGGCCGGGTTGGATCATAGGAGGCGGTAAACGGTAAACGGTTAAATCGGTTATCGGTATACCCTTCACCGATTACTGATTACTGGTTCTCTGGCCAATGACTGATGTCACGCAAGAGAAAAATGCGGGTAAGGCTGTGAAGAGCGTAGCGCCGCTCGTTGAGCGAGCCACGCACTTCCAGCAGGGAGCGGTGAATCAATTCCTGGATGGCCGGCAGCAAATGGGCCGGTTCCAGCCCGCTGACAGCCTGCAACTGTGCCAACGTCGCGCCGGTATCGGCCGCCAGGGGCATGATTTCCAGCAATTGCCGGGCTGGCTGGCTTAAGACCTGCCAGGTCTGGCTGTAAATGTGGCGGTACAACGCTTCGGTGGCCGGCAGTTGCGCCTGGGACAGGTCGGCCAAAATATCTGGCAGCGAAAAATCCTGGCTCAGCCCGGCGATGAGTTTAAGCGCCAACGGGTTACCGCCAACCTGGACATAAATCGCTTGCAGTTCGGCGTCTGGAGCGGCGCTGAGGGCATGGGCGCCAATCAACTGCGCCTGGTCGCGCAGCAGGGCCAGGGCAGCGGCGGTGTCCAGTTCGGGAACAGGAAACAGGTGGATATTGGCTGAGGGGGACGGCCGTAGCCGGTTGGTCAGCACAAATTTACCCGGCGGCGCCAGATCAGGCAGCACCGCCGCCAGGTCAGGTGCCATCTCGCTTTCCAGGTTATCCAGAATGACCAGCGTGGGGAAAAGCTTAAGCGTTTGCCGCACCTGCCAGTCGCGTTCGGCCGTAGGGGCGGTGGTGGGCAGCAGGGGGCAGATGGCCGGCGCCAGCCGGGACATCAGCCAGTCAGCGGTAAGCGGCGTTTCTCTTTGTTCATGTTCCGTCACCGCCAGCCACACGATTTTCTCATAACAGAAGTGGGGGATAAGCTGCCGGACGGCGACGTTGACCAGGGAGGTTTTACCAATGCCGCCGATGCCGGTTACGGCCACCACCCAGGGAGCGGCTGGCGCGCGCAGCAATTCTACCAAGAGTGGCAGCGTCTCGTCTACGCCAAACAGGGTGTGGTAGGTGGGTGGCAGCAGCAGGCTTTCCAGACGCTGCGCCTGGGTGGTGCGCGCCGCCTGTTCTCTGGCCAGGAGGATGGTAGTTAACTCTTGAATAGCCCGGTTTTGACGGCGTTTGAGTTGGTCGGTACCCAGGTGCAGCCGGTTGGCCACCTGCTGCACAATTTCCCCTTCTAAAAAGCGCCAGGTGAGGATGTGGGCGCTGTCGGCGTCTTGTTGCGCCAGTTCTTGCAGGCAGGCGAGCAGCACTTCATTGGTGACCAGGCGCAGCGTGGCTGGCAGGTCGCCGGTCAGGGCGGCGCGCCGCTCTTGCACCAGGGTCAGTTCTTCCAGCCGGTTGTGGGCGTCGCCTTCCGGTCTGCCCCAGGCCGAGAGGGCGGCGTGTACGGCCGTTTGCCATTCCGCGACATCATCCAGGGCACGAGCGCACATGCGCGCCATGATACCATGAATTTGTCCGGTGTGATAGCGGGCGCGCCCAACTTCGCCCATATTTCGCCCACATTCGCGCGGCTGCGCCCATACAGCGCTTTTTGGGGGTTGTGACGGCCGTACACCGCCTGAAATCGCTCCGGTGTGCATCTTCCCAAAACCGGCCGACCCCTTACACTGGCAGCAGATCGCACTCCAACCTGGGGGATAGATGATTAAAAAAAATGCCCCGACGCTAATAAGCAAGGTTTATATCCTGATTGCGCCGGGTTTTGATGAGGAGACGGTGGTGGAATGTTTGTGCCAGATACGGCAGGCGGGCACGGCCGTTACCCTTGTCGGGACGCCCGCTCATTGGATTACGGGAGCGGCTGGCCTGGCCGTGCAGCCAGATTGTTCGCTGGACATCTGGCAACAAGCGGTGATGGGAAACGGCCGTTGCCTGGTTGTCATTCCGGGCGGCCAAAGCTGTGCCACCCGTTTGTTGTCAGACGCCAGAGTGTACCAGGGACTCCAGGCCACCCTGGCCCTGGGCGGCCACATTGCCATTCTCTCACGTGCCCTCCTGCCTGTTCTCAACGAGATAGGGCTTCTGGGTGCGGCGGCCGTCGGCCAGATTATGGTTCCGGAAGATGAGGGGACGGCCGTTTTTATCCGCGACTTGGTTCATTTTACGGTGGCTGCCAGATAACGCTGATCGTGTGGAAAGGATAGGAATTATGAATCTTATCAAAAAACTCTTTGGACATAATCAAGACAGGTTGCAACCATTGCCACCGACAAACGAAAAGCCCCAGCCCACTCTTGGTCTGGCTGATCCAAGACATCCGGCAAGGTCATTCATTGACATTGCTTCACGTACAGCTGATCAGTGCATCAACCTGACCTGGGCTGGAAATTCAGTCCTTCTGGAAACGAACAGCGATGATGCTTCATATCTCGTTTCTGTCATCGAGGATGTGCTTAACGTTGTACCTGATGACCTGGACGCGCTTCTGGCAAAATCTGGGGCGCTTTGTTGTGCATTACAATACAAAACGGCCGAAGACGTCATTGATCATATCCTCTCTCTTAATCCGAGTCAGTTCGATGCCCGGCAGCGCAAGTTGCACTGGCAAAAATGGGAGCATTTATTTCACTACCCGCCATGGTCTACCCAAGCCAAAGTGCTGCACCCGATCATGTCTGCCCAGTTGCAGCAGGAACACACTATTCAGATCGTCCGTGATGGTCTGCAAATGGGCATAGCCATTGTGCGCCCGGCCCAAAAAAGCGACTTTCCAGGTGGTTTGTCCAGTGATGTGCCTTCCAAGTGGATACCCAAATTGTCTGTTACACCACATGGCGTAGTCATTGCCCATTATGTAATCATAAAAGATGATCCTGTTAACCCGTGGCGGGGTGAATCATTTCTGCCTACGTTCTTACCTGAAAATGTTTCACCCACTACCGGTTATTGGCTACTACAACGTCTAGCGCAATTGCGTAGCTGTTTTATTGTATTGACTGACGGCCGTGACGTCCTCTACAACATCCGTTTCATCTTTCCCGCTAACCTGACTGACACATTGCAATCCATAGCCAGGCTGATAATAAACCAACCTGCCAGATCAGATATGACAAACTTTCAAAGAGCCAGTCAATGGCACATGGACAACTTCGATATTCAAAGCGTATGGTAAAGTCAATCGGCATACAACATGCAAAGAAAGATCGGTCGTAGACATTGACTTAAAACGAGGGAAATGCGATGTACAAATGCTCTAATTGTGGAAATATGATGACTCAACCGCTGGATAGATGTCCCAGTTGCCGGGTCGTTCTTTCTGGCGTACGTTGTGAGGCCTGCCTCTATGTCGGCGGCAAAACCGAATTTGTCAACAATCACCACCGCTGCCCCCGGTGCAACTCCATGGTGACCATCCCCGGCGTGTCTCGCTCCACTTTTCCCTCCAGACCCAGACAGCCATACACACCAGGTATGGGTCTGGCAGTTACTGGCCTGGTTCTTACCTTACTCAATGCTGTTTTCACCTTTATCTGTATTGTTTCACTCCCTATCTGCCTTTTTGTTGCTTTCAAAACTAAAGAACGGAATGCTCGAAGAGTCGCCTATGTAGGCATCGGCCTACACATTCTCATGATCATCGCCAGTCAAATCCTTTTATACCTGGCATTATCATAATAAACTTCCAATGTCTACCAGTGACCCAACCAATCCGAAACAAATTAAGCTGGAGGCAATTGCCTTAATTTCGACCAGCCTCGTCGTTTTTATGGGAGATAACCTGCGGCGAGATTGGGTGACCAAAGTCATTCATGCCCATTGGCCAGGTGTGGCGCTGCCAGCATCAGACCGAATTGAGACAAAAATGGGGTTCAATGGCTCTGAAGCTGAGATACCACCCGCTTTATTGGACATGTTGCACCAGATTGCACAAAGAGGCAATCTAAACTTGCAGCAGCATGAACTGAAGTTTTTCTCTGTAGAGAGTACTTTTCCAGTAGCTACCATTTGGGTTGGTGTTTGGATCAAATCTAAAGCGGGAAAGAAATCATCTACTTCCTGGTGGCCTTTTGGCAAGAAGGAACCCAATTTTATTGAGGTACCAAACCCCTGGGGAGTTGCTGATGGCTCCCCCTTCCAGGTGGCCAAAAACCCAGACATGGCCCAAATTTTCTTAGCCCCCAATCCGCAACCACCCATGCGTATAACAAACGAAAATCGTCTCTATTGGCAAAAGGAATCCCCGGGAGGCATTCGTTATGCCCTGGCTATGGCTTACCTGGCTCACCCTGACCCTGTGGTTCGCATCAGGACTATTTTTATTGCCCAAAAGCTAGACGCGGTGGGGATCTCGCAACAGTTGGTGGATTTGTTGGCAGATCCTACCATGTCTGTCCGCCTGGCGGCCGCCCAGGCTCTGTGGGAAAGAACCACCGGCGATGACCCTGACAAAAGTGGCGGCGTTCCCTTTGCCATCCGCTGCCTGCGTGACGAGATGATGGGATCAGGCATGGTCTCAAACCTATCGTTTGATCAGGCCTTCCTCGGCTTTCAGACATTGTTGGATTATATGCTGGAGGTCATGCCACAAAGACGACAGGAATTTGACCGGTGGACGGTGTATGCCTGGTGTCGGTCAGATGAAGCGTTGGCTGAGAAAGGATATGAATTGCTGGAACTATACACGCGGCAAAATTCTTTTCTGAAAGACCAGGGACAGAAGGCTGGAGCCATAGGGGCGGCCGTAGGCAATCCGGTAGATCGAGAGGCCTTACAATTAGCTATTCTTGTGGCATTGGGATCTCAGGCTAGAGATGAACTGGCAGAACTGTGGAATGAACATCTTCGCGGCTACGTCCATCTACTGGCAAAAAATAAAGAAACCACCACATTAATCGAGCTGTTGAACCATAGCGAATTGGAAGTCTGTGGCCTGGCGGCCGACTCTTTAGGTGAAATGGGTGAGGCTGATGCTTTACAGGCGCTACAGAGGGTGTTGCAAGACAGGTTCAATGTCCCACCTGATTTACTTCTGTTTCACATGCCCGATTTGAAACAGATCGAAAATGAGACCCGCCAGAAAATCGAGAACGCCTGCCATTCAATTGAGAACCGCTTGCAGGCTCAACGCTCTTTGCTACTTCCGGCTGCACCTGCCGCCAGTGATAGGCTGGATTCACCCACTACAGAAAATGCCGACCAGATTGCGCCGACAGAGCCAAATGCTACATCAAAATTGTGCATTGCCTGTAAACAGGTTGTTTCACCTGTTTTGTATGGGAATACAAATTATTGTCCAAATTGTGGAGTTGTCTGGAAATATGCACCGCCATCGCCACCATCTGCACAACCATAAGGAGATATACACATGACGCCTGAACAAACGATCACCCAATATCTGGCAACTCTGGGAATTCCGGCTAATCCCTTCCAGCCATTACCGGGATTTACCGGCGTTAATGGCACGATGGTTTCACAGATGGGCTTAAATGTAGATGTTCAAGTTCATCAAAACCAATTATTGTTGGTACAAATTCTCATCGGTTATGTGCCCCAGGGTAATGTGGCTCCATTATTGCGACAATTGCTGAGTATCAATGCCCAATTGGTCGGCGTTTATTTTTGTATACTGGACAACAATGCGATTCTCTTACGCGCCAGCCGCAACGTTTTAGGGCTGGATATGGCTGAGTTCAGAACACTAATAGATGCTGTCGCTTCAACCACCTGGCAACATGCCATGAACTTGATTAACACGTTTCAAATTCCATCTCAGCCGGCCTGAGGAGATAAACCGATGAACAGGGTAAAATGGCTTTTCATTGTGTGTCAGTCTGGGGTGGCTCAATGCGGCGCTTTTTATGTACCGGCTGTCTACCCCTTTGAGTCAAAACAGCCAACACAACGCCCAGGCTCACTACTCTGAGCAGGTGCAGTGAGTGGTGCTGGTGGATGATTTTGTGCCCCAACCGCTGATATGGGAAAGCGTCTGGTATTACAACCGTTGATCGGCAACATCAACGAATGCCGATTATGACAGCGGCCCCACGCCGCGTGAATCCTTATTAAGTTTGTTCGGCAACTGGAGAACGGAAGGAGATCGATCATGAACCATCGGATTTTACAAGTCGTTATTGCTGTATCGTGTGGCCTGGCATTGACATCGGTTCTAGTTCTGTTAGCTGGTCAGGCCACCACAATAAAAGCCAATCCTGGCCTGCATTATGTAGCCCCTGGGGAAAATTGCGGTGGCGCCAGCCCATGTTACGGAAACATACAAGAAGCAGTAGATGCTGCTTCTTCTGGCGATGAGATACGTGTTGCGGCCGGTACATACACCGGCATGCAAGGGCGTCCTGCACCAGGCGGATACAAGGGGCCAGCTACTGTCAGTCAAACTCTATACATCACAAAAACTGTAACAGTGCGGGGCGGTTATGATGCAGCTTTTACTAATCCCCCTGATCCAGAGAGTAATGTCACCACTCTTAACGCACAGAATAACGGCCGTGCCCTTTTTATTGCCGGGAATATCACCCCTGTTATTGAGGGGTTTCATATTATGGGCGGTAATGCAGGCGGCCTGGGAGGAAGCGATTGGACACCGCAAGGCGCGTGGGATATACGTGATGCCGGGGGTGGAATGTATGTTATGACGGCAACAGTCACCGTCAGGAATTCCGAAATATACAACAATTTAGTTGCCCCCTCCGGTTTTGGCGGCGGAGTATATCTAAACAAAGCAAACGCAACCCTTAAAGAGAATGTTCTCAGAAACAACAGCGCCGGTACCGGTGGTGGCGTAGCTGTTTGGTTTAGTAATGCCACAGTTGACAGCAACACGGTTAAACAAAATTCTAACAGTGGCATCTGGATATATGGCTATGGCTCAATGCTCAGTGACAACCTGGTGACTGATAACCATTCCAACTGGGATGGCGGGGGTGTGTCGCTATATTACGGAGGCGCATTGTTCAACGGAAATATCATCACCGGGAATAGTGCAGGACAAAATGGGGGAGGGGTATCTCTCCGTACTTACAGCAATGCCAGCTTTAGGGGAGATTTCATTGCTAATAATGAATCTCTACAGGGGAGCGGATTATTTGTCGAGTGGTACAGCAGTGTACACGCAACCAATACGGCTATTGTTGATAACCAGGCTACTGGCGCATCCGGCGGTGGGCTATATTTGGCGAGCTGGTCATTACTGGAATTAGTCCATAACACCATCGCCCGGAATGTGGGTGACAATGGTATACGTGTCGCGGGTGTGAGTGCTGATGATGTCAGCCATGTGAATATCACCAATACTATTCTAGCCAACCACAATGTTGGTATACGCGCCACGGAAGGTAACACGGTTACAGCCAACGGTATCCTCTGGCACAACACGCCGATCACCGTCTCGGCCGCAACCACAGAGACCTTATCGGTGCAGAATCAGTATGTGGGCGATCCGGCCTTTGCGGCAGATGGTTATCACATTACCCCTGCCTCTGCGGCCATTAATAAAGGCGTGGATGCGAGTGTGTACGATGACATAGATAGCCATGCCCGTCCCTTTAGCGCTGCACCAGACCTGGGAGCTGATGAATGGGCTACCGTTGAGGTTACAGTAGAACCTTCCTCTCCATCCATCATCACGGCGATTGTTGGCGGCATCACTACAACTGTGGAAATACCGGTTGGTGCTGTGACGGCAACAACTACCATAAGATTTACCGCTCTGGCGACCATAACGCTGCGTAACCCCGCTGGTCTCACTTTCGCTCATCGCGCCTTCGACCTGGATGCCTATAACAACGGAACCCTGCTTCCAAATTTCACTTTCAATAGGCCGATTTCAGTCGCTCTTTACTACGCTGATGCGGATGTAATGGGCTTGCATGAGAACACGCTGACGCTGCAATACTGGAACGCGGGCATAGATGCGTGGCAAGAAGCAGGCTGTAACTCCTACATCCGCTTTCCCGCAGAGAATTGGCTGATAGTACCTGTTTGCCATTTGAGTCGTTTTGCCTTATTCGGGAACGAGGCGTCAACAGTTTACCTGCCATTAGTAGTACGCAACTGATATGGTGGCGGTCGGCTGCCGCAGCGTCAATCCATAACTCCCTGTATTATCTGATGGTTAACGGCCGTTCAGCCGTAGAAGGAGGTCAAATGATGAATAGGATAAAATGGTTGTTGGTATCTGCCAGCCTGGGCTTATTTGTCCTGTTGCCTGTCTTTTACCAGGCGTCTCTTGTATTGGGCAGCCATACCGGCGTTGCTGCCAGTCAAACACAACCGGCACAGTGGGTGGTGCTGGTGGATGATTTTGCGCCCCAACCGTTGATGGGGGAAAGTATCTGGTATTACAACCGCCTGGGCGGAGATCGCGGCCAGATTGATGGCTGGTGGGATCCGGTCTGCTCTTGCGCCTATCCGGGTGGCGGCAGCGTGGCCTGGGGGACAGGCACGGTTACAGCCACTATCACCCAGACCCAGGGCAGCGAAGCCTGGGTGGGTGTGTGGACATCACTGAACCACGTCATTGCCGAAAACATGCCGCTTAACTTCTCCGCTATCTTCCCAGGGCAGGTCTTGCCCGCCTATCAAGGCAGTGTCACCGGCCTGCGCCTGATGATTCTGGATGGGTCAGGCCAGGTGCAGGTAGAGTTGCAAGCGCCAGATCAATCTGTCGCCTGGTCGCAAACGGTGGCACTGACCGGGGGGCCGCAAACGCTCTCTTTCAGTGGCCTGCCGGGCGGGGATATACGCAGCCTGAACTGGGTGGTGAAAGGGCAGGCCGGTAATTTTGTGGTGGTAGACCGGGTGGAATTAGAGGTCGCCATGCCTTCCCTGACCACAGCGGAACAGGCGTTCCTGTGGAGCTACAGCCAATTGTTGTCTAATTGGGACGAAGCTTCTGGTTTGACCCGTGACCGCGCCAATTTCCCTGCCGGGGATTTTGACAACGTTTCGGCGAGTGGTTTGCAGGCGGCTACGGCCGTGCAAGCCTGGCAGCAAGGTATCATCTCTGAGGAATCAGCCACCCAAATCGTCAGCCAGACAACGGGTGCCCTGTTGTCCCTACCAGATTGTCATGGGTTGTGGCCCCACTTTGTCACCAATGGACAAATCACCGGTGATACTGAGTTTGCCAGTGTGGATACGGTCATCGCCATGCTGGCGCTGGTAGAAGCCAACCAGGCAATGAGTTTGCCCGCCGGCACTGAGGCCGTTGTAGAAGCGTGGCGCCAGATTGCCTGGGATCAGATCATTACTCCGGCAAACCAGATCAGCCATGGTTATGATACGGACTGCACCGCTCCGCTCGATCACGGCTGGTACGATTTTGGCACGGAAACCTGGCTGGCGAACTTTGGTTATGGGGCTGCTACCGGCCTTTTTGCCGACATGGATGCCACACCGCCCACGTTCAACGGCAGCGGGTTTATTGACGAGCTGGCCTGGCTGTTTTTACCGGCCCCGGTGGAAGACCGGTGGGGCATTCGCTGGCAAGAGTATCGGGAAACGGCCGTAGACGCCCAAATCGCCTATTACCAGAAACCGCCACCCCATCCCTGTTACGCGCCGCGGGGACTGTTTGGCTTGAGTGCGGCCGAAGTTCCCGACCCTTCACTGGTTCCCCCGTCAGACATTTATCAGCCCTTTGGCGTCGGCGGCGAGGCCCCACCCAATGATGGCATAGAGTTATTGGGCCATGCCGTCATCGCGCCTCATTATGCGGCGATGATTTCTGTGTTACGGCCGTCGGCGGCCATCACACTCTGGGGCTGGTTAGAGCAGCAGCATCTGTTTACCCCCTGGAACAATGTGGAAAGCCTGATGTTTGTGGATGAACCCATCTGCCAGACGATTGTGTGGAACAGTTTGAAAGGCTCGTGGAATCTGGGACTTCAGACCCTGGGTTGGGGAAACTACCTTTTGCGGGATAACAACCCCTTGTATAAGGCCATGTGGGACAACTATTTCTTAAGAAGGGCCTACAGACGCACCATATGCCCGCCTGAGTGCAATTTGTACCTGCCCGTTGTTCTGAAACCTGGAACGGCCGGTGTGACCCCCACACCAACCCTGACCCCCTCGTCCACCACCACCCCATCGCCGACTGCTTCACAAACAGCCACAACGCCATCCACCACCCCGTCGCCGTCATCTACCCCGGCCCACACCCAAACGGCTACGTCCACAGCAACGCCGACAGAAACACCAAATCCCAAAGAGCCGATATGTGTAAAGTTGATGTAACCAGAAACGATCCACGCCTTTTTTGATTAAGGAGAAGATCATGAAACTCAGATCATTTTTAACCCTTCTAGCAGGCTTTTCTGCGCTACTCATCAGCGCCGTGTTAACGGTGGCGCTGCCGCTACACTCGCTGGATTCTCCCACCGGCGCCCCATCTGGAATTTCAGCAGGTACTGGCGTCACGCCCACCTGGGCTACCGGGCGGGTGGATGCGGAAAAGACGTTTTCAATCAGTAACAGGAGCCTGGCCGCGGACAGTAACAACCATTTACATGCTGCATATGGACAAGACCGCCTGTATTATGCCTTTAATGGCGGGGCCGACTGGCAGTTGACGACGGTTGATTACGCCTGAGGCACGGGCGGTGGGCAAAGTCTTGCTACTGAACACATTAATGAGCAGGTGGTTATTGACAAACTGCCCACACATAGTGCAGGTGTGTGGGCAGTTTGTTATAGCACGCGCGGCTCAGTTTGTTACGCCAAGCCCCTTCGCATATCCACCAGGACTACCTTACCCCCACATATAGCCACGATCACCACAGCTAAGATTTATCCCTATAATGGGCACAACTTTTTTCCGCAGCCAGAGACAAAAAAAATCACGCCCCCACCTGCTGCCACATGACAAAACGGCCGTGCCGCGTCCTCTGCCAACGCCAATAATGCGGCTGGTCGGGGTGACGGCCGTAAGCCATCGCTGCCAGTTTGCCATAGGGGTAGTATCGCTTCTGAAGCTGCCCTGTGCCGTGCAGAGAGGCCATCTCACCCGTTCCCCCAACGTTCCCCGGCGTCCCTTTAGTCACCAGGTCTTTGAGTTCGCGATTGATCCGTTTCTGCCGACCCTTCGGCCGACGCTGGTGCTGCCCTGCATAACTATTGGGCAGCTGCCAGGCCAGATACGTTCTACCCCGTTTGCCTTGCTGGCCACGGTAATCCTTTATCTCAAACAATGCCTGCCCCTGCTGCCAGGCGCGTTTTTCTTTACCCTCCTTTGAGGACAGTTCTCCTACCGCAAAATTCGCCTGCACCGCTACGCCCACCCGTGTTTCATAGGCACGTTGGCTGGAACGCCCCACCCCACTCAAACCTGCCAGCGTGTCGCGGGCCATTGGCCTGGCCTCAATCCCATAGGCGGATTCTTTGGTGCGGCCGCTGTAGAATGCGGTGTAAAGATGCGCCCGAAAATCACCAATACCACCCAACAGCGCCGCCAGCGGCAGCGCCACCGGCTGGCCGGTCAGCCGTACTACCCCTAACCCACTGGCAACCCTGGCGGCCGAACGCAGCCATAAACAGCCCTTCCCGCGTACCCAGAATATCCCTTCACCATCCCGGAGCAGGTTGCGCAATTGTCGTTTGCCACAGAAATGTAAGGGAGATGAGGGGGTATTTAGCGTGCTTGCTATATTGTCTATGCGAAGCAATCCCCGCCCTTCCCTGTCCAGATAGCGCAGTAAAAGCCATAACCGCCCTGGCGCAGCCAATTCCTGGCGTAACATCCCCAGGCCAATGTCAGGGTACAACTTCACCCAATCAGGCGCCAGTTCAGTAGCGATTGGCGCTGTCCCCGCACCGGCTAACGGTTGTGGTTTGTCCTGGGCTGGCAAAGGTGGCATCACGGACGTACCCACCGTCTGCTGCCGCTCCGCTTCGCTCTCAACCTCCGACAAGGTTGGCGGCGGTGGCGGCCGACGGGCGACGGCCGTCGCCGCCTGGCTGCCCCATCCTAAATGCGCCGGTAACTCCGCAGCAGCTGCTGCCACCACAGACGCGCAGACGGCCGTTGGGGCTTGTCTGGCCGATGAATCGGATACCCAGGGCAAATCCGCGGCGATTGCTGCTGACGACCGCTGCGCCGCAGCCTGCTGACGCCGTGCCAGGAGTTGCCGATTGGCTTCGACTAATTGTGGCGATGGGGATGTACCGGCGCCGTCCATACTGTAACAACACGGCTATCAGGCAGCGTTAAATTACCTATGCGAAAGCAAGGCTTATTGACACAGCGATCAGCCTGTGTTATTCTCCTTATGTGATATAGATCGCCACAGGGAGACAAAAATCCCCCCTCCCCAACAAAGGGGTGACATAGCTGGGTGCGGTCACACCTCAGCCTTGTATGTGGCAATGTGATTTCTGCGAAAAGCTAAACGATGCGAACGTTTAGCTTTTTTTGTTTTTATGTGGCAGGCACTGCTCTAGCAGTCTTTCTGCCGCGGAAAACACAAATCAATCAAGGGGATCTGCTCTCCGGCTACGTGGGGTTCCCTGACAAACTACCGGCAAAAACTGCATCCATACCGTCCACCACCAACAGATGGGCCGAGGACGGTATGGGGCTGGTTGACAGCCTCTCCTGGCATGTGTTACCCTAAAGGACAAGCCGGAGGATTTCGGGAGGCAGCAAAACCTCCCCTTCCCCACCAAAAAAGTGGGGCACGGTCAACTCAACGAGCCGTTGCACAGAACAGATCCTATTCGGTTGTTACAAAGCCAGGTGCAGCCACACCTGGCTTTGTTTTTCCCGCCGTCCTAATTCCCTTCTGACCAGCGGGTCAAATCATCATCTACTGCCGCTAAATCAAGCAGGCGAACGCCGACCATCTCCCAGCGATTGCGCGGTTTGCTGGCCGTGAGGGCCGCTTCGGCGCGGGCCTGCGCTGTGGGCGTCCAACCATGGGCAGAAAATCCGACATAATACACCCGCCACGATTCATTGCGGGGAATGATAGCCGCGGTCTTTTGCACCAACTCCTGGATGACTTCTGCACCCACTGGTTCTTCACGCCAATGGGTGGTACCTAAAATCAGGCTGCGGCTGCCTTCGTCAATACCGACCACATCCACCTCGAAGCTGCGTTTCCATTCGCCACCGACGACCTGAATCGGTACCGGCAGTTCGCCGCGATCACTGGCATAGAGGAGCCATTCCTGACAAATTTCGCGCCAGGTGTTCGTCTCAATAAACTGGGGCAGGTTTGCTTCAATGGTGCGCAACACTTCTTGCTGCTGCCCCATCGCCAGTTTGGATTGATAAGCCGCCAGAAAACGGTAGTGAAAACGCAGATACGGGTCGGTCACGATATAACGACCCAAGCGGGACTGCAAGTTACGCTGGGTGACCGGGACAATGCGCTCTACAAACTCGGTATCCCGTAACACACTCAAATAGCTGCTCATGTGGGTGCTGGAAAGGCCATTGCGGTCGCCGATCTCTTTCAACGTCTGGGCGCCCACAGCCATGGCGCGCATGATGCCCACATAGTTATACATGTCCGTCAGGAAATCTTGCAGCAGCAGACGCGGCTCATCCACCATCCAGGAATTAGATGGCTGCAACTGCAAGCGCAGATTTTGCATGACGCTGATGGTGGGATCAATCCGCTCCCAGTAAGCGGGTACGCCACCCCATATGGCATACACCATGACCCGCTCGATGGGGGAATAACCAGGAAAATACTCTTTAGTGACACCAAATGGCATAGGTTGCAGTTTGACGGTGGTCGTGGCCCGCCCATATAGCGGCGCCCGATAATCGAGCAAATTCTTTTCGATAACCCCCATATGCGAACCGGATAGAGCCAGTAAGATATTGGACTCCTTCATGCGATGATCCCATACCTTTTGCAGGGTACCGATAATGTCCGGGTTGATGTCCATCAAATAGGTGATCTCATCAATGAAGAGGGCCATGCGCTGCTGACTGGCCAGGAGCGCTGCCTGGCGCAGCGCCTGTTCCCAATTGGCATAGGTGAAATCCAACGGCGCCGGTGCGTCGGGATCGCTAAAATTGGCCAACGCCTGCGAAAAGGAGCGCAGCTGATCCACAGCTGAGGTGGGTTCAGCCATCCAGTACAGGCCGGTACCTTGGGCCCGATGCCGGTTCATCCAATGAGTCAACAGGCGTGTTTTCCCCACCCGACGACGGCCGTAGAGAATAATCAGTTCAGAATCCTTTGAATTCCACAACCGGTCAAGTAACTTCAATTCTTGTTGGCGTCCAATAAATTCTTTGGCCATCTTATGTGACCTCATTACCCGTTTGTGGTTTGCAGCCCCTTTGATGGGGTCCAAACCACTGCAGGAGTTCAAGGAATCAGTGTTTATTATAATCTCAGTTATAATAAACGAAAATTCCTTAATGGTCAAGGGTAATTTGTGTAGATGGTTTGTGTGTTGTTTTTGGGGAAGGGCCGCCTTTTCAGGCTGTGTTACAGGAGAATGGGCGGCAAAGAAGACCCAAGAGAGGGATTGAGGAAAAACCGAGGTTGCAAAAGTGCTGATGTGCAAAAAGCAATTATTATAAACGCAATTATTATAATGGCGTTTATAATAAACCCTTAAATGGGCGAACTGACTCCCCCCCTCGGCCATAAAGGGTATTATTATATTCGCCATTATAATAACGGCCGTTTTCTCAATTGTCAAGAGTTTTGTTGTATTCATACAGCATTTGTTGTGAGAGCGCAACAATCAATGCCAGCGCTCTCACCGTCTACTGTTCACCAGCGGGCAAAAATCAGCTGGCCTTCGACCAGGATTACCGCTTCCCGGCGTCCCAATAACTGTAAATTTTCTGCCATCTGCTCATCAAGGTGGCCAAAGCGAGCGGCTAATCGGCCGGCAACGGCTGCCTCGGTTTCCGTAAAAACCAGGTGGCCTTGCGGGAGAAGCGGGCCATTACTTAAAATCAGGTGGGACGGCAGTGAGATTTCACTGCTTATACCGGTATGCCACAGTTTACCCACGCCGTGTACAATGAGACGTACATTGGCAACCTGCATAACGCCCAGCAAAACAGCCTGTAATAGCTGCTGCCGGTCCCAGCCGGCGCTTTTGCAGGCAAAAAAAAGCGCGCCTTCAGGCAGAATGTCAAAACGGTTGGCCGGCCATTCCAGCCATTCGCGCAAAACACGGCTGGCAGTTAACCGGTTTAGGGCCAGGCCCAGGCTGGAAACAGCCGCATAATGCCCTTGTCGCTCTGATTGCTTCAGCCATTTCCGCAGGCCAGGAATGTCCTCTACCCCATCCCACTGCGCTTGGACTAACAGCTCAATACCCTGCGGATGCACGTTCATGCCCTGAATCCAGCGCTGCCAGCGCTGCACCAGCGCAACTTCCGTCTCACCCGGCGCGGCCGCCAGCGGGTTGAATCCACCCGCCAGCGAAGTTCCGTCCATATCCACGTAAGCCAACTGCTCGCCCAATAATCGGGTTACGACCGCTTTCCGCTTTAAGCGGGGCACCAGGTCGCCGGCGCCGTCAATGACGACCAGGTTGGCATGGTCAAGCGAGATCATCTGCGTCACCTGCTGCACCAGCCAGTCGGCCACCGTTTCCTGACGGCCGTAGATGTTGATCCGCCCCGCCACATGCAGCGGCAAACCCGACTGCGAACGCCCTAACAGCCAGCGATGGGGGCCTGGCTCGGTGGCTATCAGGTGCGCCGGTGGCTGCCCACCGTTCCAGGCGGGTTTTAGTGCCAATCCGGGTAACGGCTTATCCGGTAAACGCCAGGTGGCCAGGCCGCGTCCCGGCACCAAAGAAGGTGGCGGCTCACCTAAAGGTGGCGCAGGCAGATACGCGCCGCCTTTATTCTCGCCCCCAACCAGGCACACAAAAGCAAACTCGTTGGCAATGTGCGCGACAAAGGCTCTGTTCCAGGGCAGATCAGTCACGGCCGTCATCCGCCCGGCCACCGGAATAACCTCTTCTGGCGGCTTTGGCTTGAGCGAAAAGCCAAAATCGGCCATCATGCGCTGCAGCAGGCGCAGGTGGGTCTCCGGGATACCCAGATACAGTTGTGAGACGGCTTCTCCCGGCCGGTAATAGAGGGCAACGCGGCCGCACACCTGGGGACGGGACAGCAGGTTAATACACCGGGTTGGGCCTCCCGGCTCCAGATAGCGCAGCCGAAACCAGGCCAGTCCAGCGGCCCATTTCTCCCGCGCGGCGCGTTTACCGAACAGTTTCTTGAACATGCGTTCCTCTCATCGTTGCCCCGGTGTGGGGGCTGCCCGCCAGGCCAGCAAATAACTGGCCACGGCCGCCAGCAGTCCCCCCAGCCAGGCGCCCAGGCTCAGCACCAAAGCCACGTCGAAGAAAAAGCGTTCCGGGTAGAGGCGCATCAGGCTGTCGGTGGCAGCAAACGACCACGTGCCGGACGGAAAGAGCAGGCCGTGAACCTGGTAGAAGAAGTAGCTCCAGCCAAAGAGAATGAGGCCGGCCACGCCGCTCAAGAGAATCATGGTCAACATCCCACCCTGAGCCAGGGCCAGATAACCTACCTGTCGGGTTTGTTTCCGTCTGAGCAGACATGACAGCCCGCCGATTACAGGCACGGCCGTGACCAGGGCCAGCCAGCGCATAGCATCCGTGAGCTGCTTCACGTCCATCAGGTGGTTCAACTCGCGCTGGTTGTAAAGCGGCGCGCCGGTACGGGGCAACTGCTGGTTGGTCAGCATAACGATGGCGGTTGCGGCCGGCTGCCAGCTTTCCAGGTAGATCACGGCTACCAACGCCCGTTCCAGCCGTTCGGCTTGTGTCAACGGCGACAATGCCTGAGTAACGGCCGTTGCCGGCGGCATCCCTGCCAGGTCAGCGGGAAAATCCGGCCGGGCATATGCGTAGTGCGGATATACCGGGCCAATGACCAGCGTGATCCAGCCAAAGCCTATGAACACGGGCAGCGCCATGACCACTGTCCGGCGTACCCACCGGGCGATTTTCACATCCTCAGACATCTGGCCTTACCCCAATCGGGCGATCTCTTCCCAGAAATTATCTTGCTCGCCATCACCCTCGACCGGCAAGTCACTGGCCACCAGCTTCTGCTCCTGTTCTCGAATCATCACTTCCACCATCACCAGTGACCAGCGATTAGACTTCACCGAGAGGGCAATGTTGTCGGCTTCTTGTTGGCGAAATTGGTCAATTACGTTATTGCTCATGTCTCTTCCTTTTCGTGGGCAGTTTTCTGTGGCGCGTTGCCGGTTGCTTGTTTGGCGGCTTTACCTGCCACCCACCACCTGCTGCCCTGCGACTCACCGGCCATTGGCCGTCGTTCAGGGCAGGCTCTGCCACCTGCCACTGCTTAACTTCCCAATAGATACTCCTCTTCAGTCGGCCGCAGCTGGCAGAACACCGTGTCCGCTCTGCCATTGGCGCGCACCACGGCCATGCCCTTGCCATGCCGGTCATCGCTGCCCATGCGGGCCAGGAACTCGGCGTGGGAGGGCAGGATTTCGTCTTTGAAGTGCTTTACCAGGCGAAAAGCAGCGTCCCGTTTCATGCCGTAACCGATAAGCCAGGAACTGTTGTTGAGGATGAACTGGCCAGCGGTGACATTGGCGCCGGCAACCATGGATTCGGCCTGCGCCCCTTCCACGCCGATAAAGGCTTCCAAATCCTGGTCAATCATGATGACGGCCGCGCCAAAGGTTCTGACTGTCTTGACCATGTTAGCCAGGAAAGTCATCAGGCTGGCTTCCTGGTTCATGTAGTGGACTTCATCGACGATGATGGCTCGTTTACGCGGCTTGCGCCGTACCTGGTGGTTAATGCCCGCCAGCGTGGCGTAGTAGAACAACGGCCGTCGTCGCTCCGGCACCTGGCTGAAATCAAACAGGACAATGCGTTCCTTCAGGGTCAGGTCCAGGTTCGTAGGCACGTTGAAATTGGCGGCGTAATCGCCGGTGACGTAGAGGCTTTCAATCTCTTCGGCCAGGTCAGCGGCCGCTTCCGCCACCTGGCCTCCCGACACCGGCAAAGCGTGCCTGCTGCTGCCGTTGCCCACCGTTACCAACTGCGGCGGTGCGGCCTGTTCGGCCACCTGGTACAGCTTGTGGCAGAAGGTTTCCAGTGTAGGGGTCAACGAATGGTCGGCCATTAGTTCCACTTCCCAATCGTACCGGGCATAGGTCAGGTACAGGGCGCGGCGAATGGCGGCCATTCGGCGTTGCTAAAGCGGCGCGGGTTGTTGCCCAACGGGTCAAGCAGCAGGCCCAAGAGGGTAAGCACGTGGTCATACTGGTCGGTGGCGTTCTCATACACCACATCCAGGATGTTAAGCGTCGTCGTGGCGTAAGAAAGCTGGCTGTACGAGACATTTTTACCACCGGCTAACGCCAGCAAACGGCGGCTGTGCCCTTGCGGTTCCAGCAGCACCACCTGGATATCTTGCTCGGCCATGCGCCAGGCCAGCGCCTGCGCCCCCACCGTTTTGCCCTTGCCGGTGCGCCCCAGGATAATGCCATGAAACGGGTCGTTGCCTTTCCAATCCAGGTAGTAAACGTGGGGGGCAACCGCATCTACCGAGATGCCGACGTAAAACCCGCCGACGCCCTGCTCCCGGCCTACCCCCCACGTACCGGCAAAAACGGCCGGGGCGCGGCTGAGGGTATTAAAATGACCGGCGGCATGCCCGCCGGTCTGGCCGCCGGACCAAACATGCGCGCCGCTGCCGCCTGGTAGCCCAGCATCCGGTCTACCTTCATATACTGCGTGCTGGTCTTGCGCAGACTGTCCAGGCGTTCGCGCAAACGGGCGGCGTTTTTGTCCAGCAGCATGAAGAGGACACGAACGTGATGCACCGCTTCATCCCGCGCCGCCAGGGCCGCCTCTGCTTCTTCACGGGCAGCGGCGGCCTGCCGATCCTGCCCGTTGAGCACGATGCCCTGCCAGAATTCGGCCGAAGCGGTGACGCGCTCCGGATGCACCTTGCGCACGTCAATGCAAATGATCATCGGCCCGTCAGCGGCCGTAATCGTCTGCGCCAGCGGATGCCGCCAATCCCAGGTGCGGGTGAGCTGGTAGGAGGCCAGGACGGCATACCGGTAACGGCTGTTGTCTATCTGGAAACGGCCGTCTTTCTTTTTCAACACCGGCGCCATGTGGTCGTGCGACTCGGCGTAGTCGCCGGGGATGGGCAGCTGCGGATAGCCTTCCTCGCCGACGATGCGCCAGTGGGCCAGATCGTTGGCGGTAATGGCGTCGTTGAAATCCACCAGGTAATGGCTGGTGGCGCTGCCCCTTGCCTTAACTTTAGATTCTCCTTGCCTAAACAACATCACGTTTCTCCTTGATATAATAGAGTTGGCTTTGACAAATAGCGGCTGCGGACGGCAAATCTAGAAGCCGCCATTTGCCGGATGCCGGCCTGTGGGAGGGCCGTTATTTCCATTGCTATGGCGTTGGCATACCGGCCACTTCCCACAGGTCAGCCCCAATTTGTAATCGCATAGATGCAGATTGAGGGTGAAACGAGAATGTCATCCCCATCGTTTCTCCCGGGTCAATGAAGATGGGCAGGCGGGGAGCTACCTGCCAGCTTCTTTCATAGGCATCACCTCCTTCGGTTGCTATCTGGATAAATTCAGCGCCCAGGTAAACTGCCCCTTTCCCAGGGTTGTGAACGGAGATGGCCACGACCACCTCTTCCCGTTCCCCATCCCACCAGGCGCCGCTTATCTCTATCTGTAACTGTTCAATTAAGCGGGGGACTTCGCCCAACCGGACAACGGCCAGGCTGCCAGCCGGCAGCAAACGAAATTCAGCAAACAGCCCCTGCCCTGAACCTGTCGAAGGGGGCAGACCGGCGAGGGCCGGTGGCAGCGTAAAGGTTGCCTGCCACTGGCCGCCGGCATCGGGCGTCAACGGCACGGCCGTTGTCTGTTCCTGGCTGCTCGTCAGGGAGAGCATGAGGGTGTGGCCGCCGGCCGGTGGGATACCGCTGGCCACCCCGCTCACTACTATACGAATGGAGCCACCGGCCGTATGGCTGAATTGGGCTGCTGCCAGTTGCAGTTCTGCCCCCGTGCCCAGCGTAAAGCTGTCACCTGGTTCATAAACCACCGGCCCCTGCCCCTCTTCGCCGGTTACGTCATAGCTGGCAAGGGCAAAGGCAACGTCGTCTTCGGCCACGGCCGGCAGGGCAAACAGCGTCAGCCCCAGGCGATGTTGCGACAGCAGCCGCCCCGCTTCATAGCTGGCTGCCTGCCCGGTCTCGGCCACAACAAAACGCAGGCTGGCGCCGGTGTCCGTGCTCAGGATAAGGCGGTCGCCCGGTTCCAGGTTGCGCACCAGGCTGTCAGGGATGCCCATGGCGTAGTTGAGGACGGTGCCAAAGAGCCAGACGGCCACCGGATTGTCCGACAGCATCGTGGTTTCGTTGTAACGCAGCTCCCCTTTGGGCGTGGGTTTGCTGGGGTCAATGGCCAGGGCGATGGTCTCTTCGGTACGGATATAGTGCAGTTCAATGGCGCTGGGGCGACCGATGGTTAAAGCCCCGCCCAGGCTGCCGATGGTTTGTAATGAATCATCTACACCCGTGATTTCCGGCAATGGCGGGGTCGGTGCGGCTGTGCCTTCACCAGCAGCCTCAGCTACAGGCGTGCCTTCTGATAGCCCCTCTGGACCACCCTCTCGTTGGGCACGGCCGCGAAAGACGAAGAAAAGGAATACCAAAGCCACACCCACAAAAACGGCAATCTTGATGAGCGTGCGCCGGCGCTCGGCCGTGTTATCCGGTTCACCCAGGCTGCTCTGGGCCAGTTCCGGCAGCGCCTGCTCGTACATCGTCTCCGGGTTGAGAGCCACCATTCCGGGACGGCCGTCGGGCCGGATGAAACCACCGCGCTTGAAATCCTCCCGCCGCCGCCGCAAGTAGTTGAGGATGTCGGTATCCGTCCGGTTCTGCTCTGTCTCGGCCAATTCCTGGGTTAGAGCCTGGCGGAAAACATCCTGGTATTCGGGGGGAATCTCGGAGAGTTCCTGGTCAATGTTGAGTTCAAGGTCGTAGTCGAACATGCGGTTCTCCTTGTGTCAGGTCTTCAGGTGTCATGTATCACGTGTCATGTGTGGCTACCTGACACGTGACACTTAATCACTTGATACTTGCCGCTGCACCGGCAAAAAGACGGGCAGGCGCACGGCCGGCAGTCCTAATACGATGTCGTTATTCGCCTCCCCTACCCTGAGGCGCGCCGACCAGCCGGGCACAAAAGGAACCATGACACGGGCAACGGCTTCGCTGCTCAGGTTGAAGATGGCTTCGCCCTGGGCGTTGGTGAAGACGCGGGCAAGACGCTGCCCCTGGGCGCTGACGGCCACGACGCTGACGTTGGCAATCCCTTCGCCGGGGCCGGGCTGCCGGTCGTTGTTGGCGTCGTAATAAACCAACAGGCGAATATGTGTTGCCGGTATGGTAGTTTGGGGCGGGACACGGCCGATATGCTGCACTGTTAGAGAAATGCGTTCGGTAACCGTGACGGTTGTCGTTGCCGTCAACAACTCGCTCGTCGTTGCTGTACCAGCAACTGGTGCTGGCGGCATCGGTGGCGCCGGCGGTGGCACAACGTTCTGGCAGACAAATTCATACTGCCCAAAACTGCCGCCGCGGGCTTCGACTTTGACGATGACCGGCTGTTCCGCAACGGCCGTCCAGGCCAGGTAGGAATCCACCCGCCCCACCGCGCGGTCGTCGTTGGCGCCGATGACGGCCGTGCCACCGGTCACGGCCGTGCCGCCAGTCACGGTTAACAGGGTGTCCACCTGGCCGGTCACCGTTTCACAGGCGTAGCGATTGCCCGCCTTGGCAATGAAGGTGAAATAGTCCACGTCACCGGCGCCAACGGTATAAGTACCACGCAGACCAGGCGTCACCGGCCGGGCTGTTTCCGGCGTATTGTTAGGCTCGGCCAGGTCGGGCTGCATGAGCGGCGTGGGCGATGGCGTAGGAGTTGCGCTTGGGTTAGGCGTCCCGGTCGGCGCGGCGGTGGGTGTTATGGTTGGTTCCACTAAAGCCGTTTCCAGATCGTAAATGCCGTCATAGACGGTCGCTTTCTCTACCAGGGCCACGTACCAGCCATCGGCCGGGGCCGTAAACAGTACCATCGAGCCCACGTCGGCTGGAGAGCGGTCGTCGTTTTCGGCTACCAGCTGCTCATGCCAGTACAATTTGAGCCGGGTATCCAACCCTCCATAAACGAAGGTGCTGATGCGCACCATCTGGCCTGTTTTGAGATACCCGGTGAAATAATCTACGTCATCACCGGTGAGCGTCAGCCCCGGCTCGGTTTGCCAACCTATCTCCGTTGCTGTATGGGGGTCATTGTTCGGTTCAAAGCGATCCGGTGGCAGCCCGCCGTCACTCGTTGGACTGGGCACGGCCGTTGGCTGGCCGGGTGTACCTGTCACCGGCGGCGTCAGGGTGATGACTATCGGCGTCGGATTCTGGCCGCCAGCCTGGGCCTCTGTCTGGCCGGTGAAAGCCACCAGCACCAGGAACGCAGCCAGGCTGAATCCACTCAGGCTGAAAATCTGTTTAATACGCATCTACCACTTCCTCCATGACAATTACTTCTGTCGCGGCCGGCTGCACCGGGACGAAGGTCAACCCCACCCACTCATGCGCCGGGTGAGATCCGTTTTGGCCACCGGCCAGAGGCACCAGGTCGGCCTCGATGTGGCTGAGGCGCACCACCCCACCCTTCTCCAGCCATTGACCGATGCCGCTAAACAATGCGGCGGCGGTGATCGGGCTCACCTCGGCCACAATGGCCTCTGGGCCGGTCACGGCCGGGTCATAAAAGCAGGTCACGATGAGCATCTTTTGTCTCTTTATCATGCTTGTCTCCTTCCTGGGATTCCTGAGATGAAACGGCCGTTGGATGAACGGCTGTGGACTGTGGCACCACCATCACACCGGGCAAAGCGGCCATGTCGCCCACAAAATCGTGCACCATTTCCGACCGGTAGCCGCGACCGGTCAGTTCGGCCTGCACCACGTCACGCAGGCCGTCCTGAATCATTTCGGCCAGACGTACCAACTCAGCCGGGGAGAGATTCATGGCGCGCGCCCCGGCCATGACGCCGCGCACGCTGCCCGTCATGCGGCCGAAACCAACGGTCGCCCCAATCGCGCCCATCACGGCCCGTTCACTATCGGCGCCCGCGGCCACCTCCCGGCCAATGACCGCTACCAGTTCGCCGCGCGTCAAATGGCGCTGCGCCAACAAAACCATATCCGCCACCGCCGCTAACTGGCTGTCAGACAGCGGCGTATCCACGCTGGCGCGCAGCGCCGCCAGCGCCGACCCGCCCTGAAAAGCGGCCCATTGCGCTGTGTCAGACAGCCCCTGCTGCCGGTACTGCGCTGCCAGCGCGGCGGTGGCATCAGTCGCTTCCTGTACGGCCGTGACGGTGTGTTGGCTGATGGCCTGCCGGATCTGCTGCGTATTGTGTTCCCCTGTATAAAGGAGCAGCGTCTGGTGCGCGGCACGGCCGGCCGGGGTGTTCGGTTCGGTGAGTCGCTGCAACGTGTCATGGATGATCTGCCGGCGTGATGGCTGGTAAGGCTGCACCCGAATGACGCCGTCACCAGGCATGGCAAACAACGGCTCTGCACCGGGTGTAATCGCAGGCGGTGCGGCCAACACCCCTTCCGTACCGGGCACTGCGCCGACGTTGATGGCCGTCTGGGCATCTAGCCCCTCATCCAGCCAATCCGGGATGGGGCCGTTGACGCCGGCGACCCTCTGGTTATGGCCGCTGCCGCGTATCCTGCTGGCCGGCGGGTCACTGGTGGCTGTAGAGAACTGCTGCAAAACCTGGGTGAGGGTATGGATGGCCTGCTCCAGGCTGGGCAGGTGGCCCGAAGACGGGTGGCCCGAAGACGGGTGGCCCGAAGACGGGTGGCCCGAAGACGGGTGGCCCAGGGACGGATAGCCCGAAGATAGGTGGCCCAAAGTTGGGTGAACCGGCGGCGCGACCGGGGGGACAGCCGCGCGACGCGGCTCACCGGCATCCGGCTGCTGCCAGGATAGGCGGCGCGTGTCGTCAGCCAGATCATCGCGCTGGCGGTGGGCCTGGCCCAACCAATCGCTGGCCTGACCGCGCGTCAGCTCGTCGGGTGTCGCTACTCCCAACCGGCGCAGATAGGCGCGCTGGTGGGGGGTGGCCGGCTGATCGCGCCACGGCTCAACGCCGTTCATTCGGTGGCTCAACTCTACCGGCTCTCCCTCCCCGTCATAAACACCATCACGCACCCCATGGCCACCATGGTGGCCGCCAATCTCGTCGTATGCGGCCCGTAACGAGGGGGAAAATCGCATCGCCAGCCAGGGACTGGAGCCAAAACCGGACATTGAAGAGCCGGCGCGCAGATAGTCGAGCATATCTGGTTCATGCGGCTGCACCTGGCCATCGCGGAAATTACGGGCCAGGGTACGGGTCTCGTGCGCTCCTTCGATGACGTGGCGGATGGTTTCCGATTTGCCCAGCGTGTACCCGGCGATAGTCTTAAGCTGCCGTACCCGGCCTTCCGTTTTGTGGGGGTCGGTGCCCAGATACGCCCCTTCGGCACGGCCGTCAGCCTGCAATGCCGCCGCCGATGCCAGGACGGCGCCGCCGGCAGCGACCGTCGCCCCGCCGGTCAGGGCCGCCCCGGCCAATGCCGCCGTGCCCATGACCGCCTGTTTACCCATGTTGGCCAGTTCCATCCCGCCAGCGCCGCCGGTAAGCATCGCCCCACCAAAGAGGTTGAAGGCGGCCGTCGCCAGCTTGAGGGCGCTCTTGATACGCCAGAGCAGCACCATGAGGGTGATGAGACTGGCGCCAATGTAGAGGCCAATGCCCTGCTGCGCGGCCGCGGCCAGCAGGCCGATCATGATGGCGGCGATGATGACGCTCATCAGCGTCTCGATAAGCAGATTGATAAACTGGCGCAGGTACGCCCCCAGGAAAGCCTGGGTGTAGATAAAAAAGGCGAAGAGCAGGGCAAAGGGCACACCGGTATAGAGGAATACAGCTACGCCGGTCAGCGCCAGGTGCAGGAAATGTTCGGCGATGGCCGTGGGAATGGCCACCCAAGCAAAGAGCAGCCGTTCAATACCATCGCTGGCCAGCGCCTTAGCCAGCTGCTGGTCGGCTTCATCACTGAGATTGATATTGCTGGGATCGCCAAAGGGGAAATAGGCTGACTCGAAGTCTACCGGGAACTCGCTGCTGTCCAGTTCGTCCAGGTTGGCCACCAGCATGAAGGCCGAGACCAGGTCAAAACTGCCGATGACACCATCGCTGTTGACGTCAGGAATGGCGCCGGGCAGTCCGGGGTCTGTCCCGTTCATACTGGTATCGAAGATGTCACCGGCAGCGCCATCAATGAGGGCGGCATCAATCCCGGCGTTCAGGGATTGGCGCAGCTCTTCCATCATGTCAATGACGACGATGGGCGAGGAGAAGAAAAAGAAGGCGATGAGGCCGTAGGTAAACAACTTGCCGGGGTCTACCCAGCGGTTGGTGGGGATGATATTGTTCAGGGCGTACCAGAATCCCAGCGCCGTCAGCGCCAGAATGAACATGCCGCCCAGGGGCGCGGACAGGGCATTGACCAGCAGCTCCACGAAATAGCCAACATTGTCCGTCACCCAGGTGTTGATACTCTCGGCGATCACGGCAATGGAAAGCGTCGCCCTGGCAACAGCCCACAGGATTTGGGCCAGGGTGTATTGCAGGAAGTAGATGGCTTCGGCGAAGTAACGGCCGGGGTCAAGCATCGTGTTCCTCCGGTTTATGCTCCACAATAACGGGGGGATGGGCCAGGGCTGGTTGGCGACGCCGTGACCACCAATGGATGCTGCCACCCAGCGCCAGACCGCCACCAAAAAAGAGCAGCAGACGCCAGAAACTGCCGGATGGAGACGGCGACACGGCCGTGTCCTGGATAGGTACCGGCGCTGGCGCTGGTGTTGCTTTGGCCGGATCATCTTCAGTGACGATTGGCGAAGGGGTGGGCGCTATCCCACCATGCCACGCCTCGCCCACCGGCATCAAGGGCACAGGTACGGCCGCTTCCGGGGCCGTATCAAAGTAGACACGGCCGTCGCTGGGGAAGGTGAAGTGATAGGTGATGTCTGCATCGCCAACAGTAATGCCCAGACCACGCAAACCACCTTCGGCCACGGCTAGAGCCGAAATGTCGTCCAGCGGCCGGTTAAACAACACCTGGTATAGTCCTCGCCCTACGTACCAGGTACACTTGCCTTGAGCATCGGTCTCGCACTCTGGGGAAACTGGTTCTTCTTCCGGCAGCCGCTGCAAGCTGACTGTCTCACCGGCAACGGCCGTGCCATCACCGGCCCGCAGCCGGATGGTCAGGGACACATCGCCGTTTGCCGGCATTTCCGTCATACCGGCCAGCAACACCAGCAAAAAGGGCAGCCAACAGGCCCACCAGTGCCTATACTTTCGTCTCATCATGGACGCTACAAATCCATTGTTAACCATTGGCAATTGCTCGTTGACCATTAGTACAATTCCCGCTCTTTCCCATACCGCTGCCCGTTGTAAGATTTGGTGACCCGCCGGATATAGGGACTGCGTCGTGGCCAGAAAAGGACGGCCAGGATGATCAGTAGGCCAATAATGATGATGGCTTCTAGCATGACCCCTCCCCCATCAGTGATTGGTGCCAGGCGATCAGTTCGGCCAGGCCGCCGCCGGTATCGTCGCTAAATGAGTACCAGCCACGGCCGTCGGCCGTGACCAGCAAACCACCCTGCCCCAGGAAACGAATGTCGCCGTTACGTTCTACCTGCTCGGCGGCGGCGATGAAACGCCGGGCATAGTCCAGGCAGTTCTCAATGCCGCTGATCTCACCACAAAGCCTCACGGGACGTACCGTTGGGTTACGCTCTGGCTGTGACGGCCGTTCATCAAAGGATTTGCTGAGAGTGACCAATGCCTGGTACTTTCCTGCGGTCAGGGTGGGAATATCTTCATAGTCAGTGCCGGGGACAAACTGGTAGCGATGGCCACTGGGGTGACGACAGCCGGTGGAGACCACCTAGCGGCCGCCGCCCAACGTCTCAATGAATTTGAACAATTGTTTACGGCCGTTAGTCTCACCCAGCGTTTGCACATAACGGCCCGCTAATGTCCGGCCGGGATGGGCCCCACTGGTGAAAAAGTAGCTGTGGTAGCCGCGGGCGCTGACGACTGTGACCAATGGTTGCCGGAAACGCTGGACTACCGCCCGCCGCCAGGTGGGATAGATACGGGTAGCCTCGCCGTCAAAGTCGAAGACAATGAGGTGGCGGCCCCCTCGGCTGGTTCGGGGCAGGCTTCGCTGCAAACCGCAGCGAATACCGACGTTGTTCTGCGGCGGCCAGGTGCGGACATCGGCGGCAGTGTAGACGGCCGTTTGCCAGCCTTTGAGCAACGGCCGTTTCAGGTTATCACCCTCCCTGCCTAACAGGACAGGATGCAGGCCGAGTTCAATCAGTCGTAATGCTTTCTTATTCACCATAACCTCCTATCACCTCATCAACCCATCACCCCATCACGGGCTCGGCCCTGGCCCGGCCCACTGCGCCGGGTCTACCAGGTTGCCATTTTGGTACACAATCCAATGCAGGTGGCTGCCCGTGCTGCAGCCGGTTGACCCCATTTCCGCCACCATCTGCCCGGCCGTGAGGCTGCCAGATGTCACAAGGAAACCGCTCAAGTGGCCGAAATAGTGGAGCGTATCGCTGCCGCCAAGGCGCTGGTAATTACCTAAACCTTCATGGGGTCGCTGCGAACCGGGGATTTGCGAGCAGTCTGGCCCCGTGCTGTGGGGACCGGCGTAGAGCATGTCGCCATCTACCGGCGACCAGATGAGGGTGCCCGCGCTGTTGGCGATGTCCACGCCGTTGTGGAACCAGGGGCGTTCCGCCGGGCAGCCAAAACCTGTGCCGTCAATGCCGGTGTACAGTTCGTGGCAGCCAAAGCCACGGGTGATAAATCCGGTGGTCGGCCATTGGCCGCCACCGCTGCCCGGTGGATCGCCAGGGTTGCCCGGCGCGCCGCCATCGTCCAGCACAACCGGCGTTGGCGGCGGTGGTTGGTAGGCGTCGGTAAAGGGGCCAAGCGGGTCATCTTCCAGATAGAACCAGACGGGCAGGCCACCTTCGACCGGCCGGTTCCAGCCGGTGATGAGACCCAACTCACGCACGTCGCCGTTGGGGACGACAAAACCAAGGATGAAGTCCCGTTCACCATCTGAAGGAATGGGGTCAAGTTGCTGTGTTTCGTAAGCCGGAAGATTGCGGGCGATAATCGGCTCGTTTTGGGCAACCCACCGGCCGTGAAGCAGTGTACCCTCACGCTCGACGCGGCGGATGAAAAAAACATCGGAAACGGGGACAATAACCTCACCGGCCGTGTGGTTGGTGACCTGGAGGGTGATGAAGTGGTAGGTGGCTTCATTGTGGTTAGGGCTGGGCTGTGTCTCGTGGCCGGTGATGCGGAAAACCAGACCATTGGGGCCACCTACGTACACATCGCTGTTCATGTAGAACGTACCGACGCGATAATAGGGGGTTTCTAGCGGCTCCGGCGTGGTGTAACCAATCATGGGTAAACCAGGCGTGGTCGTGACCGGTGGCGGCGGTGTCTCCGTCAGGTAGATGGGAGTCGTTGTCACCCAGTAAGGTGTCGCGGTGAAACCAAATGGCGTCATCGTGGGCGGCGGCAGGATGGGGGTGGCCGTCACTGTCGTCCATTCCGGCGTGGTGGTGATGAGCGCCGGAATGGGTGTGTCGGCGTAGACTGGCGTGGATGTGCCCAGGAAGACGGTCACGGTGGGCACAGGGGTGCCCGTTTCCGCCGCCCAATAGCTGGGACCGGTGAGGGGGGCCGGGTTTTCGATGAAACCGATGAGGCCACAGCCTAAACTGGTCAGCACCAGCAGGCTGGCGGTAAACAGCAACGGCCGTGTTGGTGATCGTTTCCGGGACACTGCCGTTGACCAGGGCTTCATAACTGAAGGTACGGCCATAATCGTTCGTCGCACCAAACAGCACCGGCCATAGGTGGACGGTCGTCCCGGCCGCCGGCGGGTAGCCTTGCGGCGGCTGTGGATCGCCGCAGCAGGGGGCATAGGCATAGGTCACGCCGCGCACGCCTAATTTGTCCTCGACGCCGATGGTATAGCCCCCGGCAACGGTTTGCGCCGGATTGGAGATGTTGTCGTAGATGAAAAAAGCGTGGCCGGCCATGCTGCCGCCGCCGTTCAACAAAACGGCAATAGCGTGGCGGGCGGTGAGATCGGGGTTATGGGCATGAGGCGCATCGTGCCATTGAGCGTAGAAAACATCGTGCCCCTGCACCAGGCCGCTGATGATGGCGGTGTGCCAGCGGCCGCTGTTTGTCAAATCCACATCGCGCCATAATCCGGCCAGCACAAAACCCGGCGCGGCCGCATCCGGCAGCCATTGGTTGTGCCCATGCGGATTGGGAATGCCCATATCATTGCCCAGGATCAGGCCATTGGACGAGAGCGTAAGCTGGTTAAGCACTTCCCCATACATGTTGGTGGTGTAACCGTTCACACCCAGGTTGAAGGTGACAGTTACATCGTTGCAGTCCTCACCGTTGGCGATGAAGTCATCGCACAGGTTGACTGCGCCAAAGTCGGCCAGGTCCAGGTAGGGCAACATCAGGCTGTTTTCTTCAATGACGTAATCCAGGTGGCCGGGTGACAATTCGCCTTGCCAGGTCAGCGTACGGGTGGTTGGGTTGTAGGTGAGGTCGCTGGTCGAATCGGGGACATAGGTCAACTGCGGCGGTAAGGTATCCGTCAGCCGGTAGGTGTGAGTAACGCTTTCATAGTTGGCCAGACTGATTTCGTAATAGGCCGTTACCCCTGGATGGAGAAAAGTGGCGGCGGTTTTGCGGATGACGGCATAGGGATTGTTGGGGTTGCTGCCCCCAACATGTGGCAAGGATGAATTATGAATTATGAAGTGCCTGCCCTGAACCTGTTGAAGGGATGAAGGGGTACTTGGTGGTATTTGCGCCGGTTGGTAGCCAAAGTTGCGGATGTCAATGACGGCAATGTTTTCCGTATACCGTTGCCCAAGGCCGCTGACAACCAAACTGGTAGGTTCGCCTTCACCTTGGGCCACGTCCAGTAAAACAAAGAAAGCAAGCGGTGCGAGGGTGATGATCAGGAACAAAATATAGAGCAGCAGGCGCAGTTGTTTGGTCACAGCATTTCTCCTAGCGCAGCACCAGGAAGGTGGCGTACACATCTTTGTTGGTGACATCGGTTTGCAGCCCATCCCAGGTCAGGATGGCCCGATCGGGGTTGAAGGGATCGCGGGCAGCCAGCAAGCGGTAACTGGGTCGCACGACGTTGCGCGGTAGTAGAGGTGCGCCGGGGGTATCGGTGCAGTCGGCCGTGCCTAAATCGCACTGGGTCTGGTACGGCCGTCCAAAACGCAGAAAAGTCGTATCCTGGGGCGGGTCGCCTGTTTTGTAGATATAAAAGAAGCTGACCGATGGCGGCTCAGTGGCTATTGAGATAATGGGCGTGACATCCGGCCGGATAGCACCGGTGGTACCACCGCTGAGGTCGCGGTTGGCGGTGATCGCTTCCGGGCCGGTCCAGGCAGAACCGCCGTTATCAGACCAGGTGGCGTAAACGGTGTACACATCACGGCCGTCTGGTAGAGTATTGCCGCTGTCCTGGTACCAGGCCGTCCAGCCTTCGGGCACGGTGATGGAATCTTGTAAAACAAAGGGGCCTTCAAAGTCACCATTGACCAGTGTTGACCCGGAACCTGCCGAAGGGTGCATCACGGCCGTGTCCCAGACGGCCGTACCAGGAACAGCGGCCATATCCAGCGTACCGCGCAGGAAAACGGTGGCCGTACTGCCCTGGGCGGCAACCGTGATACTTAAGGGGGTGAACGTGGCTGCCGTCGTCGCTTCTGACCAGACCTTTATAGGTCTTACCAGGTTTGTGCAGTGGGGATAAGGGTGAACGTGGCTGCCGTCGTCGCTTCTGACCAGACCACGTAGGGACTGTTGGGGTTGTCGCTGCCGGTGGGGTCAAGGCCGATGCGCAGAGCCAGGCTGCCGCCGGCGGCCGTCCCCGCCAATCCCCAGGCCGAGAAGGTGAGGTCGCCTGATGGGTCTGGCACGACCACCGTCTGTTTCAGCCCGGCGTCAAAGGGGGTGTCCAGGCTGTGCCAGCGGACAGCGTTCAAGCCGGTGTGGATGTGGCCGGGATTGGCGATCTGGTCGGGGTAGAGCGGGTTGGCCGCTTCGTAGATGGGTTGGGCATAGCGGGGTATGGGCGGCGTGGGAAACGGCCGTTTCGTTACCCAGGACGCATACACCCAGGCTTCCTCTTCGCTGACGGCCAGATAATCCAGCCCCACGTCTCCGGTCAAGGTCTCATCGGGAGGGATGGCAAAAACGGCCGTTTGCTGCCATAGATTGAACCAGGAGAGATGGCGCAGCAAGCGAATCTGTGCGCCGTCGGCCACGGCCAGAAAAAGACCAAACCAGTAGACATCCGCCGGGACGCCAAACACGTTACCCCCCTGTTCGTTGTAAAACGGGTGGGTGGCCACGATCCGCCCGTCGGTGACATATTGAGTCAGCCAGGCATCACCAGAGAGGTGTTTGGCTTTGAAGATGCTACCGTCTTGTTCATACAGGACGTGCGCCCAGTTGTGTTCATCCACAATGACGTGAGGGTTGCGCCCATCGCCTACAAAGATGGCGGCCGCATCGGCCGGATGTGTGCCCTGGTCAGCGGCGCGATAGAGGAGACGGCCGTCTTGTTCATAGGCTACATGCAGACGGTTGGCGCGGCTGAAAGCCAGGGAGACGCGGCGGCCACTGTCTACCCGGCGCACCTGGAAATGGTTGCCGCCGCGTGACAGGGCGACGTAAATGTCGGCGATACCATCGCTCTCGCTGAGCCAGGCGACCGCCAGCATGTCATCACCCACGGCCGTGGCCGCCAAATCCTGGTTGGCCACATCCAGCGCCAGGTTGGTCACTTTGGTGGTGATAAATTGCTCTCCCAATTCCGCCGGCACGATATCCACCGGGATGGGCGTGGGACAGGCAGCCGTATCATCTCCGCCGTCAGGCGGTGTGGGCGGGTTGAACAGGTCGGGGTCTGTTTGCCGGGTGGCGGTGGGAATGATGCCCATGCCGTTGCTGGCGCAGCCGGGCGGTTGCGGTTCGCCGGGGCTGTTACAGGCGACCAGGAGCAAAACGACGAGCAGGATGGGGATGGGGAAGGAAATACAGCAGCGATGTTTCATGTCTCACCTCTCTTTTGTTCTGCCCTTCCCCCAGGCAGGCGGCAGCCAGCAGGCAGCAAACGACCGCCAGCTACGGGCAAAGGGAAGCACAGGTTGAAATGGATAGGGGGTTTGGGTAATGGCCGAAACGGGGCCACATCACACTGGTCGTTTAGCCAGTGGGCATCTCTCCCGCGCCGTCCGGTATCCCCAGATAATCTTGATGGCCTTCTGGTTTCAGACGGCCGTGTTCATCATACGCCTGATCTTAATCGCTTTTCCGGTTTTGATCCAGAGTATATTTATACCGATTGCCGGTATATTTATACCGATTTGGGGGATTGATTGGCGTGATCTGGCTGATCTGGCTCATGGCGTGTGGGCAAACGGCGGCTCCCCCATCCCACCACACAAAAAAGCACGGCTGTATGGGGAAGTACGGCCGTGCTGATAAGAAACGTATCGCTGCGGTCAGGTGACGGGTGCAGACCTGGTGATGAGGGGGACGGCCGTGCCGCCCATTCTCCTCTTGCGTCTCTCTTGCTGTTCACACCCGGCCTCAATTCGACATGTCTCCCTGCCGCAGGGATGCGCCGGGGAACAATGTCGCGCATCGAACGAAAACGGGCTGGTGACTGACAGGCACCTGTGGCACGGTGTGGAACAGCATCCCTTCGGGCTGAGAGGCCGCCACACCGGCCGGGGAAGACCGCGCCGCAGCAAGGAATTCAACGCCGTTGACAGGGACATTTGAACTTTCGACGGCGACGCTGCCGAGTGGGTATTCGCGGGTGTTTGTGCGGAGTGATTGGACGCTGTAGGGGGCCGGGAGACAACAACGGATTAGAGAAAGGAGCGGATGGGATACGGCCGTGGTTGGGATGGGTACGGCCGTGATGGACGATGTTTAGGCTGGCACTCTTAAGTTACGCACATGCAGAATGGTGTCGGCGGAAAGGGGCTGAATGGCTGATTCTGGTACGGTGATCACGGCAATGGTCTCACCAATGCCATTAAACAGCTCCAGCGAGTAACCATCTTCTCCCTGCCACATCGGGTGATGCTCCACAATCGTGGCTACGTCTCCTCGCCGCAACTTTCTTTCCGGTATATCTTGTGTCAAAACGACTTGTTCAAAGAGCTTAAATGTCATTTTATTCGCGCCTTATCAGGATAAAGGGTAATGAATTTCGTCTGCTCAGAATCAAACTCAAACATCCAAAAGCTGCGTAGGGGCAAAGTTTTCCCGTTTGGACCTACCAAATCTCCCTTGATCTCAAACATCTGTCCGAATCGGGTTGCCTCCACAAACTCAGCTTCAAGGGGCAAGATTTGCAGCCGTAAATCCTTTTCCAGTTGTTGCCAGTTATCGGCTGTATAACCGACCATTGCTAACCATTCAGATTTGTCGTCCTTTCCCTGCCAGACCAGCAAGTAATCCCTTAATTTGGCTGGTGCAATGATGGTGTCAGGTGGCAGGTTTGTCATTGATGCCATTATAACGAGGCATCGTGTAAAGAACAATCCAGGTAATTTCGGGCACCGTGGGGTGGGCACGGCCGTGTTGTTTTGGCGTGGGGTGGGGATATGAGTGCGCTTGGTGAGGGCAGCGGATAGGGAGCCGGGAGATGACAACAGATTGGGGTAAGGAATGGATGGGGGATGGCCGTGTTTGGGATGGGTACGGCCGTTTTGTTTGGGGTGGGGTGGGGTAGGCCGTTTTGTGTTATACTCATTGGCAAATATGAAGCGAGGTGCTTTATGAATGTCTTGACTAATCGGGTAACAACCAATCCAAATGTGATGATGGGTAAACCAACCATTCGCGGCTTGCGCATCACCGTAGAACAGATCCTCAGGGCATTAGCCGCAGGCGTACCACCGGAAGATCTGCTTGAGGATTATCCGGAGTTAGAGCCTGAGGATTTGCTGGCTGTCTTTGCTTTTGCTGGCGATCTGGTTAGCGAAACTCGTGTTTATCCGGTCGCTGCCTGACGATGTCATTAAAGTTCCTGGTAGATGTCGGTGTCAGCAAGAAAGTAGAACATTGGCTAAGCGACAGTGGTTACGATGTCAAAGCTGTCCGGGCAATAGATCCCAAATTGCCAGACCACACCATTCTGTAAATCGCAGCACATGAAAATCGAATCGTCGTGACAATGGACAAAGATTTTGGCGAAATGATTTACCGCGCTGGGCAAACCCATGCCGGTGTGCTGCTCTTGCGCTTAGATGAAGCCACAAGTAATGAAAAAGTGCGTGTCGTAGCGGAAATCATTCAAAACCACGCGGATAAACTGGCGGGGAAGTTTTCTGTTTACCAATCAGGCCGTCTGCGAATCAGGTAGCTGCCTTGTGCCAACTTGGGGAGATAACGACGGCCGTGCTGTTTAGTATGGTATTGGGATACGGCCGTGTCTCGATCACTCCCCACCACGTTGGTACTTCGGTACTAACTTTTCACGCCCCCTTCACAGCCTGTTTTCACGAGGTGTGGTTACAATCCTGACCGGGCGCGGAACATATGTTCCATTCAACCGGAGGGTGTGCGGAACATCATCCCTTTCTCAGATAGCACACCCTCGTTATGTCTTTTCTGGAACGACTGCGTCACTCCCTCGGTTTTGCTTCTCCCCCACCCCCGGCCTCCATTGAGATCTCCCCGGCTTTGTTACCCCATTTGGAACGGTTTGCCGCCCAGGAAGGGCAGCCCCTGGATGCCGTTATTAATGGCTTGTTGCACCATGCACTCGCCGAACGGCTGGTAGCCCTGGCCCACTTGCAGCGTTGGGAAGCGCTCACCCCCCGCGAACAGCAAACGGCGGCCCTGGCCTGCCTGGGTTATACCAACCAGGAGATTGCCGCCCACATGGTCATCTCCCCCAACACGGTGCGCACCCACATGCGCCACATCCTGCACAAGTTTGAAGCCAACAGCAAAACAGAACTACGCGAAATGCTGGCTGGTTGGGATTTTTCGGCCTGGGTTTCTGGCAGTGAGCGGTGAGCGGTGAGCGGTAAGCAGTAGGCAGTGGGATTGGCTTGGCAGCTGGATGCGGGGAATAGGATGGGCTGTGTTTGTCACCTGTGGACATTGGGGGAAAGGCGTCCCTGCACCTGTCTCATCCCCTGGGATTAGACCCCAATTCCGCCCCACTTTCATCCCCCTGGCGTATTGCCCCCTCCCCTGCTCCTGGTTATGGTTGGGCGCATGGCGACTACCTTACCCGACCTACCGGCTGGCAAACTGGGGCTACTGGTTACGCCCGACGCCGCGCCAGAGATGATGATGGCGTTGACGGCCGTCCTGGCCTTGCAAGGTCCGGTGTGTGTGGTAGATGGTGGTAACCGGTTTGCCGCCTACCAGGTGGCCCGTCATCTGCGCCGCCAGACGGGGCAGGTAGAGGCGACATTAAACCGCATCACCCTGGCCCGCGCCTTCACCTGCTACCAGATAGTAGCTTTGCTGGCGCAAACCCCGGCCACGGCCGTGCCCCTGCTGACGCTAGATTTGCTGGCTACCTTCACCGATGAAAGTGTGCCGGTAACGGAAAGCTTCCGTCTGTGGCGGTTGGTGTGTGTTCACCTGTGCCGCCTGCGCCGTCATGCCCCCGTCGTCGTTAGCCTGCGGCCACCGCCACAGCCAGAGCGCTCAGGGCTGGTAACGCTGCTGCAAGAAACGGCCGATGTGCTGCTGCTGGCCGAGATGCCCCCGGCAGCCAGGAATCCGACGCTTTTTTGATGGGACGCGGATGACGCAGATTTTCTCTTCTTATCCGCGTCATCCGCGCTCATCCGCGTCCTATTTAGACAAAGGAACAGACCATGGGCCGAACCGTCCAGACCATCAACCAGGTAATCCAACAGGAGGAAGCGGCTTTTGCCCGCTTCCGGCGCACGCTGCGGCGGCAAGACCAGGTTCTCTTTGATACCCTTTTTGCCGGGGCGCGCAAACATACGGCCGCCATCAGCCAGGCCAACCACGCCCTGCCCTTTGAAGCCATCTTGCTGGCGATGCTGCTGGAACAGGCGCGGGAAATCGAGGCGCTCAAACGCCAGTTATATGGCTGAGCGGTCTGGCGGCGCCGGGGGCCAGACAGGGTGGCTGCTGGATCTGTATGCCGGGGAGGGAGAAGAAGCAGGTGTTGTGCTCTGGTTTTTGTTGGCCGACGGCCGTCGCCAGCGTCTCACCCTGGATTTCCCCCTCACCTTTTACGCCGCCGGCCCATTCCCCCGGCTGCGGGCCGCCTGGCGTTTTTTGCGGGACAATCACCCCACCCTACCACTGGCCCGTATGCAGCGAGAGGATTTGTTTGCCGGGATGTTGGATGTCCTGGCGGTAACAGCCAATCGGCCCGATGTGCAATTGGCGGTTTTTTCGTCCCTGGCTCGCGCTTTTCCCGACCTGGATTATTACGATGCGGACATCCCCCTCAGCCTGCGGCTGGCGGCGGCGCTGGCTCTGTTCCCCCTGGCCTATTGTGAGCTGGAGGCCGACGAAGCCAACCATATCCGGCGGCTGACGCCCCTGGAATCCACCTGGGATTTAGAGCCAACTACTCCCCCGCTGCGCCTGATGACCATTGAGCCGGATGTGCCCCCCTTTCAGGCCACACCTTGTTGGCTGCGGGTGCGCTGCGGCCGTACCGATAACCGCATCCCGCTGCAACCAGGCCACCTGCTGCTGCGCCAGTTGCAGGCCACGTTCAAGCGGCATGACCCCGACCTCATCCTGACGCGCTGGGGTGATACCTGGCTCTTCCCCACCCTACTGGAGCAAGCGGCGCAAACAGGCATCCCCTTTAACCCCAACCGGGATGAAGGACAACGGCCGTTACAGCGACAAGAAAACAGCTATTTCACCTACGGCCAGGTGGTCTATCGTGGGCGGCAGGTGCATCTTTACGGCCGTTGGCACATTGACCAACAAAACGCCATGCTGTATGGAGATTACGGCCTGGAAGGCGTACTAGAGCAGGCGCGGGTGACGGGGCTGCCGGTGCAGGAAATCGCCCGCAAATCACCGGGGGCGGGCATCACGGCCATACAGATGATCACGGCACTGCGGCGGGGGGTGCTGGTGCCTTACCAGAAGCAGCAGGCCGAAGGGTGGAAAACGGCGCGGCAGCTGATCCGCGCCGACCGGGGTGGCCTGGTTTACCAGCCGCTCATCGGGCTGCACCGGGAAGTGGCGGAGTTGGATTTTGTTTCCATGTATCCCAGCATCATGGTGCACCACAATATCTCCCCGGAAACGGTGGGAATAGGAGCCAGCGATGCAAAGATAGTGCCAGAATTAGGTATCCCGGTAGACCAGTCACGGGAAGGATTGGTGCCACAGACGTTACGGCCGTTGCTGGCCAAACGTATCGCCCTCAAGCAGCAGTTGGCGCAATTGACCCGGCAGGACTGCCGTTACCGGTCGCTGAAGGCACGGGCTGATGCCCTCAAATGGCTGCTGGTCGTCTGTTTCGGTTATCTGGGTTACAAAAATGCCCGTTTTGGTCGTATTGAAAGCCACGAGGCGGTGACCGCCTACGGCCGTGAGGCGCTGCTGCGGGCCAAAGAAGCCGCCGAGGAGATGGGATTCACGGTGCTGCATATGTATGTGGATGGCATCTGGGTGCAGCAGACGGGGTACAGCCAGCCGGCCGATTTTGCCCCCTTACAGGCGGAAATCCTGGCCCGTACCGGCCTGCCCATTGCCCTGGAGGGGGTGTACCGGTGGGTCGCCTTTCTGCCGTCGCGGTTGGATGACCGCGTGCCGGTCGCCAACCGTTACTTTGGTGTGTTTGGCGATGGCACGGTGAAGCTGCGCGGGATTGAGGCGCGGCGGCGGGATACCGCCCCCTGGGTGGCCCAGGTGCAGCAGGAGATCATGGGGTTGTTGACGGCCGTGCCGCCTGGCCAGCCGCTCGAAAGCTGCCTGCCAGTTGTGTGGGCACGGCTGCGCCAACATCTGGCCGATTTGCAAAACGGGCAGATACCGCTGACCGCATTGCTGGTATCGCAAACACTGAGCCGGGAGTTGGCCGCCTACCGCGTGCCCTCAGCGGCGGCGCACGCCGCCGGGCAGTTGGCAATGGCCGGTAAGACGGTGCGACCAGGGCAGCGGGTGCGATTCCTCTATATCAGGGGGGCGCCGGGTGTACTGGCCGGGGATTTGCCTGGCGCGCCGCCTGCGGTCACGGCCGTGGATGTAGAACGTTATACTCGCCTGCTGCTGCGGGCAGCCAGTGCCATATTGTCACCATTGGCTGTAGATGAAGCCGAAATCCGGCGGCAGGTACAGGGGTGGGGGCGGCATTTGCCGTGCCAGTTGCCGCTGCCCGCGTCCGGTCTGGCGTCAGATCAAACCCACGCACAACACGGGCCGGCCGAACTCGTGTTGATGCCGTCGAAATAGTAGTTGCCTCTGCACCAAAGAAACGTTATGCTATTGATATTCCTGATTGGATTAACGGCAGAAGGAAAACCGCGATAGTTGTCTGCAAATGACATCATCGCTCCCTCCCCTAAAACTGGCACAAAAGAAACGCGACTGGAACAAACCAATCAGGAATAGGGCCACGACGCCCCCTCCTACTGCCGGTCAACGCCCGAATAGACCGCCTGCTTCCGCAGGCGGTTTTTTATTGCCGCCAGGTAATGGTGTATTGACGGCTTACACCATATCCATTATGATTATTCCATTAAGTCGGTATCCGATATATAGGGAGTAGGATAGCCTATGCCACACCAGGACGACGATATTCACAATTTACTGCCGCTGCGTGAACCCACCTTTTTTATATTGCTCAGCCTGAGCGAAGGCGAAAAACATGGATATGCCATCATCAAGGATGTGGCTGCCCTGAGCAATGGAAAGGTCAACTTAAGCACGGGCACCTTGTATGAGGCGCTGGCCCGGCTGCTGGATCAGGCGCTCATTGAACGGGTGGAGCGGGAGGCCAGCCCGGATGAGGGCGCCACACATCCCGGCCGGCCACGCAAAGCATACCGGCTGACGACCCGCGGCGGCCTGGTGGTGCAGGCCGAAATGACCCGTTTGCAGACGCTGCTGGCCGCAGCACAGCAGCGTCTGGCAGGGCAGGTGGGCGGCTGATGCCAGGTAGAAAAGCGATTGTTATGCTCGCGGCGGCCCTGATGTGGCTCTATAAGTTGAGTCTGCACACGTTTCCGGCACAATTCCAAGAAAATTTTGCCGAAGAAATGACAGACGTGTTCGAGAGAGTGCTGGCGCAGCCGGCCAGCCGGGGGTGGTGGGTATTATTGGGCGTTGGCTTGCATGAGTTTTGCCAGTTACCCCAGGCAGTCTGGTGGGCGCATCTGGCGGCCTGGCGAGGGAAACAGGCACAACGGCCGTTAACCCGAACCATTTCCCGTTCCCCATTCCACCCGCTGCCACCGGCACATGACGGCCGTTTCTCCTGGCGACAATTGGCTCTGGAAATGCTGCCGTTTGTGGTTACGGCCGTTGGCCTTGTCCTGCTCACCTATCTCCGCCCCCATGCTATACCGGCCAACTGGCAGCAACAATGGTCTGGCCTGGGCTGGTTTGTGGTCTTGTTTGCCCTGCCCATGTTCTGCCTGGGGCTGGCGCGGGGCCTGCCTCGTTGGGCCTATCCATGGGGTGGTCTGCTGTCAGGCTACAGTCTGCTGTTGGCGCAGGCGTTTCACCTGATGGCGTTCTGGGTGATTTTGCTGGTGGCGGCCTTTGTACTGGCGCTGTCAGCCGTGCATTCCCACCTGTATCACTGGCCATTGCCCCCTTCCCTGCAGCACATTGGCCGGAGCATGGCCTTGGATTGGACGCGCCTCTGTTTTGGTCTATATGGCCTCATGCCCTGGCTGCTCATTGTGGCCTTTGACGGCGTGTACCGCACCGACCGCACACCTTACATGACTTTATCACTGTTGTTGATGGTGCTGGGGGTGTGGGTTTACGGCCGTTGCCACCGTCAGCCGCAGCAATGGGTGGTTTTGCTAACGGCCGTTTCCGTTACATTGCTGCCCCCTTTGTTACATCAGGCCGCTTTTCAGGGTGGTGTTTGGCGCTGGCTGACCGACCCGGCGCGTTGGCTGGCTGACTTAAGCTGGATTGGCGTGTTGTGGGCTTTCCAGATCACCCTGTTGCTGCTGCCCATGCTGGCCCGCCTGGTTTACCAGAGTTGGGCGGAAGAGAATAGCAGAGCAGACGGAGGGGGGCATTTATGAGCATGACTACTTTACAACAGTTGGCTGTTTTGCCTGCCCTGTTGGTAGCCATAGCAGGGATGTTGGCGCTGCACGGTCAGGAGAATGAAAGAAGAGGCCGCTACCTGTTACTGCTGCTGGGAATGGGGGTGTTTTCCCTTTTGGCGCTATACATCACAATGCGATTTATAACCGAGCCGTATGATCAGCCGTTCTTTCAGCTTTCAAGATTACTGACACCCGCGTTGTTAGCCATTCTGGCGCTCATCTTGTTGAATGTAAAAGAAGTGGCAGACATAAGCCGCGGTAGCCGCATCACGGCCGTCTTCCTGGCCCTGGCACTGCTCATCCTGACTGGCCTTCTGTGGGGTTCTCGGATGGGGATGGCGTATTTAATTCTGCCAGGTACTCTGATATTGGCAGTGGGCTGGGCATTGGGGCGTCGTTATCTCTGGCTGTCCACTCTCCTGGGCCTGCTGTGCCTGGGCGTACTCCTCCTGGTGTACTGGCTGATAAGTAATCCACCTGATTACACGGCCGCGCCGCCATCCCTTTTCATTCGCTTGCCATTATTGTTTGGTCTTTACGCCATGCCGGGTCTGGCGGTGGTGACGGCCGGGGTGCTGTTAACGGCCGTTCTACAACCCGAAAACGCACCAGACACACCCACCACCCATTCCCGTGTACTCTGGCAGCGGCTGCTGATTGGCGTTTTAGCCGTTGGCCTGATCATCGTTCTGGCCTACGTCATCTTTTGGGGATCGGTATGGGACCAGACCAGTGACGGTCTTTTTGGTTTTTTGATTTCGGAACTGGCCGGGGTCATGGCAATTGGCGTGGGTATCGCCATGACGACAGCTCTGTGGGGCAACAGGCGTCTAATTGGCCTATTGTTCATTGCGGTTGTGCCCGTTTTGTTTTACCAAACTTTTGAATGGGGTTGGGACGCCTCTTATCACGCAATAACGGAGCGACGGGCGGCGCAAATTGCGGGGGCGTTAGACCGGTTTCACGAGCGTGAAGGGCATTACCCGGAGACGCTGGCGGCATTGACGCCTCGTGATTTACTGTTTATCCGGCGGCCAGTCATTCTGGCAGGCGAGGCGTGGTGTTATCAGGGGGGCAACGATTTCTACCGTCTGGCGGCGTTTCACCGCGAATTTTTCAGTTCGCCCGTCTCCTTGCGGGTGTATGAGGCAGCAGGGGAGCCGCCGCCGGGAACATGGGAATGTGAAGAGCGGCTGGCGGCGATGAAGGAGCGATATTACTCACCGATGGAAGACCCGGCAGCGTTCCGACCGCCGCCACCTACGCCCTTACCGGAAATTGAGGTGGGGATGTCTAAGTCTGTTGTCCAGCCAATGTTGGATGGGGTACCTGTTGCGCCGGGAAGCTGGTCGCCAGACGGCCGTTACTTTCTGTTTGGCGCCAAAAATGGTGGGGCCATGACGCTGCACTTTTTGCAGGGACAAACGGGCGAGATATGCACGGCGAACGGTGACTTTTCTTATGTGGAGACGCTGCGCCAACACCACACCTGGCTGCCAGACGGCGAATCCGAAGCAGCCGCCAGCCGCCTGCTCTATCTGGACGCAAGTGGCGAATTGTTCATCTTAACCCCTTGTCAGACAGAAATTGAACGGTTGACAGAGCGTTTCCCGGAGAGGTTTACCCAGCTGGGGGGACGAGGGGCGGCTGTGTTGGAAAACGGCCGTATCCTGCTGCAAAGTGAGGCGGCGTTTTGGATTTTGGACGGCCGTAGCCTCGCCCTCCAACCCATCCCCGATGTGGCCCCCAACCCGTATGATCTGCATTGGGACAATACAGCCTGGCTGCCTGGTGGTGAGCGGTTGGTGATCAGCCGGCTGGACGGCCGTAGAGGCGATAACGCGGGCAGCACCCTGTTTGTAATCAACAGCGACAGCGGTCAGGTGGAAAAAAGCCTGCATTTGCCCGGCGATTTTGGGCAGCACGCCCCCTGGATGGAAGGTTTGAGCCAGGACAAAATCCTTATGCACGGCAGCGGCGGGTGGCTCATCGTTGATTTCAGCGCCGACCCACCCCAATTCACAAACATATTGGCAGAAATCTTCAACCTGAATGTGGACTTCCCCGGCGAAGTTTCCGCTTCTGGCGCTTTTGTAGACCGGGACGAAGGTGGCTATTACCTGGCCGTGCGCCTCAACCATCCGCGCAACCAGGCCACCTACCTTTACCATTCCGTGACCGGGCGCATTGATGTCTATGATCACGAACACCATACGCTGCTCCT